>CAZHGN010000001.1:0-101241 GCA_964532155.1 uncultured Acidiphilium sp.
AGCGGCGCATTGTAGATCAAATAGTCCAGCTCAGACCGTTCGTACATATTGTCGGTAACTTCGTTTTCCACGGCAGTGCAGTTAATGGCGATCATACTGCCATCGTTGAACTTCAGCTCCACGCAGCCGCTATCCATATTGAACGCGCAGGATAGTTTTTTTTTCATCCGCTATACCTCCGCCTATGTCAGCGTGTACACACATTATAGCATAGCTTTGATATACTTTTCAATAGGTCAGGTAAAATTTGCTGTAAAATAACACAAATTTTTTATGAACGGACGCCGCTTGATCGTTTTTGCTGCGTTGATCATACCATTCATCATAATGCCCGATGACCCACCATGCGATTTTGTTTGAGAATTTACCAAAATACAAAGAAATACACTTTTCGATGCACCGTGTTCATTATACCGTAATTCGCTGCATGATAGCGAGATTTTACGAGAGCGATAATAATTTCACGCATCCCACAAACCTCGCCTTATATAGCAAAAAACAGGCACTTTTCAACCCTTAAACACACAAAAACAGGCGACACCCAACCAAAGTTGAATGCCGCCTACTTTCTTGTTCGATCCTGCGTACAGTTGCCGATTTTGAAATTTTTCTCAAATTACTGTCTTATCGGCATACAGCTTTCGCAAGTGCTTTTTATGGAGCAGGTGATGAGAATCGAACTCACAACCACAGCTTGGGAAGCTGTTGTTTTGCCACTAAACTACACCTGCAATCTTTGGTAATTATAGAATATTTTTTTTCGGTTGTCAAGCGTTTTAAGGCTTGCCGAGAATTTTAGGATTTGCGTGTCTGGATTTGCATACGCTTTAAAGTTGAAAAATCGATTATAAATCGATACGATTATAAATCAAAAATGATTTTATTGAATTTTTTGTTTGACAGTAGAACGTCTTTTAAGGTATAATTATCGTAGTGGTGTTTAATTGTTGTGCTTAAACGCCGTATTAAAAAGGCTACGACGGAGAACTGCGTATTATAACCGTTTGCTTAACGCGACAGCGTAAGACGAGAGAGAACCCCATTGGCTGAAAGGGTTTAACGGGAAGGTGCGTTTGTTTCGCTCCCGAGCTGTGCGAAGAATCAAGTAGACCGCACCGTAACGCCGCGTAAGATTGCGAAAACGAGGCTTTTTAAGCGAAAAATAGGTGGTACAGCGTTAAACGACGCCCTGTTTAATACGGGGTGTTTTTTATTTTTTGAAATAAATCCGCCGCATGTTTTAACATTTGCGGCGTAAGGAGAATTATGAAAGAGAAGATTGCAAAGCTTTACGAAAGCGCGCTCGAAGCGATAAAGAGCGTAGGCGACGGCAAAGGGCTCGACGAAGTCCGCGTTAGATTTTTGGGTAAAAGCGGTAGCGTGACCGAGTTATTGAAGGGAATGCGCGACGTTCCCGCAGAAGAACGCCCGAAGGTCGGGCAGCTCGTAAACGAGCTTCGTTCCAAAATTGAAGCGCTTATTGCCGAAAAGGATGCCGAATGCAAGCGCATCAAGCTTGAACGTGCGTTGAAAAGCGAGTCGATTGACGTAACAATGCCGGGCAAAGAACGCGACTTCGGTTCGCTTCATCCCATAAACTTAGTACGCAACGAACTTATCGATTGTTTTACCGGTATGGGGTTCGAGATATACGAAGGACCGGAGATCGAAGAAGACGAATACAATTTCAGGCTTTTAAATATCCCCAAGGATCATCCCGCGCGCGATATGCAAGATACGTTGTATATCACTGATAATATCTTGCTCAGAACGCAAACGTCGTCCGGGCAGGCGCGCGTTATGCTCGATAAAAAGCCCCCTCTAAAAATTATAAGTCCGGGAAAGGTTTATCGTGCCGACGACGACGCTACGCACAGTCCGATGTTCCACCAAATGGAAGGGCTTGTGGTAGATAAAAACATTAATTTATGCGATCTTAAGGGTACGCTCGAGGCGTTCTTGCGCAGACTGTTTAACGGCGATTTGCAAACGAGGCTTCGTCCGTCCTATTTCCCGTTTACCGAGCCGAGCGTAGAGGTAGACGTTTCTTGCTTCGAATGCAAGGGCACAGGTTGCCATCTTTGCAAGGGGACCGGTTGGATAGAAGTTTTAGGTGCCGGCATGGTGAATAGGCGTGTTCTTGAAAATTGCGGAATCGATCCCGACGAATACAGCGGATTTGCTTTCGGCGTAGGGCTTGAACGTATTGCTATGCTTAAATACGGCATCCCTGATATTAGGTACTTCTTCGACAACGACGTAAGATTTTTAAAGCAATTCAGATAATAGGAGGAAAAGAAAATGAGATTACCGCTTAGCTGGTTAAACGAATACGTAAAGATTGACGACGTTCCCGTCGAATTGCTTAAAAATAAGTTGTTTTCGTGCGGATTCGAGGTCGAAGACGTTATTTATCTAAACGAAAACGTTAAAAATATAGTAGTTTGTCAAATTAACGCCATAGAGCAGCACCCCAATGCTGACAAGCTTTCCGTTTGTCAAATCAACGCGGGCAGTTACGGCGAGTTGCAAATAGTAACCAACGCGAAAAACATAAAAGTCGGCGATAAGGTTCCCGTAAGTTTGGACGGAGCCGTTTTGGCGGACGGTACGAATATCAAAAAAGGAAAACTTCGCGGAGTAGAATCGGACGGTATGTTTTGCGGAGGCGAGGAGATAGGTATTACCGAGGAATATTACGACGGCGCAGGTTTTGACGGCGTTCTCGTTTTCCACGATGATTTTCCGGTCGGCGCGGACGTTTGTGAACTTCTCGGCGTTAAAGACGTTATTTTCGATATCGGATTGACGGCTAATCGTCCCGATTGCCAAAGTATATTCGGAATGGCGAGAGAGGTCGCGGCATGCCTCGGAAGGGAACTTAAAGAACCCGATTGTTCATATACCTCTATAACCGAAGAAAAGTGCCCGGTAACCGTTGAAATACGCGATACCGAGCTCTGTCCGAGGTACTGTGCGCATTACGTTAAAGGCGTCGTTATTAAACCGTCGCCCAAGTCTATGCAGAAAAAGCTTGCGCTTATGGGGCTCCGTGCGATAAATTCCGTAGTCGATATTACGAACTTCGTATTATTGGAAATGGGGCAGCCGATGCATGCCTTCGATTACGCTAAACTTCAATCTAAAAAAATCGTCGTAAGGCGTGCGGAAAACGGCGAAATAATCACCACTCTCGACGATAAGTCTTTTGATTTGGATAGCGAGAATTTGCTCGTATGCGACGGCGAAAATCCCGTTGCGCTTGCAGGTATAATGGGCGGAAAGAACAGTGCGATAAGCGACGATACCGCGGCGCTCGTTTTTGAATGCGCTAAGTTTAAGCGCGATAACGTGCGTAAGACTTCTAAATCGCTCGGTCAGCGCTCGGATTCTTCCGCAAGGTTTGAGAAGGGCGTCGACGCCTATACGGTCGAACTTGCAATGAGGCGCGCTCTTCATCTTGTAGAAGAAATGGGGTGCGGCACCGTTTGCGGCGAAACTATAGACGTTTTAAACGAAGATATGACGCCGCCTACAGTATATGGGAACTATAATAACATCAATAAAATTCTCGGAATAGAAGTTCCGTTTGACGTTCAAAAAGGCATTTTAGAAAAGCTCGGCTTTAAATTGACCGACGGCATGGACGGCGATTTTTCGTGCGTTGTTCCTCCGTACCGTACCGACGTCGACGGTATTCCCGATCTTGCAGAGGAAGTAATTCGTTCGTACGGCTACGACAACGTAACCGGCAGACTTTTGAGCGGAGCAACCATAACTTACGGCGGAAAAACTGCTCGTCAGCAAAAGGAAGACGATATGAAATCCGCGCTCGTGGCGCTCGGTTATAACGAAATTTTGACTTACGCTTTCGTGTCCGAAAAAGATTATGAACTTTTGGGGCTGGATAAGGATGCTCCCGAAAACGCGCATATTAAAATAATGAACCCCCTCGGCGAAGAAATGAGCGTTATGCGCACCACGCTTGTTCCGTCAATGCTTTCAACCGTGGCGCGCAATCTTGCACGCAAGAATAATAACGGAAGATTGTTCGAATACGCGAGAGTTTATATTCCTAAGGAACTTCCGCTTAAGGAATTGCCCGAAGAAAAGAACAGATTATCGCTTGCGGTTTTTGGCGAGGGCGAGGACTTCTTTACGCTGAAAGGCACTATCGAATCGCTTTTGGCTAAACTGCACGTTCATAGTAAAGTCGTTTTTGCCAAAGAAAAGGTATGCTATCTGCATCCCGGCAGAACCGCCGCTATTTACGTAGGCGAAACTAAAGTCGGATATATTGGCGAAGTTCATCCTACCGTTGCCGCCAAATTTGAATTAGGCGCACGCGTTTACGTTGCGGATATCGATTTCGATTGCTTAATTCAGTCGCTTAACCGCAAAACGTATTTTGCTCCTATTTCAAAATACCCCTCGGTGGAACGCGACTTGGCTCTCGTTTGCGATATCGATACCGAAAGCGGATTTATCGAAAAGCTTATTAGCGAACGCGGCGGAAAAAATCTCGTTTCGATCAAACTGTTCGACGTATACACCGGAAAGGGCGTTGACGAAGGCAAAAAGAGCATGGCGTACAGACTCGTGTTCTCCTCTTTGGAAAAGACGTTTGGTGAAGGCGACGTCGACGGCTTTATTAAGAAAATACTCAGACATTTGAACGAAAACGGTATAACTTTAAGATGAGTAAGCCCGAATTGCTTGCGCCCGTCGGGTGCGAGGAAAACTTTTATGCGGCTGTAAATTACGGCGCGAGCGCGGTTTATATCGGTTTATCCGATTTTTCCGCGCGCAAAAACGCCGGGAATTTTACGTTGGAAAGACTTCCGTATATTTTGGCTTATGCTCATTTGTTCGGCGTTAAGGTTTACGTAGCGGTAAATACCGTCGTTAAGAACGGCGAGCTGAACGATTATTTCAATACGATCAAACAAGCCTATTTATGCGGAGTCGACGCCTTTATAGTCCAAGATTTGTTTTTGGGGCGTATACTCAAAAATAAGTTTCCCGACATTTGCTTGCATTTAAGCACTCAAGCGGGTATAAATAACCTTGACGGAGCTAAGCTTGCGGCATCCTACGGTTTCACGCGTGTTATATTGGCGCGTGAAACGAGTATTGGCGAGATTAAAAAAATCGCGGCGTTTATCGAAACCGAAGTATTCGTTCACGGCGCGCTTTGCACGTGTTTTTCGGGACATTGTTATTTCAGTTCGTTCGTCGGCGGTAAAAGCGGAAACAGGGGATTATGTCGTCAGCCTTGCAGAAAAGTTTATAAATATCTCGGAAAAGGCATTAAGGATGATTATCGTTTTGCCTTATCTTTATCAGACCTTGCGCTTCATAAAAAGGTTCAAGAATTAATTTCGTCAGGCGTAAAAAGTTTCAAAATCGAAGGTAGAATGCGAAGTTTTGAATATGTTTGCGCTTCTTGTGATTTTTATTCGAATATTTTAAACGGCGTGTTTGACGGAAAAAAATACGATGCGCTTTTAAAAACTTATAACCGTGGCGGTTGTTCTGAAGGTCTTTCCTTCGGTCAAGACGGGCGTTTGATTTCCGATAAAATTCAAAATCATTGCGGCGTTGCCGTGGGTACCGTTGCTTCTATAAAGGGCGATATGGTTATTCCGACGATGCTTAAAAAGAATATAGCTCCGGGTGATTGCTTTAAAATTGTAAACGGCGTCGAAAAGGGTAATTGCGTTGCCGTTCAGGGTGCAAAAGGAGTAGTTTTGAAGTTTAAGGGCGCAGCCGCGCCAGGGGATGAGCTTCGTATAACGAAAGATATCTGTCTTATAGACAAGTTTAACGATAGAAAAAAGCTTTTTACCGTAAAAGTGAGATTAGTTGCTCGCATTGGCGAAAAGCCCGTTCTTTATATAAACGATACTCGGTACGAGGGGAATTTTATTTGCGAAAAGGCTTTAACTTCATCGGTTACCAAGTCTGAAATAAAAGATAATCTTCGCAAAACGGACGTCTATCCGTTTGCCGTTGAACCTTTTTGCGAGATCGATTCGCAGATGTTTATTTTAAAAAGAAATCTTAACGAATTGCGTTCAAAAGCATATTACGACTATTTTTATTCGTTCGCGTTAAATCGTGAAAAAAGATTAAAAATCAATGATATTTACGACGATTCTGATAATTATTATGTCAAGCATGATGATTTTTCTACGTTGAAAACGGTTATTGCTTCCGACTTTAGTTTTTTAAAAAGTGGAGTGTTTGACAATCTTGTTTTTTGTCCGTCCGACTATAACGACGACGGTTTGTTTGAGAAGTTTTTTAACTTAGCGCAAAAAACTACTTGCCGAAATGGAAATCGTGTAAAGACCTTTTTATACGTCCCGCCGTTTTTAAATTCTGCGGACGAAGGGATAATAGCAAATCGTTCGGAAAGGTTTGACGGATTATATTGCGAAAGCGCCTCGTCGCTTTTCCTTGCGAAACGTTTGGGTAAGATATTTTTCGGAGGAGTCGAACTTAACGTTACGAATAAGTTGACCTATTCGGAAATAATGAAAGAGGGCGCTAACCTCTTGGCAGTTTCGAAGGAACTTTCTTATTCGGAGATATCTAACATGCCGTCTTCCGGTTGCGTTCTTGCAGGCGGCTCGGTAAAGATAATGTCGTTAGAATATTGCCCCTTTTCGAAAAAATGTGCTGAATGCCGCCGTGGGGACTGTTTTATTTTGAAGGACTACGACGGACGTGAATTCCCCGTGCGCAGATATAAGCTTTCGTCTTGTCGGTTTGAGATATATAATTGTCTTCCGCTCAAAAGCGAAGTGCGTTTTAACAACGAGATATACGATTTTACCATGCTCTCACCAAGCGAAGCGGGATATTTTATTTCGCTTGCTAAGTCGAGCGGTTCTTTTAAAACGGACGCGAAAGGACTTTCGTTCACGAGCGGTAACTTTAAAAAAGGAGTTGAGTAATTATGATAAGCGAAAAGGTGCTCGGTTCGCTTGAATTTGATAAAATAAAAGCCGTTTGCGCCGAATACGCCGTTCTCGACAAGGGGAAACGGTACGTTTGCGATGAAACGCCGACCGTTGATTTTGCCGAAGCCGAATTTCGCTTGCGTAAAACCGAAGAGGCGTATAAACTATTGTATACTTACGGCGTTGCGGGCGTTGAATATTTTGACGAACTTACCGATGAAACGGCGCGTGCCAAGCGTGATTCCGTTCTATCCATGGGTGAACTTTTGCGCGTTGCTCGAATGCTTAGGGCTTCTCGTTTGGTGTATAATTCGCTTACGGAAATCAACGACGACGAAATAACCGCGCTTAGGGCTTTAGCCGAAAGTCTGTATTGCGATAAATATCTCGAAGACGATATTTTCGGCAAAATACTTTCCGACGACAGAATGAGCGATAACGCAAGCGAAGCGCTTTATTCCATTCGCCGTAGGATTAAAAGACTTAACGAGCAAGTAAAAGAGCGGCTTGCGTATTACGTGCGCAGTCAAGGCAAATATTTGCAAGACGCCATCGTGACCATGCGCGGCGACAGGTACGTTATTCCCGTAAAATCGGAATTTAGGGGGCAGGTTAAGGGTTTTATACATGACCAATCCGCGAGCGGCTCCACGCTATTTATTGAGCCGACCGAGGTGCTGGAACTAAACAACGATTTACGCACGGCAACACTCGAGGAGCAAGCGGAAATCGAGCGTATTCTTTCCGAATTAACGGTAAAAGTGGGTTTAATTGCTCAGCGGATAGAGAATAACGCCGAAATTCTCGTGGAACTCGATTGCGCTTTCGCCAAGGCGATTTACGCATATAAGAGCAAGGCGATAAAGCCCAAGTTAAACGTTAACGGTTACGTTAATATTCCAAAGGGAAGGCATCCGCTTATCGATTCGTCGAGAGTTGTTCCCGTTTCCGTTTCTTTGGGTAGCGGATATAATTATTTGTTAATAACCGGTCCGAATACCGGAGGTAAGACGGTTACGTTGAAACTCGTCGGGTTATTTTGCATAATGGCGGCGACAGGGTATTTTCTTCAAGCGACTGAAGGCGCGAACGTCGCGATATTCGACAAGATTTTCGTCGACGTGGGCGACGAACAGAGTATCGAACAAAACTTGTCCACCTTTTCTTCGCATATGAAAAATCTTATAGCGATAACTAACGAAGTGGATGATAGAAGCCTTGTTCTGGCAGACGAGATAGGCGCGGGCACCGATCCCGACGAGGGGAGCGCTTTGGCACGGGCAGTCCTCGAACTTTTGGTCGAAAAGGGAAGTTTCGGAATAGTAACGACTCACTATTCGGCTCTTAAAGAATATGCGTTTACAAATCCGTCGGTCATGAATGCTTCGATGGATTTCGACGAAGAAACTTTTGCGCCGTTATATAAACTAAATATCGGTCTTGCCGGAAGCTCGAACGCAATAAAAATTGCGTTAAGGTTGGGTATTTCGTCCGAAATTGCCGACCGTGCGACGTCGCTGTTAAGCGAAAGAAAGATATCGTTTGAAAGGGTTATAGCCGAGGCAGAGAAAACTCGTCGCGCCGCTGAAAAACAGCTGGATGAATACGAAGTCGTTACGCGTGAGCGTAAAGCCGAGCTCGACGCCGTGCTTGCCGAGAGATCACGCTTGGAAAAAGAACGCGAAAAGCTTTATCTAAACGCGAAAATCGAAATTCGACGAATCGTCAACGAGAGCGTTGAGGAAGCCGACGAGATTTTGAAAGAAATAAAAGCTATTCTCGATAAGGATGAAATCGGGAGCGGTGACTTAATTAAGGCTCGTACGCTTAGGAATAAACTCGAAGAACACAAATATAAACTCGAAAGCGAATCGGATGTCGTCCCGACGGACAAGCCCATTGATTCCGCTAAGTTGAAAACGGGCGATAGAGTGTTTATTCCGTCGATGGACGCCGACGGCGTAGTCGTTTGCGTTAATAAGAAAAAGGGCGTTTGCGACGTAAGTTTGGGCGACAAGCGAGTCGTGCTCTCTTTCGGTGCGCTGTACCAGCCTCGAAAGAAAAAAGAAAAGGAAAAAAGTGCTAAAGCGCAGGTTTCCGTTCGAGTTGACAGAAGTAATTTTACCGCGCCCGAAATGCAAATAAACGTGATAGGCTTAAACGTGGACGAGGCGCTTGACAGAGTTGGAACGTTCCTCGATCGCGCCGTTGTCGGCAATTTGTCCGAAGTTAAGGTTATTCACGGCGTAGGCTTAAAACGGTTGAGCACTGCAATACACGAAATGCTTCGTAAGCATCCGCACGTCGAATCGTTTAGGTTCGGAAAATACGGCGAGGGCGAACACGGCGTAACTTTTGTTGTCTTAAAGTAGTTTTAAGCATCGTATATAGTTGCTTTTTGCTCAATAACGAGGCTTTTTGAAAAAAATGCTATAAAATCACAAGGTAAATACTGCCAAAAAATAAAGTCGCGACATAATTCTTGTTGCGGCTTTTTTACTTGATATATATTTTTCAATGTGGTATAATTTAAGAAAACAATAACGTTTCGGTTCGGTTTTTGTTATGAGAGATGATTTTTACGAAAATACGGCGGCGCCGCAAAACGAAAAAATGCAAAAAGTTTTGTATTCGATTTATAACGTCGTTTTTGCAGTTTTTATCATAGCGCTATGTGTGTTTTTATATCTTTTGTTAATGCTTGGCGACAGTGGTTTTATAACGCTGTCCGTTCTTTCGGTCGTTTGCGCGGTCGGCGTTTTTTTCGTTAGAAGACGACTTTTGACTTATTACGATTATACGTTTATCGGCGGCGAAGTTCGCATAGTAAAGGTTATCAACGGTAAAACTCGCAGGCTGTTCTGCGTTATAAATTGCAGGGATGTTTTTCAGATCGGACGAGAGGGCAGCCCTTCTTTCGAAAATTTATGCGCCGCGCCCAACGTAAAAAAAAGATATGCGACGGCAAACGGTAAGAACGTTGAAGGGCTTTATTACGTTGCTCTTTCGTCTAACGGCGAAAAAAGCGTTATAATAATGGAATGCGATGAAAAAATGCTTTCGTATATCGCCGCCTATTGCGGTAGGAGCGTAATTGAAAAGGACTATGGCAGAGATTCAAAATAAAATAATATATTTCGACAATGCGGCGACTACCGTTCCCGACGAGCAATCGTTTGCCTTGGCTGCGGCGGAACTTAGCGAAAACGGTTTTTATAATCCGTCCGCGCTTTATAGGGGGGGGATTGCCGAAAAAAAGAAAATCGACGAAGTGAGAAAAAACTTGCTTGCCTTTTTCGGTAACCGCTACGACGCCGTTTTTACGTCGTGCGGGAGCGAAGCGGACAATATGGCTGTTTTTTCGTTTGCACGGCGTGGCAACGCCGTTACCGACGCGGGCGAACATTCGGCTATATATAATTCTTTTAAAGAACTTAAAAACCGCGGCGTTGAAACGCGTATTGCACCGCTCGAAAAGAACGGCGGCGTAAACGTCGATAAACTTTTGGAGGTTATCGACGAAAAAACCTCTTTCGTTTCGATAGTTCACGTTAATAACGAGACCGGGGCGATAAACGACGTAAACGCCATAGCCGAACTCGTTAAGAAAAAAAATCCGTCCGTCGTTTTTCACGTTGACGGCGTTCAAGCGTTTTTAAAAATTCCGTTCAAGCCTAATTCTTATATAGATTTATATTCGGTAAGCGCGCATAAAGTTTGTGCGTTAAAGGGCGTGGGTGCGTTGATTTATAAAAAAGGATTGGCTTTGCACCCCGTCGTTTACGGCGGCGGCCAAGAAAACGGATTGCGCAGCGGTACCGAAAACACCTTTGGTATTGCCGTATTCGGAAACGCGGTTCAAAAGTTTGCCGACGTGGAAAAAAATTACGCGTGCGTAAAAAAACTGAACGATTCGTTTAGGGCACGAATGAACGGTTGCGTTCGGTTTATTTCCGACGAAAAATGCTCGCCGTATGTGTTGAGTTTTTCAACCGAGGGAGTCAAGGGCGAAATTGTTCAGCGGCTTGCAGACGACGCTTCGCTGATAATCGGCACCGGCTCCGCTTGCTCGTCGAAAATAGGCGTTTCTCGCATTATAACCGCTTGCGGTTACGATAAAAAGACGTCCGAGGGCGTTTTAAGGGTGAGTTTTATTTATTCCTCGACAGAAGAAGAGGTCGTGCGCGCAGCCGATATTTTAATTTCAATAATAGAAAAATTACGGAAGGCTTTAAGATGAACACCGTTATTATAATCAGATATTGCGAAATACATTTAAAAAAGAAAAATCGCGGTTATTTCGAGCGGATGCTCGGCGAAAACATTAACCGCGCGCTGTTCGGGCTTAAGTATAAATACGTTAAAATTCACGCTCGCTATTTGATAGAGGATTTTGACGAATGCGATTATGAAGAAATAATATCGCGCTTGCTAAAAGTCGGAGGAATTCATTCCGTAAGCCCGGCTAAAATCGTTAAGAGTGAGCCCGAGTCGATTTATTCGCTCGTTTTGTCCCTTTGCGAGGGAAAAAGCGGAACTTTTAAGGTTGAAACCAACCGTGCGGATAAAACTTTCCCGGTAAGATCGGTCGAGATGTCCGCGGAGGCGGGCGCGCGTATTCTTTCGGCGTACGGCGATAAACTCAAAGTCAATCTTAAGCATCCCGATTTCATCGTTAACATCGATATACGCGAAAGCGGCGATACCCTTATTTTTACCGATATTATCAAGGGGATGGGCGGCTTGCCGGTAGGTTCTGCGGGAAAAGGCTTGCTTCTTCTTTCAGGCGGAATCGATAGCCCTGTTGCGGGATATATGGTTGCGAAAAGGGGAATGAGACTTAAGGCGTTGCATTTCCACAGTTACCCTTATACGAGCGACGCGGCAAAACAAAAGGTCGTTGACCTTGCCGGTATTCTCGCTCCGTATAACGGCGGCGTAGATTTATATTCTGTCAGCGTTACGCATATTCAAGAAGCAATTCACCGCGATTGCCCCGAGGAATTGATGATTACCATTCTTCGCCGTTTTATGATGAGAATTGCGACGATTATGTGCGAAAAACTCGAAGCACAAGCTATTATCACCGGCGAAAGTCTCGGTCAAGTCGCAAGCCAAACTATAGAGAGCCTTACGACGTCTAACGCGGTTGCGGGTTACCCCGTTTTAAGACCGCTTATTGCATTCGATAAGCTCGATATCATCGCTATTGCGGAAAAGATCGGAACGTACGAAACGTCTATTCTTCCTTACGAAGATTGCTGTACGGTATTTTTGCCAAAATTCCCGGTTATAAGACCGAGATTGGAAACGGTTGAAAAATTCGAATCCAAGCTTGACGTCGAGGGGTTGATCGCCGAAGCGCTGGCTACTGTCGAAAAGATTAAAGTGTGAGTTTTATTGTCGCTTTTTGCGCCATTGCTTTGTTTCGTCGGTGCTTGCGGCATATATTCTTTAAAGTTCGGAGTGCGGTATGTTTTTAAGACATTTTGATGTAAAAGATATAAAAGATTTGCAAAAATATCGTTATCCCGATAAGACGGGAATGCAGATATTGAGCATGATCGATCAATGGAACAAAGAGGACGCAAGCGGTAGATTTTCGGAATTTATGTCTATTACTTGCGGTAATCGCGTAGTCGGGCAGGTGGTCGTTAACGAATATAACGACCGCGCCGTCAGCGTGAGCGTATACGTGTTCGAGCCGTTCAGACGCAACGGATACGCTTATTTTGCCGTTAAAAAAATATTGGAGCTTGCCGCCGAAAAAAAATACGAATACGCAGTGTTTTTGGTGGAAAAGAACAACTATCCGGCAATAGAGCTGTTTAAAAAAATCGGCTTTAATTCTAAAACGGAGTTCATTAATCCGAGCGGTTTGACCTATTATAACTTGCGCAAAGATTTTTAAAGATTTGCCTATAAAAAGGCGAATCTTTTTATTTAAGTATAATTTGTCGAGCGTTGGCAATACTTTGTATATATCTTTATTGCGGAGGGATTATATGAAGAAAAAGAAAAAAGAAAAAATCAAAAAGCTCGACGATAAGGCTTACGGCGAATATATATCTTCGCTAAAAGAAGAAGCGCCCTTAGACGGCTATAAGGATGAGTAAATAACGGAAAATCGATATGCGTCGCTTAACCAAGCGGCGTTTTTTCGTGCCTTTAAAAATTCAAAATCACCCTTTTTGCGCCAAAACCGCTTAAAAATCGACATTTGCCGTGGGGTATAATGCTTGTAACGAAGAAAGCCGAGCAAGCAGCTGTTTTCGCTCGGTTAAGGCAGGTGAATATGAAGCTGAAATACGATTTGCGCCGAGCCGGGTTGTACGTTTATTTCGACGGTGAGCTCGACGATTGCTCGGGCGGCAGAGTTAAGCGCGAGCTCGACGATTTGCTTGACGAGTATCCGTCCGTAAAGTCCGTCGTTTTTAATATGAAAAACCTATCGTTTATGGACTCCACCGGGATCGGTATATTGATAGGAAGGTATAAGCGGCTTAAAAAGAAAGGAATAAGTCTGTACATAGAAAATCCGTCCTTTGTGGCGGATAAGGTTTTTCAAGCGGGCGGAATATACGGCTTGATACCGAAAATATAATAGCGGAGGCGTATTCTGAAAAAAATGAATTCAACGGAGAATATAATGAAAAACGAAATGACTTTAAGCTTTTCGGCGTTGCCTGAAAACGAGCAGTTTGCGCGTGCCGCCGTCGCCGCTTTTATAATGTCGCTTGATCCGACGATCGAAGTGCTTACCGACGTTAAGACGGCTGTTTCGGAGGCGGTTACGAATAGTATAATTCACGGTTATTGCGGTAAAGGCGGAACTGTTACCGTGCGTTGCCGAATAGAGGACGCCGTGTTACATATCGAGGTTATAGATAACGGCGTGGGTATAAGCGATTTAAAACGCGTATTGGAGCCGAATTTTACTTCGCGAGCGGATGATGAACGCTCGGGAATGGGTTTTACCATAATGAAGGCTTTTATGGATGACTTCGAGGTTTTATCTAAGGAAAACGAAGGAACCGTGGTGCATATGTCTAAGGTGATCGGTTATGCTTCGTGAAGGAGTGATATGCTTTCTTTCGAACAGACAAACGAACTTTTGCTTGCTGCAAAACAAGGCGATATTTCGGCGAAAACGCGGTTAATGACGGAAAACGACAAACTTATCAGGAGTATCGTAAAGCGTTATTCGGGCAAGGGCGAGGCTTACGACGATTTGTATCAGATTGCTTGCGTCGGGTTTTTAAAGGCTATTAACAACTTTGATTTATCTTTCGGTGTGCGTTTTTCCACCTATCTCGTGCCGATGATCGCAGGGGAAATTAAACGCCACCTTCGCGACGACGGAATGATAAAAGTTTCGCGCGTGATAAAAACACAGCGGCAAAAGATTAATCGTTTTATGGAAGGATATCGTGACGAGCATATGGGTGATAGTCCCACACTCGAAGAGGTGTGCGCCGCGCTCGATATGGAAAAATCCGACGTGATAATAGCCATCGATTCGGGGCGTATGCCCGTTTCGCTTTTTGAGCGGCAGGAAGAAGACGAGGAAGGCACGGAATTAATCGATAAAATATCCTCGGATGACGACGAGAATAAAATGGTCGATAAAATAATGCTTCGGGGAATGATAGGCGAACTGAGTTTGCGTGAACAAAAAATCGTTTTGTTAAGATTTTTTCGCGATAAAACTCAAAGTGAAACGGCAAAGTCGATAGGCGTTTCGCAAGTTCAGGTGTCGAGAATAGAATCGCGCATCATAAAGCGGCTCAAAGAAGAACTTGCCGAATAGCGCAAAAACATTTTTGCAAAGATACAATAACGGATAACGTTCAAACGATTTAGCCTTGGCTGTTTGCCGAGGTTTTTTTCTTGCGATGAAAAATTAGAAAGGGGTGATAAAAGGCTCTTGGGTTAACTTTTAAAATTTTTTTTAAAAAAATGTCAGAATGGGTTAAAATGGGTTGCATTTGGTTAAAGTGTGTGGTATTATATAGGTACAGAATACAAAAGGAGGGGTTTATATGTTCTTCGGCAAGTACGACCATCAGCTTGACGACCGTGCGCGAATTCGCATTCCGCCCGTGTTTAAAGACGAACTCGGCGTTGATTTTTGCATTGTTTGCGGAATTCCCGGAATAGTTAACATATATCCCCGCCATGCTATAGAAGAACAATATAAGGCTTTGCAAGCGAAAATGAATCCTTATAGCGAAGAAGACCAAAACGCCCTTCTCGATTACAGCTCGGGCATCTTCAACGTTACTTTGGACAAGCAGGGAAGGGTTGCTCTTCCTCCGCAGATTATCGCTTACGCAGGGCTCGAAAAGGACGTTAGCTCAATCGGTATGGGCGATCACATCTCGCTAATGAGAAAGGGGTATAAAACCTTTACCGAAAAGCAGCACGCAGACAATCTCGACTATATAAGCAAAAAATAACGGGCGGACACACTGATGGAATTTTTGCATATACCCGTTATGCTCGAAGAATGTATGACGGCTCTTGACCTAAAAAACGGCGGAATTTATTTCGACGGGACGCTCGGAGGAGGCAATCATTCGTTCGAAATTTTAAACAGAACGAAGGATTCCACGCTTTTTGCAACCGACCTCGACGTTTGTGCGTTAGAGGCGGCAGGGCGTAAGCTTTCCGTTTTTGGGGATAGAGCTAATCTCGTTCACGACAATTTTAAAAATTTTCTTTCCGTAAAGGAAAGGTTGGACATAGGTTTAATAGACGGCGCATTGCTCGATCTCGGCGTTTCGAGTTATCAGCTCGACGAACGCAGTCGCGGTTTTTCGTATATGGCGGAAGACGTCAGGTTGGATATGAGAATGGACGAAAGCGCCTTGCTTACCGCCTACGACGTCGTAAACGAATATAGCGAAAGTAGATTGAAAGAAATATTGTCTCTTTACGGCGAAGAAAGATTTTCGGCAAATATCGCATCGAATATCGTAAAAGCGAGGAGCGTTGCTCCGGTGAAAACGACCGGCGAACTTGTCAGAATAATCGAAAAAAGTATTCCTGCGAAGTTCAAGAAAGACGGTCATCCTGCAAGAAGGTCTTTCCAGGCAATCAGAATTGAAGTGAACGGGGAGTTAGACGGACTTGATAAAGCGCTTCACGATATCGCTTTAAGTTTAAAAAAAGGCGGAAGGCTTGCGGTAATAACCTTCCATTCCTTAGAGGACCGCATTGCAAAAAGAGCATTTGCAGACCTTTCTACCGGTTGCATTTGCGACAGAAGAATTCCCGTATGCGTTTGCGGACGTACTGAGCAAGCGAAACTTGTCAATAAAAAACCGCTTACGGCGACGACGGAAGAATTACGAATTAATCCGAGGAGTGCGAGTGCAAAACTCCGCGTGATCGAAAAAATTTAATTGCACTTATAATTTTTGAATACACGAAACAATCGATATATTAGAATAATTCGGGAGGGGAGGCAATATGTATAATAACGATAAGAGAAATGTTAGATACGAAGACGAATACGAAGACGTTGAGAACGAAATGATGTCCGAGCGCACTGCTTTTGCACGGTCTAAGAGCGCGGAACGCGAAAATACCCGCCCTAAAAGGGATTTTGTAGATACCGCGGATTACGAAAAATTAATAAGCGAAGCACCCGAGCGTTGTATTGAGGACGATTTGGTTCCTTCCGTTACTACGATGCAGTTCGCAACCGACGACCGCATTCGCATTTATCAGGAAATGAACGATTGCCGTGACGACGGCGAGCATACCGTCGCGAAAGATGGCTTGAGCGGGAAGAATAAAGTCATGATAGCCGTATACGCTATCGTCGTTCTCACTATTTTTACGCTTATAGTAATGAATACTCGTTTGCTTAAGACCATGGATAGCAATATCAGCGAGCAAGAAGCTCAGATATCCGAGTTAGTTCTTGAAAACGCTGAACTTTCAGAACGTTATTCTTTAGTTTCGTCCGACGAAGAAGTCGTCAGACGTGCCGAAGAACTCGGAATGGTCAGCAGAGAATAAGCGGCTTCGTCTTCTGTTTAGTGCGGAGGACAGGTTATTAAACAAGATTTTTCAATAACGATTTTACGAAAGAGGTTACTTGCGCTTTTTTGCGCGGTAACCTTTATTTTTTTGTTTATACTCGGCAAAACCTTTTGCGTTACCGTATTAGACGGCGAAAAATTAAGGGCAAAAGCGATAGATCAATGGACGAGAGATCTTCCGGTAAAAGCGGTGCGAGGCGACGTTGTCGATAGAAACGGCGTTGTTTTAGCTACCGATTCCTCAACGACGGCGGTTTATATTCGCACTCGTTGCGTAACCGAACCGGAAAAAACGGCGGCGGTTTTATCAGAAGTGCTCGAAATCGACGGCCCGTCGTTATTAAATAAAATCAAAAATTCATCCGTTTCCGAAATTACCGCCGCATTACAGGTTTCGGACGATAAAATCAAAAGGCTTAAAGAGTATTCGCTCGACGGCGTGTATTTTGCCCCCGACGGCAAAAGAAGTTATCCGTTCGGTTCGATGCTTTGTCAAACGCTCGGCTACACGTCGGTGGACGGAAGCGGACTTAGCGGTATAGAAAAATATTACGATCGTTACCTCAAGGGCGAAAACGGCAAAATATTATACGAAAGCGACCTTATAGGTTTGGATGCCGACGGTAAAAAGCCGTCGTATATTCAAGCGACGGACGGTTTGTCTGTGCGGCTTACGATCGATTCCGAAATACAGTTAATTTGCGAGAGCGAGCTCGATTCCGTTATGGAGCAGTATACGCCGGTATCGGCAAAAATACTCGTAATGGAACCGTCGAGCGGCAGAGTGCTTGCTATGGCGCAAAAGCCGTCGTTCGATCTAAACGAAGTGCCCAGAGAGGACGAACAGTCGCTTATGAAGCTCGGACGTAACGGAATAGTTGCGGATTCGTACGAGCCCGGGTCGACCTTTAAGATAATTACTGCGGGGGCAAACATTGAGGAAAGCCTATCGGGCAATCCCGCCGCTTTTTCTCCGGAACATATTTTTCCGTCGGGTAGGTATAGGGTTGTTTTGGGGAAAAAAATAAAGTGCTGGAGCACGCACTCGAACGGTAGGCACTCTTCGCAAAAACTTTCCGACGCATTAAATAACAGTTGCAACCCGATTTTCGTCGATATTGCGTTGTCGCTCGGTAAAAGCACTTTTTATACATATATTTCGGCGTTTAATTTCGGAAAAACGACAGGAATAGATTTCAACGGCGAGGCTACCGGCATGGTTGTGCCCGAACCGTCGGTAACCGACGGCGATCTTGCGCGCATAGGCTTTGGTCAAACGATAGCGGTAACGCCTATTCAGCTTGCCGCCGCGGTATGTGCGGCAGTTAACGGAGGAGTATATTATAAGCCGTATCTCGTTGAAGAAATTTATTCTGCCGAGCAGAGCGTAGTAAGGTATTACCCTGTGAAAACGGATAGAGTTTTAAGCGAAAGAGCCTCTAAAATTCTTTCTTCGTATCTCGAAGGGGTTGTGCGTGACGGAAGCGGTAAGCAGGCGTATATCGAAGGTGCGAGAGTGGGCGGCAAAACGGGAACTGCGCAAATATACAAAGACGGCAAAATTGCGAGCGGAAAATACGTAATGTCTTTTATAGGCTTTTTTCCTGCAAACGAGCCGAAATACCTTGCGCTCGTTATCGTTGAAGAGCCGATTGGCGGAACTTACGGTTCTACCGTAGCTGCTCCTGTCTGCAAAAATGTTTTCGAAAAAATAATTCAAGCAAAAAATTATACGGTGAAGTCAGATGAAACTTAAAGAACTTATTTTGTGTTTGAAGTGCGACGTTAGCGGAAGCGTGGACGTTAACGTTACTTCGTTGTCGTTACTGCCTAACGATTGTAAAGAAGGTAGTATATTTTTCCTTGCGAAAGGGAAAACAAACGATGAGAAAGAATTAATCGAACTTGCCGAAAAGCAAGGTGCGGTTGCTATAGTCTCCGCAAGAAAGATAAATTGCCGAGCGACTCTCGTTTTGGTTAAGGATGTCAGGCGCGCATTGACTGCCGTCTGCAAGGCGTTTTACGGTAATCCGCAAGACAAGATGAAAATAATCGGAGTGGTAGGCACGAACGGCAAAACGACCGTTTGCGAGTTGATATACGAGGCGTTAAACGGCGGCGGTATTAAATGTGGAAAAATCGGAACGCTCGGCGCCGAGTGTGAAAACTATTATCGCAATACGGGCATGACCACGCCCGACGCCCCGGCGCTTTATTCGATTTTATCGGACATGGCGGAGCGCGGTGTTGCCGTCGTGTGCATGGAGGTAAGCGCTCACGCTATTTATTATAAACGTGCGGATTTTAAGTTTGATATAACGGTTTTTACCAATTGCTCGCGCGATCATCTTGACTTTTTCGGTTCATTCGAGCGTTACGCGACGACCAAAACCGAGGCGTTTCTTAGATCTAAGTGCAGACTTGCGGTTGTAAACGCCGACGATCCGCTCGGCATTGCGATAGCGTTGCGGCGCAAAAATTCTTCGATAACGTACGGAATCGAACAGCCATCCGACGTCTTTGCGATGGACGTTTCGGAAACCGGAGACGGACTGAGTTTTATCATGAACCTATTCGATTGCGTATACGATATTAACACTTCGCTCGTCGGGCGGTTCAACGTTTACAATTTGCTCGCCGCGGCTACTGCATGTGCGCTTGTAGGTTTGAAAACGGATTATATTGCGGAAAAGCTTTCTTGCGTTAAGCCTATTAGCGGCAGAATGCAGAAAATACATTCTTTTCCTAACGTATACGTGGACTACGCCCATACCCCGGACGGTTTAAAAAACGCCCTTAGCGCGTTAAAAAGCATTTGCGACGGTCGAATTATATCCGTTTTCGGGTGCGGCGGAAACAGAGACGTCGGCAAAAGGAGAGTGATGGGAAAAATAAGCGGCGAACTTTCCGATTTAACGGTTCTTACGAGCGATAATCCTCGTTTTGAAGATTGCGCGGCTATCATAAAAGAAATCGAATGCGGACTGCGTGCGGTAGGCGATGCGCAATGGGTTGCGATAGTCGACCGAGGCGAGGCGATTCGTTATGCGCTCGGCGTTGCCGAAAAGGACGACTGCGTTTTGATAGCCGGTAAGGGAGCGGAAAAATATCGAGAGGTTATGGGGGTAAAACTGCCCTTTTCCGACGAGGAGGTCGCTTGCGCGTTTTTCAACGAAAAGGAGGAATAAATGTTTTTTGTTACTCAATGCGCCCTTGCTTTTATATGCGCGATTATTGCAAGCGTTTTGCTTGGTGCGCTCGTATTGCCATTGCTAAAAAAACTACACGCGGGGCAAAATATTTTGGGGTACGTCGATAATCACGCCGGAAAATCTGGAACTACAACGATGGGCGGAGTGGTATTCGCGCTGTCGACAATAATCGTTTATTTCGTGTTTTCTTCGCGGCGAGGAACTCTTGCCGTTTTATCGCTTGCAATAGCGTTTTCCTATTTAATCGTTGGATTTTTGGACGATTATATAAAGATTAAAGCTCATAAAAACGAGGGGCTTACGCCTCGGCAAAAGCTTTTTTTTCAGGCGGCGATTGCTTTTATCGTCGCCGCTTTCGTTTACACTCGCGGGCTTACCGATTTTTTTATACCTTTTTTAAACCGCTTCGTCAATCTCGGCATTATAGGCGCGTCGTTGGTTTTCGTCGTCTTTATAGCTACTACAAATTGCGTGAACTTGACTGACGGACTTGATGGACTTGCGGGCGGCGTTTCTTACGTTTATTTATTGCTTTTGTTTTTGCTTGTTTGCGTGCAGCTAAGCGTTTATTCGTCAAATTATCTCTTGCCCGAAGAAGCGAAAGATCTTGCGTTTCTTTGCATCGTTCAGGCGGGCGGTATAATAGGCTTTTTATTGTACAACACCTTTTCGGCAAGCGCGTTTATGGGCGATACCGGTTCGCTTTATCTCGGCGGAATGATTGCTTCGGCTTCCGTATTTTGCGGGAATATATTTTTTATTCCGTTTTTCGGCATAATGTTCGTAACGTCCGGCATATCAGTAATTATGCAGGTCGTTCGGTTTAAACGGACGGGCAAAAGACTTTTTCTTATGGCGCCGCTCCATCATCATTTCGAGTATAAGGGGTACAGCGAAAGTAAGATAGTCTTTGCTTATAAGCTAATCACGCTCGTAGTGGGTTTAGCGTGTATTATTACAGTTGTCGGAGGGTAATTCGTGTTTTTTTCTAAAACAAAATTTTTCATAATCGGTATTTCAAAAAGCGGCCGTGCCGCAAGCGAACTTTTGCTCGGTTTAAATGCAAGTGTATATTTATACGATTCGGCTCCGACCGATGAAATCAAACGGCGAATGTCGGAACTTTGCGAAAAGGGAGCCGTTTCAGTTGCCGAGGACGGTGTGAAAAACGTAATTTGCGATTGCGACGTCGTCGTATTGAGTCCGGGCGTTCCGGTGGACGACGAACTACCGGCGTTTGCCGCAGAGAAAGGCAAGTGCGTGATAGGTGAGCTTGAACTTGCATCGCTCGTTTGTACCGCCCCCGTCGTTGCTGTTACGGGAACCAACGGAAAGACTACGGTTTGTTCGCTTTTATACCATGTTTTAAGCCGTGCGGGCGAAAAGTGCGTGCTTGCCGGCAACGTAGGCACGCCGCTTAGCTCGGTGGTCGGCGAATGTACCTTCGACACTACTGCCGTAGTAGAGGTTTCGAGTTTTCAGCTCGAGACGACTCGCCGATTTGCCCCGCACGTTGCATGTGTTTTAAACGTCACGCCCGACCACTTGTCGCGCCATTATAATATGGAAAACTACGTCTATTTAAAATCTAAAATTCTTGCAAATCTTTGCGAAAACGAATATGCCGTGCTTAACGCGGACGACGATATAGTTTGCAGAATGGGCGAGGGTGTAAAGGCGAAAAAGATTTTCTTTTCTTCAAAAAAGCAAACTAACGGAGCGTACGTCGAGGCCGATAGAATATTTTGGCGCGGAAAGGAAATCGTGCCTGTTGCCGACTTAAGATTGAAGGGGATACATAACGTGGAAAACGCATTAGCAGTCGTGTGTATAGCAAAAGCGTTGGGTATAGCCGACGAAAAAATTGCCGACGGCGTTAAGTCGTTTGTTGGCGTTAGGCACCGACAAGAAAAAATTTTCGAATACGGCGGTGTGACTTTTATCGACGATTCCAAGGCGACCAATCCCGATTCTGCTCTTAAAGCGGTTGAGTGTATGGGAAAAAGTATCGTGCTTTTAATAGGCGGTATAGATAAAGGTGCCGGGTACAACGCCTTTTTTAAAAAGGTAAAAGAGGGCGGAAAGGTTCGCGCCGTAGTTATTTACGGCCGTTCGAGGAAGGAACTTTATAGGTCTGCCGAAAACGCCGAGCTTGAAAACCTTTATCTTTCGGTAGGCTTCGATTGTGCCGTTAAGACGGCTTGCCAAATAGCCGAGTCGGGCGATACCGTTTTATTAAGTCCGGCTTGTTCGAGTTTCGACGAGTTTTGCGGTTTCGAAGAGCGTGGCGACGCGTTTTGCACAATAGTGAAAGAGTTTGTGAGGGGGTTGGAAGACAAGAAGCCGATAAAAGAAATAACCGATAAAGAAATCAACGTCGACGACGATGCGGACGAATAAGGGCGGTAAAAAGGTAAGATTAAACGTCGACGGCACAGTAATAACTGCAGGCGTATTGGCGCTGTGCGTCGTAGGCTCGGTGTTCGTATATTCCGCTTCGTGCTATACCGCCGATAAACTTTACGGTGATTCTTTCTTTTTTTTGAAAAAGCAAATTGTCGGATACGTCCTCGGACTTTTCGTCTATTTCGCTGTTCGCTTGCTTAAATTCGATTTTTTAAAGAAGGTGGCGTTTTGGGCGTGCGTAGGAAGCGCGGTTTTGTTATTGCTCGTTTTAACGCCGCTCGGAGTCGAGGTGTACGGCGCAAAGAGGTGGCTTAAAATAGGTTCGGTTACCGTTCAACCGTCGGAGATTGCAAAGTTTTGTCTCGTGCTGTTTTTTGCGGCTTATTTTTCGCAAGACCGCTCGCGTGCGGACACTTTTAAAGGTTCACTGCCGTTTATAGCGGTCTGCGGGGTATTTTGCTTGCTCGTAATAGCCGAACCGAATATGTCGGTAACCGTATGTCTTGCCGCTTCGACTGTTATAATGCTGTTTACCGCAGGGTTTCCCGTAAAAAAAATACTCGCGATAGGACTTCCGCTTTTGCTCGCCGTTCCGTTGCTTATCGTAGCCGAACCGTATAGGTTAAAACGGCTTATGGCGTTTGTCGATCCGTGGGCTTCGCCTAAAGGTGAAGGGTACCAGCTTATTCAGTCGTTATACGCTCTCGGATCGGGCGGTTGGTTTGGTGTAGGCCTATTTAATTCTCGGCAAAAAATGAGATTTTTACCCTTTGCGGAAAGTGATTTTATATTGTCGATTATCGGTGAAGAAACCGGGTTTATCGGGGTTGCCGTATTGCTTTTAACCTGCGTGTTTTTAGCGGTGAAAATCGTTGCCGTCGGTAGAAAAAACGGCTCGTTTTACGCCTACTTTTTATGCGTAGGCGTTGCGTGCGTTTTTATCGTTCAAGTTTTCGTAAACGCACTCGTCGTAACAGGAAGTATTCCTCCGACCGGTATACCTTTTCCTCTGATCAGCAGCGGAAACACTCAAATAATAACATTTTGCGCTTCTTTCGGGTTAGTGCGTAAAGTGGCTTCGGATAATCAAACGAAACGGCGGCTGTCCCATGCGGAGCCCTTGCACGTTTTTTAACTTTATAACCTAAACCGTCATACAATAAACCGTACGGCGGTTTTTTATGTCCGAAATAATCATTGACGGCGGGAGTAAACTATACGGCAAAACTAAAGTGTCGCCAGCTAAAAATTCCTGCTTGCCGATCATTGCCGCTTCGATTGCCGTTTGCGGCGAAATACTTATCGAAAAAGCACCGCAAATTACCGACATCGAGGTTATGGCGCAAATAATAAAGGGGCTTGGCGGCGACTATAGTTTTTGCAAAGACGGTTTACGTTTATATACCGAGAAAATAGATCATTTCGTCGGTGAGCGTTCGTCGTACGGCAAGGTGCGTGCTTCGTTATTTACCGCAGGCGCACTTTTAACGCGCTTTAAAAAGGCGTTTATTCCTTTTCCCGGCGGATGCAAAATAGGCGAGCGGCCGATCGATATACACCTCGATGCGTTTAAGGCGCTCGGTGCCGTTGCGGAATGCGGTGTGGACGGCGTGTGGCTCGATGGTTCTAAAATGTCTTCGTGTAAAGTTAAACTTCGTTACCCGAGCGTCGGGGCAACGGTAAACCTTATATGCGCGGCGCTTTGTCTTAACGGCGAAACGGTTATCGAAGGTTGTGCAAAAGAACCGGAAATCGGCGACTTGGTTAAATTTTTGAACGTTTGCGGATATGACGTTCGCATTGGCGGTAATTGCGTTGTGGTTGTCGGACGAGAGGATATTGCGAGCGGTAAATATACTTTTGCGCCGATGCTCGATCGAATCGAAGCGGGGACTTATGCGCTTGCTTGTCTTGCATGCGGCGGTAGCGTTGCGCTCGAATACGATTGCGGCAAGAATATACAAGCCGTGCTCGGCTTTATAAACGATTGCGGAGCGAAGGCGTATTTTTACAACGGCGAACTCATCGTCGACGCGGAAAAACCTATAAAAGCACAATGCGTAACTGCCGACGTTTTTCCGGCGTTTCCGACCGATTTGCAACCGCAAGCGGCGGCTGTGCTTTGCCTGGCGAACGGCAAAAGCGTGGTTTGCGATAAAGTTTTTTGCGATAGATTTTTATATGCCGATATGCTTGAAAAATTCGGAGCGAAAACCGTCGGAAGAGCATGCCGAATGGAAATTTTCGGTCAAAGCGGACTTACGGCGGCGGACGTTAGCGCAACCGATTTGAGGGGAGGTGCCGCACTATGCATAGCGGCGCTTGCGGCGAAGGGCAGATCGAAAATTTCGAATGCCGAAATTATATGCAGGGGGTATTTAAATATTTGCGAAAAAATTAATATGCTCGGCGGCAAGGCTTTTGAGTTGAACACCTAACCGAATACGACAACGCTAACCTATAGGTCGATTAACGGGTATTTTGATTTTAAAAAAAGATAATTCAAACTAAACGGTTGACATTTTTCGTCAACCCATATATAATATGTTCATAAGTCGATTTTATCGGCTAAAATTCGATATGGCTATAAAAGCCGTTACAGGGGAGGAAGAACATGAAGAATAAATATCTAATTATTTCGCTCACCTGTATTTTATTTTTAGTCGTTGCTCTTGCTTGCCTGAACACGCTTTTTTCGGTAAGGGATATTACCGTGGAATATTCGGTGGTCGGAGCAGACAGCGCCGAAGAGGTCGAAAGTTTGCTCGAAAAATATAAGGGCAAAAGTATCTTTTTCGTTAACGTCGACGACGTAAAGGAAGAGATCACTTCGGACAGATATTTAAAGGTAGTCGGCGTAAAAAAAATCTATCCGTGCGAATTGTACGTTTCGCTTAGCGAGCGCACCGAAAAATTCTATTGCGCCGGTGCAAAGGACGGAACAAGCGGCTACTTTTTATTCGACGATGAGTTCTTCGTTACGCGTTTTTCAGAGACCTTGCCGAGCGTGAGCAGCGGGCTTATCGGTATCGACTTTATCGACAGAGCAGGCGATTTGTCGCCCGACTTGGATTTAAAAAGGACGGTGGATTTTCCGCGCGGCACAAACGATTTGATTTTGCGTTGCTTTAATTTGCTTGGCGGACAAGCTCCCAACGTAAGGCGTATAACCGTGGTTTGCATGCCCGAAGGCGGTAATGTTCGTATTGCGTTAAAAACCGCGGAGGGCGTTACTCTGGAACTTTGGGATGCAAGCACCTTACTCGAAGAAAAAACTGTTGCCGCTTTGCAGTATTATCTTACTTTGTCCGAAAGCGAGAAGATATGCGGCAGTATAATAACGTCCTTGGTTGACGGCAAGGTTACTTGCACCTATACGAAAAACTCAACCGGTACTTTTAATTAAACGGCAGGGAGGGAGAATTATGCTAAAGAAGTCGGTTGCCGTGCTCGAAATCGGCTCGCAACGCGTAACGTGCGTTATTGCACAGCGCGGAGTTAACGGCACTTTTATATTTAAAAGCGTTTCCGAATGCGATTACGACGGTTTCGACGGCGGGAAATTTTTCTCTAAGTCGTCGGTGATGCAAGCGATTAGTTCGGTTATCGATGAAACGAGCAAGAGTGCTCGCACTCGCATAACCGATTTATACGTAGGCGTGCCGGGCGAATTTTCCGCGCTAAGAACTAAGGCTCACACCGTTGCCTATAAATATAAACGTAAAATCTCGGATAAAGATATCCGCGGAATGTACGGCGCGTTTTACCTCGGAAACGGTTCGGATTATTTTATTACCGACGTTTCCGCGACCTCTTTCGAACTTGACGACGGTAGGCGAATACTTCATCCCGAGGGTATTCGTACTTACAGACTTACAGGGCATTTATCCTACTTTCTTTGTCACAAAGAATTCAGTTTTATTGTGGATAGCGCGTGTAGGGCAGTCGGAGTGAAGAATATTCATTATGTTTCGGAGTCACTTGCCGAAGCACAATATTTGTTTGCCGAGGATCAAAGGGATTATCCGCGTTTGCTTATCGATTGCGGATATTTGACGACGAACGTCATTGTTGCTTACGGCGGCGGCATATTGCGCCAAAAAGCGTTTTCTTACGGCGGCGGTTATATTACGGCAAATCTTATCGACGAGTTCGATCTCGATTACGATTTTGCCGAGCTTTTAAAAAGAAAGGTCAATTTGGGGCTTAGTCTTTCGAGCGGCGATAAATATAACGTGGGGCTTAACGATGAGTATCGTTCATTCCCGGTCGATAAGGTTAATTATTCCGTGTGCGGTTGTTTGGACGAATTATCCGGTAGGGTGATGCAGCTTATATCCGACTGGAATATCGTTCCCGATAGGAATTTGCCCGTGGCTTTAACCGGCGGCGGCATATGCTATATGCGCGGCGCAAAGGAGCATTTATCTTCGAGGATCGGAACGGGCGTTTACGTTTGCGTACCCCCGGTGCCCTCTATGAATTCGCCCGAAAAGGCGGCTAATCTTGCCCTTCTTGACAGAGTATTGAAGAAAGTCGAGGGCGAAGTTTTTTAACCAGCAACACGGTTGCAACGACTTATTTTTTACGGAGGTTAAACATGTTTGACGATTCAGGCGATATCAGAGTCGCGAAAATTAAGGTTATAGGCGTTGGCGGCGGCGGTAACAACGCGGTTAATCGTATGATAGATAAAGGAATTACTACCGCGGAGTTTTTTGCGATTAATACCGATAAACAGGCGCTTATGCTTTCGAAAGCGCCCATTGAAAATAGATTACAAATAGGCGAGCGTATAACCAAAGGTCTCGGCGCGGGTTCTCAACCCGAACTCGGCGAGGCGGCGGCAGAGGAAAGCAAGGACGAAATCGCCGCTATTTGCGAAAACACCGATTTGCTGTTTATTGCGGCGGGTATGGGCGGCGGTACCGGCACCGGCGCCGCACCGGTTATTGCCAAAATTGCAAAAGAAAAAGGGTGTTTGACGGTTGCTTGCATTACTAAACCTTTTTCTTTCGAAGGGAAAAAGCGTTCGGCTAACGCAGTTAAGGGCATTGCTAATCTTTCTAAGTACGTAGACACGATAATAATTATTCCTAACGATAAAATTCTTGAGGCGCTTCCGCCCGACACGCCTTTTCTCGAAGCGTTTTCTTTTGCGGACGACACACTCCGTCAGGGCGTATGCGGCATTGCCGATCTTATTTCCACGCCCGCGCTTATCAATCTTGACTTCGCAGACGTTCACACTATTTTGAACAATCAAGGCTTGGCGCACATGGGCGTTGGTCGCTCTAAGGGCGAAAACAGAATCGTCGAGGCTGTCAAACAAGCCGTTTCGAGTCCGATGCTCGAGACTACGATCGAGGGCGCAACGGGCGCAATACTCAACGTAACCGGCGGTAACGACCTCACTATCGGACAAGTTAACGAGTGCGCAAGTCTCGTTCAAAACGTTATCGACGAGGGCGCGAATATTATTTTCGGAGCAAACGTCAACCCTGATCTTAACGAAGAAGTTGTTATTACCATAATTGCTACCGGCTTTAATAACGCTAAGCGCGAAGAAAAACGTTCTCAAATGCGCTATTCTGCTCCGCAAGCGCCGGAAAGACAGCTCGAAAGAGGACTTTATGATGAGTCTACTCAACCCGAACCGGAAGAAAAACCGTTTTTTGCCGAAGCCGTACAAGCGCAGCAAAGGGAAAGTGTTGTTCGCCTTGAAGAACCTACTCCCGAGCCTTATGTGGAAAGGGCGGAAGCTACTCGCATTCGTGCGGACGAGCCGTACGCGGACGAAAAGAGGGATGAACTTTCTATGAAAGAACCCGAAAAAAAAGAATTGCCTTTCTTCGTCCGTAAATTTTTAGGTAGAAAAAAATAATTTTAATACAAGCAACGTAAGTTATTCTTACAATTTAAAGCATTACGTCTTCACGTAAAAATATCGCCCGCCGAAAAGGCGGGCTTTTATATTACACTTAAAAGGTGATTTCGTTTCAAACTTTATGCAGTACCTCGTTTTACGCACTTCGTTAATTCGACTTATTGCGATTAAAAGTTACAAACATTATTATATATAAATAATGTTATGCATTAAATTAATAAAAGAAGCAAAAAAACGCTTTACATTTTTAACGGATAAAAGTATTATTAAAAAGGAGAACGATGCGTAAACGGCGGTTTTGCCGTTTTAGAATTATTAAATGCGTTTAGTCGGAGGTATAATGACTAAAGAAAAGGCAATAAGGATTATAACTATCGTTTCAATTCTGTTGATATCGGTGGCTGTTATGTGCTTTACGTTAGGCTCGGTGGAGTCGAGCGGTAAAAGCTGGAAGGTCGAACCTCTTTTCAATAAAACCGACGGATATTTAAACGAGAGCGTTATTCTTGAAAAAGAGGGAACGGTCGATAAGATCTTCGTTAGAATAGGCAACGTCTATAATACCGATAAAAGCGGCGGCATAACTTTTACGATCGACGTGAGCAGCTCGGAAAAACAAATAAAAGAAACTTCGTATATTGCTTTTACTCGATTTGAACTTTATATTACACCGAGTGAAAATTCGACTTTGGCGCCCGGCTGGTATTTGCTCGAATCGGAACGCGGTATTTCTAATAAATCGGATCTCGGCATTTCTAATAAATACGTAAAATTTTCGACCAAGCAAAGTTTCGATTTCGACGAGATAATTTTTATCGACAAAGACGGTAAACAAATCGAAGCCGTTTGCTATGGCGGTTACGATAATATCGGCGGTAGAAAATTCGTGTCCGCAAAAGACGACGACGGAACTTTTTCCTCTGTTGCCGACGGACAAAAGAGTTTCGCTTTCGACTCGAAGAGCGTTTTGTCCGCAACAGAAGAAGAATTGCTTTTTACTGCATCGAACCTTTATGCGTACGACGGAAGTTACGTTTCTACGGATATTACTCCGTTCGGTGCGATAGTTAACGGTTTAGGCGTGCTATTATTTGGCGCCACTCCGTTCGGCGTGCGCTTTATGCCTTTTATATTTTCTGTACTTACGGCAATATTGCTCTATTTCTTTGCCGAAAAAATATTCGGCGGCTATCGCTACGCCATCGTTGCCGTCGTCGCTTGGCTTTTAACCGGGCTCGGGCTTTCGATCGGCGGCGTCGCGACGGTAACTTCGTCGGCGTTGTTCTTTCTGCTTTTGGCGTTTTACTGTTTTTATCTTTATTATTCAAGCAAAGAAAAAGCGTACACGATATATCGGTATAAACCGCTGATCGGCGGTGGGTTGTCGCTATCTTTCGCGCTCGGTTGCGATCCGTTCGTATTGGCTGCGTTGCCTGCGGCAATTGCGATCTGCGTATTTACGGCAGTTAAGCCGATTGCCGTCTCGAAAAGGGAATATTCGGTGGCAACCGGGCTTGCCAGAGAGTATGCTCGCGAGCGCTACGTAGGCACACTCGTCCGTACTATTTTATGGTCGACGCTTTGCCTTATCGTTATCCCTTTTGCGGGGCTGGTTTTGTCTTACGTAATATTCTATCCTATATATTCCGTCGTTTATTCTAAAAGCGGATTTTTCGCAGTCGCTTTTTCGGCAATCGGTTCGGCGTTATCGGGCGGCGGCTCGAATGCTTTTGGCTGGCTTATAGGTTTAGGTAGCGAGGAACTTGCAGGCATTGCGCCGCGTGCGATATTTGCAAATAAAGCGGTCGTCGTTATTTCGCTTGCGCTTTCCGTATTTACCGCGGTGCATTGGGTTCTTTTTTCAAGGAAGAATACGACTAAATTGACTATTTACGAAAAAGTTACCCTAAAAGCGGATTACGCGTTTTTAACCGTGACTTTCGTTTTGACTTTTATTTTCGGACTATTATTCGGAATAAGAACGGATTATTCGCGCTTTGCGTATTCGTTGGTTTTCTTGATTTTTGCAATTCCTTATTCGTACAAGGAATACGGCAATAGCGAGCGTAAAATGGTTTTTGGCTTGATCATGACGGCTGTTATAGTGATATCGGCACTGTTTTTCATTCTTTCCGTCGTGGGCTTTTTGGGGATTAACTTGCCGAACGGAATAGCCGACTATTTATACGGTTGGATGCTTTAATACGCTTTTACGAGGGGGATGAGGTGCATGCTAAGTAAGGTAAAAGGGCTGGGAATAATCGGACTCGACGCCTTTGAGGTTGAGGTTGAAACCGATATCGGATCGGGGCTTCCTCGGTTCGACGTCGTCGGCTTGCCCGATGCGGCTGTTAGAGAATCGCGCGAGCGTGTGCGCTCGGCAATAAAAAACAGCGGAAAATATTTTCCTATGGGCGTCGTTACGGTAAATCTTGCGCCTGCCGACGTTAAAAAAGAAGGGGCATACCTCGATTTGCCGATTGCAGTCGGCATAGTTAAGGCGTCGTCGGAAATTATAAAAAACGATATAAGCGACTACGTTTTTATAGGCGAACTTTCTCTCGACGGAAAACTTCGTTCGGTAAACGGGATTATGCCGCTAATTATTTCGGCAAAGGCTTTGGGAGTAACGAAATTTGTTATTCCCGAGGGTAACGCCAAAGAAGCGGAGTACGTCGAGGGCACCGAGGTTTACGCTTGCAAAAGTTTAAACGAAGTTATCGGTCTTCTTGCGGGCACGCTCGAGGTTCAACCGGTTCCCCATCTTACGTATGAGCCGTCCGCCGTATCCGAATTTTCGGACGATTTAAAATACGTAAAAGGGCAGGCGGCGGCAAAACGTGCCCTCGAGGTTGCAGTTAGCGGCGGCCATAACATACTGCTCGTCGGTGCGCCGGGCGCGGGAAAAACTATGCTTGCTCGGTGTATTCCTTCGATTATGCCGCACATGAGTTTCGAAGAGGCGCTCGAAACGACTAAAATTCATTCGGTCGCCGGTTTTTTAAAGGACGGAGACGGCATTGTCGGAACTCGTCCGTTTTACACACCGCATCATACGGCTTCTAATATAGCGCTTATCGGCGGCGGAGCGGGTGCAAAACCGGGCGTTATCAGCCTTGCTCATAACGGAGTGCTTTATCTTGATGAAATGCCCGAATATTCGCGCAGTACGCTCGAAAGCTTAAGGCAGCCGCTTGAAGATCGTATCGTTACCGTGTCGAGAGCGAGAACGACGATCGAATACCCTGCAAGTTTTATGCTTGTAGGAAGCATGAATCCGTGCCCTTGCGGCAATTACGGTTCTAAAAACGCCGAATGCAGATGTTCTGCTTCTCAAATAGAAAAATACCGCGCTCGAATATCCGGTCCGTTGCTTGACCGTATCGACCTTCAAATCGAGGTCGACGGCGTAACTTACGACGACCTTACTGCGGACGGAACGGAAGAACCTTCGGTCGAGGTGAGAAAGCGCGTTAATCGCACGCGTATGATTCAGCGCGAACGATTTATCGACGACGGTATAAGAACCAACGCCGAAATGAAAGAGAAACAGCTCGAAAAATATTGCGCTCTATCGCCCGAAAGCGAGCAGATTATGCGCATGTCCTTCGATTCGCTCGGTTTGTCGGCTCGCGGCAGAAGTCGAATACTGAAAGTCGCTCGTACCATAGCCGATATGAGCTTGGAAGAAAATATATTACCCGAGCATATACTCGAAGCGATAGGATACAGGAACTTTTCTTTTGCGAAACGCTAAGCGACTAAGGAGCAACTATGGATAAAGTGCTTTTAAATCACCTTGCGATTATACTTCTCGACTCTTACGAAGGGCTGGAATATAAACACAAAGCGGCTGTTATCTCGTTATATCGCGCCGCAGGTGATATTTTTTCGGACGTGGACGGTGCGGCAAATTATATCGAAGAAAATTTGGGCGCTTCCGCGGCAAATACCATACGTCGTTCTTTTAATATCGAACAGGCGCAAAACGCGGCGGCTCGTTTAGAAAAACGTGGCGTAACCGCTTTGGCTTTTACCGACGACGGTTATCCGACCGATATTCTAAATTATCCGCTTTATCCGCTCGTGCTTTATTGTAAAGGCAATATCAAATTGCTTAAGGCAAAAAGAAAGTTTGCTATAGTCGGATCGAGAAAAACGCTCGGCTTTGCTTTAAAAACGACCGAAGCCATTTCAAAAGAACTTTCCGAAAACGGAGTAGTCGTTGTGACCGGGAGCGCGCTCGGCGGCGACCGTAGTGCTCTACTTGGTGCCTTAAAGAGCGGAAACGTTATTAGCGTACTTGCTCACGGACACGACCATTTATACCCCGAAAGCAATCGCTCGCTTATCGAAGACGTGGAAGAAAGCGGTTTGGTTATATCGGAATATCCGCCCGAAACCGCTCCCGCGGCTTGGCGCTATCCCGTTCGTAACAGGATTATCGCCGCTTTGGGTGACGGCTTATTGGTTGCCAGCGGTAATATGGAAAGTGGCACGCGCCACACGGCAAAATACGCCGAGGCATACAGTAAAAGCATTTACGCATATCCTTATTCGCTCGGCGAAACGAGTGGCGAAATATGCAATCTTCTAATCAAACTCGGGAAAGCCGCTCTCGTTGAAACGGCAGAGGACGTCGCACTCGGCGAGGGAATAAATCTTAAAGAGCGTAAAGCGGTCGATCTTTCCGAAAAGGAAGCCGAAGTTTTTTCTGCAATAGACGGAAAAATAACGGTCGATGAATTATGTATTAAAACGGGAAAAAAGGCGTTTGAACTTATTCCCATTTTATCGATGCTCGAAATAAAAGGCGTTATTTCCAAAGAAAACGGCAATTCATACGTTGCCTTGACGAGAAAAAATCGTTAGCGGATATATTCTTGCAAACGGTATCGAATAAAAAGTTATAAATAAGAAATCATATAAAGCGGTATACCGCACGGAGTAAATATGCAGCTTATAATAGTTGAGTCGCCGTCAAAGGCGAAAACAATCGAAAAATACCTTAAAGGCAAGTTTAAGGTTGACGCAAGCGAGGGACACGTAAGAGATTTGCCCGAAAAAAGGCTCGGCGTTAGTATAAACAATAATTACGAACCCAATTACGTTATATCTGCCGATAAAAAGCAAATTATTAAACGCCTTTCGGATAAGGTCGCCAAAGCCGACAAAGTTTATCTCGCAACCGACCCGGACCGCGAGGGCGAGGCTATTTCTTGGCATCTTATGGAAGTTTTAAAACTTCAGGGTAAAGCGCAGAGAATAGTTTTTAATGAGGTAAGCGAAAAGGCAATTTTAAACGCGCTTGCCAATCCGCGCGTAATTAATCAAAACCTCGTCGATTCACAGCAGGCAAGGCGAGTTCTCGACCGCTTGGTGGGTTACAAACTCAGTCCGTTTTTGTGTAAACGCATTAAGGAAGGTTTGTCCGCAGGGCGCGTTCAGTCGGTAACGCTTAGATTAATCGTCGATAGGGAAAAGGAAATAAAGGCATTTAATCCGCAAGAATATTGGAATGTATTCGCTACGCTTAAAGCCGCAACGCCTCCTCAATTCAAAACTCTTCTCGTTGAAAAGAACGGAAAGAAGTATAAACCGTCGAGCAAGGTTGAAAACGACGAACTCATTACATTGCTTAATTCGGGCAATTTCGTCGTTTCTTCGGTAAAGAAAAGCGTCGTTAAGTCGCACGCGTTGCCGCCCTTTACTACGAGCACGATGCAGCAGGACGCTTCCAATAAACTTAATATGAGTTCGCCGATGATAATGTCGGTTGCGCAACATCTTTACGAAGGTATCGAAACGCCGTCCGGGCATTTGGCGCTCGTAACGTATATCAGAACGGACTCCGTTCGCGTAAGTACGGATGCGCAAGCGGCGGCTCGCTCGTTTATCGCAGATAAGTACGGCAGGGAATACGTACCTGCAAAGCCCAATTTTTATAAATCCAAAGGAAACAGTCAGGATGCGCACGAGGCTATTCGCCCGATAGATCTTTCGGTTACGCCCGAAAGCCTTAAGGGTGTTTTAGATAAAAATCACTATAATCTTTACAAGCTTATATACGACCGTTTCCTTGCTTCGCAAATGGCTGAAGCCGTTTACGATCAGCTTAAAATCGAGGTAACAAATTCAGGTTATACGTTTGCTACGAGCGGAAAAACCGTGGCTTTTAAGGGGTTTACCGTCGTTTACGACGATTTTGGTAAGGACGACGAGGACGGCGCGGAGAATAAGCATTTACCCGACATAAAAGAGGGCGACGTTCTAAAAACGGTCAAGATTGACGGCGAACAAAAATTCACAAAGCCCCCCGTTCGTTATACCGACGCTTCGCTCGTCAAGGCGATGGAAGATAAGGGGATAGGCAGACCGTCGACTTACGCTTCGATTATATCCGTATTGTCTAAGCGCAAGTATACGGCTAAGGAAGGGCGTTTTATCGTTCCGACCGAAATTGCGTTTAACATGACGGATATGCTTATTAAGTATTTCCCCGATATCATGGACGTCGGTTTTACCGCAGGTATGGAAGATAAACTCGACGATATCGAGAACGGCGGCAAGGATTGGCGCGGAATTATCGGTGATTTTTATCCGCATTTTGCCGAACAACTTGCAACCGCCAATTCGGACGGCGATGAGGAAACGGACGTCGTTTGCGAGAAATGCGGTGCGAAAATGATAAGAAAATCGGGCAGATACGGCAAGTATTTGGCTTGTTCGAATTATCCCGCTTGCTCTAATATTAAATCCGAAAGTTTTGAAGAATCCGACGTGCTTTGCGAGAAGTGCGGCGCAAAAATGGTTGTAAAATCCGGTAAATACGGCAAATTCCTTGCTTGCCCCAATTATCCCACTTGCTCGTTCGTTAAACCTCTCGATCAAGAGACGACTGACGAAAAATGCGAGAAGTGCGGCGGCGCAATGGTTGTTAAAAAAGGCAAATTCGGCAAATATCTTTATTGCGGCGCTTGCAAAAACACTAAGAGTTTGACCGAAGAAGCGGGCGTTTGCCCCGTATGCCACAAGCCCACGCGCAAGATGACCTCGAGGGCGGGAAAGACTTTTTACGGATGCTCGTCTTACCCCGATTGTACGTTTATGAGTTGGGATATGCCTACGGGCGAGCTTTGCCCGAAATGCGGCAAATTTCTCGTTTATTCTAAGGACGGAAAGACCAAGAAGTGTTCGGGAAAAGATTGTGATTATTCTTTGAAAAATGATAAATAAAACTATAAAAATTATAGGCGGCGGGCTTGCCGGATGCGAAGCGGCTTATTATCTTGCAAAAAGAGGTTATAAGGTTTACTTGGCGGATATTAAGCCGCGCGCCTTTACTCCGGCGCATTCCAACGTCGATTTTTGCGAACTTGTTTGCTCTAATTCGCTTAAGTCTGACGACGTTTACGGAAACGCTTGCGGATTGCTTAAGGAGGAAATGAGGCGGCTCGGAAGCCTCGTGATCCCTTGCGCCGACAAGACTCGCATTCCTGCCGGGAACGCGCTTGCCGTCGACCGCGACGCCTTTGCGGCGCTCGTAACCTCGTCAATTAAGGCAATGGAAAACGTCGAGGTAGTGTGCGAGGAGGTAACGGAAATCGATTTTTCCGTGCCGACGATTGTTGCTACCGGACCGCTGACAACCGGCGCGCTGTGCGATTTTATTGCTAAAGAAACGGGTTCGCTCTTCTTTTTCGATGCCGCCGCGCCTATAGTTACCGCCGAGAGTATTGACTACGAGAACGCGTTTTTCGCCGATCGCTACGGCGAAGCGGGTAAGGGCGATTATTTGAATTGCCCGATGGATAAAGAAGCTTACGAAGCTTTTTACGACGAATTAATTAACGCGAAAAGGGCGCAACTTCATGACTTCGAGAACGCGAAAGTATTCGAAGGGTGTATGCCAGTCGAGGTTATGGCGGCGCGCGGTAGGGATACGCTTAGATTCGGACCGCTAAAGCCTGCGGGTCTTACCGATCCCAAAACCGGAAGATGGCCTTACGCGTGTTTGCAATTACGCAAGGAAAACGCTCAAGCTTCCCTGTATAATTTGGTCGGTTTTCAGACTAATTTATTGTTTGGCGAGCAAAAAAGGGTGTTTTCGATGTTTCCCGCGTTAAAAAACGCCGAGTTCGTAAGATACGGCGTAATGCATAAAAACACTTTCATCGATTCGCCTAAGTCGCTCGATAAGTATTTTAAGCTAAGAAACAGACCTTTTACTTATTTTGCCGGGCAAATCACCGGCGTAGAAGGGTACGTGGAAAGTGCCGCTTCCGGGCTTGCCGCGGCTATTAATCTCGATCGTCAATTATCGGGGGTTCCGCCTATCGAATGGGATGCACGCACCGTTATGGGTGCGCTGTCTTGCTACGTTAGCACTGCAAACGCAGATTTTCAGCCGATGAATGCTAATTTCGGCATACTTGCACCTATATCTTGCGGTAGCGGCAGAGTTCAAAAAGAAGCGAAAAAGCGCGCGCTTGCAGAGCGTTCGCTTACCGAAATAGAAAAAATTGCACAATCTTTAGAATAAAAATTACGGAGAATTAACATGAGTATAGAATTTCGTGGAACGACGATTTGTGCCGTTTCGAGAAACGGTCAAACGGCTATTGCCGGCGACGGTCAAGTTACGATGGGCGAAAGCGTCGTTTTTAAGAATAATTCGGTTAAAGTAAGAAGAATTTACGGTGGCAAGGTGATAATCGGCTTTGCAGGTTCGGTGTCGGATGCCTTTTCGCTCACCGAGCGTTTCGAGGGCATGCTTAATAAGTATTCGGGCAATTTAACTCGCAGCGCGGTTGAACTTGCCGAACTTTGGCGAAACGACAAAATGCCGCGTAAACTCGACGCGATGATGATCGTTGCGGATAAAACTACGATGCTCGTTCTTTCTGGTACGGGCGAGGTGATCGAACCGGACGGCAACGTTTGCGCTATCGGAAGCGGCGGAAATTATGCCTTGGCGGCGGCTCGCGCACTTTTTGACGAAACCGATTACGATGCTGCGACCATTGCCGAAAAAGCGCTTAGAATTGCAAGCAGAATCTGCGTTTTTACAAACGACCACATTACGGTCGAGCAAATTTAAGGGAGGCGTTTTATGAATTTAACTCCTAAACAAATCGTTAAAGAACTCGATAAATACGTCATAGGTCAGGACGAAGCGAAAAAAGCCGTAGCGATTGCGCTTAGAAATCGTTACCGCAGAAGCCGCTTGCCACTCGACGTGATGGAAGAAATAACCCCTAAAAATATTATAATGAAAGGACCGACCGGCGTTGGTAAAACCGAAATTGCCAGAAGACTTGCAAAGCTCGTCAAGGCGCCTTTTATTAAGGTCGAAGCGACCAAGTATACAGAAGTAGGTTACGTCGGGCGCGACGTCGAATCTATGATAAGAGACCTCGTTGAGTGCTCTATCCGTTTGGTTCGCGACGAATATTTTTCCGAAGTAAGAGCCAAGGCTGAAAGAGTTGCGCTCAAGCGTTTATCGGATGCAGTTTGCACTGCGCTCAATAGTCAGCGTGCCGAAGGCGTTGAAGAGATAAATCCCAATCAAGCCCTCGACGGTATAAACGAAGGCATTTACGACGACATGGTCGTAGAGGTTACCGTCAAGGATATGCCAAAGCCTATGGAACTTGTTCCCGGTGGTGCGGAAATCAACCTCGGTTCGATATTCGGCGATATGATGCCGCAGAAGAAGAAAAAGAAAAAAATGACGGTAAAAGAGGCGCGTAAGCTTTTCGTTGAAGAGGAAGCCGACAAACTTATCGATGAAGACGCCGTTGTTACCGAGGGGGTTAGAAGAGCCGAACAAGAGGGTATAATTTTTATCGACGAAATCGATAAAATTGCAGGGAAGTCGGATAAAAACGGCGGTCCTGACGTTTCTCGTGAGGGCGTTCAACGCGACATTTTGCCCATAGTCGAGGGATGTTCGGTACAAACCAAATACGGCGTAGTTAAAACGGACTATATTCTGTTTATTGCAGCGGGCGCCTTCCATGTCTCGTCCGTTCAAGATCTTATACCCGAATTACAAGGGCGTTTTCCGGTTCTCGTTGAACTGTCGAGTTTGACAAAAGAGGATTTTAAGAATATACTCACAATTCCCAAGAATGCCATTACGTTGCAGTATACGACTTTGCTCGAGGTCGATAACGTTAAGCTTGTTTTTACCGACGATGCGATTGACGAAATTGCAGGGCTTTCCGCCGCAATTAACGAGCGTTCCGAGGATATCGGAGCAAGGCGCCTTCACACCGTAATGGAAGGCTTGCTCGAGGATATATCCTTTAATGCGGGCGGCGATCATCCGATGACCGAGGTCATTATCGATAAAAAATACGTCGACGAGCATCTTGCCGAGGCAGTTAGAAATCAAGATCTTAAGAAATTTATTCTTTAATTGCGTTAAGGAGCTAACCAATGATCAATATACCAAAGGGCACAAAGGACGTTTTGCCGTCCGAATCGTATAAATGGCACTTCGTCGAAAAAAAGCTTAAAGAAACGGCGGGGCTTTTCGGGTTAAAGGAAATAAGAACGCCGACTTTTGAGCATACCGAATTATTTTTGCGCGGAGTGGGAGACACAACCGACGTCGTTAATAAGGAAATGTATACTTTTAACGATAAAGCGGGAAGAAGTATTACCCTTAAATGCGAGGGGACTGCGGGCGTGGCTCGTTCGTTTATAGAAAACGGATTATATAATAACGCTCTTCCTCAAAAGGCTTATTACGTCACGCCGGTTTTCCGTTATGAAAGACCGCAAGCCGGAAGACTTCGCGAACATCATCAGTTCGGCGTTGAATATTACGGCGCAAAGGGCGCGGAAGCCGATGCGGAAGTCATTTTAATAGCTTACTCCGTGCTGAATAATTTAGGACTGGGCGTTAAACTTAATATAAATTCCATAGGTTGCCCGTCTTGTCGTAAAAAATATAACGAAACGCTGAAAAAATATCTTGGTGAACACCTCGACGATATGTGCCCGGTGTGCCGCGATAGGTTTGAACGCAATCCGCTAAGAATTCTCGATTGTAAAGAGGATAAGTGCCGTGAAATATGCGCCGACGCGCCCGAAATTCTCGATTATTTGTGTGACGAGTGCAACGAGCATTTTGACCTTTTAAAGGCGTATCTCGATTCGGTCGGGCTTGAATATACCGTCAATCCGAGAATCGTTCGCGGACTCGATTATTATACTCGTACAGTTTTTGAATTTGTTACGACAGATCTCGGTTCGCAAGGCACGGTGTGCGGCGGCGGTAGATACGATTCGCTTGTTTCGCAGTTAGGCGGGCCCGAGGTTCCTTGCGTTGGATTCGGAATGGGACTCGAACGCCTTTTAATGCTTATGGAAGCCAAGGGCGTTGCTTTTGAAAACGATTCTTATACCGATCTTTACGTTGCGAATATAGGCGAAAACGCCGCTCGCTTTGCGTTTACGATTTGTAACGGATTAAGGGCTTTGGGTGTTCGCACCGAATGCGACCTTATGGGGCGCGGAGTTAAAGCGCAGTTTAAATATGCCGACAAAATCGGTGCTAAGTACGTCGTGACGATAGGCGACGGAGAGCTTGAAAGCGGAGTCGTTAAAGTGAAGTGCATGGCGGACGGTTCGTGCGTAGATTGCAAACTTTGCGCCGAAGAAATTGCAGCCGTCGTTAATGGCTGATCGGGTTACGCGCTTAATTATTATACGATAATATTATGAAAGCTGTAGTTCAAAGGGTAAATAAAGCCGTGCTTTATTGCGACGGTTCGCTTATTTCAGAAATTGCGGACGGGCTCGTCGTTTATTTTGGCGTTGCGCGCGGCGACGATGATAAAAAAGCTGATTATTTAGCTAAAAAAATTGCTAATCTAAGGATTTTTAGCGACGATGCGGGCAAAATGAATTTATCGGCTTTGGATCTTAACCGCTCGATACTCGTCGTTTCGCAGTTTACGTTGCTTGCCGACGTTTCGCATGGCAATCGACCGAGTTTTATAAACGCTGAACTTCCCGAGGTTGCCGATAATCTATACGATTATTTTTGTAACGGCTTGGCAGCGTACGGTTTAACCGTAAAAAAGGGAGTTTTCGGTGGCGATATGACTATCGACCAACAAAATTGCGGACCGGTTACGATTATTTACGAAGTTTAATCTATTAATTGCATTTCTTCATTCAAACGGCGAAGGGTTTTTAATCTCTTCGCCGTTTGAATATTTTTTTTATAAAACGGCATAATACGAGTATGAAAAAAAGATCGGATATTGCACCGTACGAGCCGTTGCGACGTATTGACGAGCGCGAAAGTTTTATTCCTAAAGAGGTAAGCGAGGAAAGAAGAAAATGACTAAAAATCGTATTATGACGAGCAACGCTTATTTGAAATACGTTGCCGAAATAACGCCGAAATCTAACGAAAAACGCAGTTTGCTGAATGCGTTTTTGGTGGGCGGCTTCATATGTATTATAGGTCAATTCATAAGATACGCTATGATTTTGCTTTTTGACCTAAGCGGAGACGAACTTGCTATGGCTACGTCCGTCGTGCTGATTTTTTGCGGCGTGCTTCTTACCGGCGTTGGCGTTTACGATAATATCGGTAAGCACGCAGGAGGCGGCTCGATCGTGCCTATAACGGGGTTTGCTAATTCGGTTGCTTCGCCTGCAATGGAATTTGCGCGTGAAGGCGTAATATACGGTATGGCGGCTAAAATGTTCGTCGTGGCTGGTCCGATTATCGTTTTCGGCGTGAGCGGAAGCGTTGCGGTCGGATTGATTTATTATATTTTCGGGTTATAAAATGAGCAGATTATTGATTTTTAAAAACAAGCCGTCGATTATTTCATCGCATACGGTTTGTGGCCCAAAGGAAGCAGACGGCGAACTCGGCGAATACGTGGACGAGTTCATTGCCGACGATTACGCCGACCAACGCTCGTTTGAGCTTGCCGAGCGTAAAATGCTCGTTCGAGTCGTTGAAAAAGCGGTTAAAAAAGGCGGAGTTAAGGAAGACGAAATAGGTGCTTTTATCGGCGGTGATTTGCTAAATCAAATAATAACGTCGTCTTTTGCTGCGCGTGAATTCGTATTTCCGTTTTTAGGCGTTTACAACGCCTGTGCGACGATGGCTGAAAGTATGATAGTCGGTGCAGTTTTGACCGACGGCGGTTATGCGAATAACGTCGTTTGTGCAACCGGTAGTCATTTTTCGACCGCTGAACGGCAGTATAGATATCCTCTTGAACAAGGGACGACAAGACCGGCTCAATCGCAGTGGACGGTAACTGGCGCGGGCGCGAATGTTATATCGCGACGAAAGGGCGAAGTTAAGATTTTTTCGGCAATGCTCGGGCGAGTGGTTGATTACGGTGTTTCGGATGCTAATAACATGGGAGCGGCAATGGCGCCTGCCGCCGCCGATACTTTACTTGATTTTTTTAATACGTCTAAAACTAAGCCGAGTAGTTACGATTTGATAGTTACGGGCGACCTCGGGCTTTTGGGCTCGAGAATACTAAAAGATTTAGTCAAGAAAAGGGGATTGAATATAGATAAAAATCACGTCGATTGCGGGGAGCTTATATATAACGCCGACGAAAGAGAATATCAGGGCGGTAGTGGCGCAGGTTGTTCCGCCGTGGTCTTTAATTCTTATATTTACAAAAGAATGGTAGAGGGGCTTTATAAGAGGGTGCTTCTCGTAACGACAGGGGCGCTTTTGTCCACGACTTCTACGCAGCAGGGTGATACAATCCCCGGTATTGCGCATCTCATAGAGGTGGGAATATAAAAAGATTTTACATATGACCGAAATCGTTTTAACTTATATAAAAGCATTTTGTGTCGGCGGCGGTATATGCGTAGCCGCTCAGTTGCTTATTAATTACACTAAAATCACAGCGGGGAAAATACTCGTCTATTTTATGCTCGCAGGACTATTACTGCAAGCATTCGGATTATACGAACATATCGTAGATTTTGCTCAAAGCGGAGCGACCGTGCCTATTTGCGGCTTTGGTTATTTGTTAGCAAGCGGGGCGATAAAAGGGGCGAGGGAAGGTTTGTTCGGTGCACTGACCGGTGGTATGAAAGCCGCCTCGGCAGGAATCACTGCCGCCGTTGTTTTTAGCTTTTTATGTGCTTTAATTTTTAAACCGTCCAGTAAAAAGAATTAAAAAAGATTATTGTAAGTTTAGTGCAAAACAAAATTATGCCTACCATAAAAAGCAAAAAAATCGTCGATAATAACGACGATTTTTAACATTATTACATTTTATAAACAATTTCGATTATGATGCGTTTTTTGATAAGTTCTCTGAAATTTTTAATGAAAATATAATAGATTGCGTTCGCTCGGTTTCAAGCGAAGAAGGCTTATTTTCGGCAGACGTGCAGCAACTGTTTTTGACCTTTATAGTACGCCTTTCCAAGCCGTTAAAGCAAACGGCGATTTTTCTTTTGGAGTCGATTATCATAAAAGGGTGACCGTTAAATTTTTGAACGAAGTACGCCGCGATAAGTTCGAGTACGTCGTCATCGGGGTTGACGCTTGCGACGTAAAAGCCTTTTCTAAGAGTGAACTTAATCGATTTTTTTACTCTGTTTGCTTCGTCGGAAACCGTTTTAACTAATTCGTAAAAAAGGTTTGCCTCCGGGCAAGTAAAGTCGAGACTTATATTTTCCCTTCGCTCGATCGTTTTTTTGATGAAAGAAAAAATTATCGAATGTTTGCGTGAAGAGCCGCTTTTGAATGCATAATATACGTCGTGCAAAACGCCTTCGCCGGTATAGCCAACGAATAGCGAGATAATTTTTTTAACTCCAATTTCGTCCGTTGCGATTTTTTTGACCTCGTCGTAAATCACCGTTTCATAAGAGGGTTCTTCTTGTGTTAGGTAGATAGGGGATTCGTTAGACGATAAAGCGCGGTAAACGCAAGTGAATATTCCGTTCATCGTTCCGTCGAATTTATAAACAGTCATGCGGCACCTCTTTAGTTTAGACTTAAGATTAGTCGTAAGTAAACGTCTTTTTCTTTACGTTCAACATTATACTACTTAAAAACACGGCTGTCAAACATATGTTCGCATTTCTTAAAAAATTTCTTTTTTTAAATAATTTTTTTATTCCTTTGCCTATAAAACTTGTATATGCGGTTAATTTTTCTTGAAAAAAAATTATAAAAATGTTATTATAAACCTTGAAGTCATTTCCTTATTATATAGGCGAGCCCCCAAACGGCTCGAAAAAGGTGTTTAAATGTATAAGATCGTTGTCGATTGCTTCGGCGGTGACAATTCTCCCCGTGCTAATATTAGCGGCGCTTTGGCTGCTTTAGTCGAAAATGCTTCCTTTTCGCTAATACTCGTTGGCGATGAAAAGGTTATATCGTCAGAACTTAAGACAAATCCAAGTTATTCAAGTTTATCCGACCGCATCGAAATAGTGGATGCTCCCGACGTAATTACTTGCGAAGACATTCCTACCGATGCGATAAAAACCAAGCCGGATTCTTCAATGGTTCGTTCTTTCACAGTTCTTAGGGGAAAAGGGGACGCGATGGTTTCGCTCGGAAGTACCGGTGCGCTGTTGGTCGGAACGGTATTAAAAATCGGGCGTGTAAAGGGTGTTTCTCGCCCTGCGCTTTCTCCTGTTTTGCCGACTGTGAATGGAGGTAACGTTCTGTTGGTAGACGCCGGCGCAAACGCCGATTGCAAGGACGTTAACCTTTTACATTTTGCGCTCATGGGCAGTGTGTATATGAATTCCGTTATGGGAGTCGAAAAACCGCGCGTTGCTCTTCTTTCGAACGGAACTGAAGACGTCAAAGGCAACGAGTTGACCAAGACCGTTCACCAAATCTTAAAAAAATCCTCGGGATTAAATTTCATTGGCAATATAGAAGCGAGGGATATTTTATCCGGCGTATGCGACGTAGTTGTGACGGACGGTTTTTCGGGAAATATTGCATTAAAGAGCATGGAAGGGGTTGCCGACGCCGTTTTCGGGAAGCTTAAAGAAGAAATAAACCGTTCTTTTATATCTAAAATCGGCGCTCTTCTTATGAAAAAATCGTTGAGGGCGGTAAAAAACACACTCGATTACAATAAAAAAGGCGGCGCAGTGTTCCTTGGTGCAAACAAGGTTATTATTAAATCGCACGGTTCATCCAAAGATACTGCCGTTAAAGCTGCAGTTTTGCAAGCGGTTGCCGCTTGCGAGCGTAACTTGACGGAAGGCATTGCGAAAGCGGTTGCCGAAAACGTCATAGCGGAGTAGGTTATGCAAGAAAGCGTTGGATTCGTCGAAGAACGGATAGGCTACGTATTTAAAAACAAGGACCTTTTAAAAGTTGCGCTAACTCATTCTTCGTATTCAAACGAACACAGGGCGAAAAACAACGAAAGGCTCGAATTTTTAGGCGACTCTGTATTGGGGTTTATTGTTTCGGAAAAACTCTTTCGTGCCTCTACCGAGCAAAGCGCTGGCGTTATGACTTCGCAAAAGCAAAGGCTCGTTTCGACCGTGCCGTTATCTAGTGCGATAAAGCGCATCGGGATAGGCGATAGGTTGCTCGTCGGAGAAAGTTTGCACGGGAAAGAGTTGCCCGATTCAGTTCTTGAAAATCTATTCGAGGCAATAGTTGCGGCGATTTATCTGGACGGAGGAATCGAACCTTGCGAACGTTTTATAACCGATAATCTTTTGGGGGCTAACTCATTAGGTGAAAATAAGAGCGACGAGGTGTGCGACTATAAAAGCGAATTGCAGACGTACACTCAGGGCATAAAGGCGGGAACGCCGAAGTATACTTGCGTTTCCAAGAGCGGACCGGATCATATGCCGACTTTCGTTTACGAAGTCGAAGTCGCGGGGGTCAAGGCTATAGGCGAAGGCAAGAACAAATCGGAAGCGTCGCAGACGGCGGCGTGTAGGGCATTAAAAATAATCAGAGGCGGGAATAGTTAAAAGTGGACTTTACCAAAATCGAACTTATCGGCTTTAAAAGTTTTGCCGATAAACAAGAAATATTATTTAACGACGGTATTACCGCAATAGTCGGACCTAACGGTTGCGGAAAAAGCAATATTGCGGACGCTATACGCTGGGTTCTTGGCGAGCAGTCGGCGAAATCCCTTCGCGGATCGTCGATGCAGGACGTAATTTTTAACGGCACGCAGGACAGAAAATCACTTTCTTACTGCGAAGTTTCGTTATATTTCGATAATACCAATAAAATTTTCCCCAGCCTCGATTATACCGAGGTTTGTATGTCGCGTAAGCTTTTCCGTAGCGGTGAAAGCGAATACTCTCTTAATAAAAAGCCTTGCAGAATGAAGGATATCGTCGAGCTTTTGCACGAGTGCGGCGTAAGTAAGGGTGGCTACTCTATAATCGGTCAGGGTAAAATTGCCGAAATTATGAACTCCAAGCCGGAGGATCGCCGCGTTATATTCGAAGAGGCGGTAGGTATCGCTTCGTCTAAACAGAAAAAAATCGAAAACGAGCGTAAGCTAGAAAAAACGCGCGAGAATATTATCCGTATAATCGATTTGTCGAGCGAGCTTGAAAAAGACCTCGGGCCGATGGAGCAAAAAGCCGAGAAAACGCGCGAGTATTTAAAGCTTACGTCCGAGTTTAGGTATCACGAGATAAACTCATATCTTTACAAAGCCGAAAATTCACACGTCGTAAAGGAAAAAATAGATTTAAGAATTGCGGGGCTCGAAGAAGAACAGCGGTCACGCCAAGACGATTATTTAAAAACTCAAAGTTCGTACGAATCGCATAGGGCTGAAATATCCGAAATCGACTTAAAAATAAGCGATATTGCCGAGCGTATTTTGAACTTGAGCGTCGGTATGGAAAAACAATCCGGTATTTCTACGCTGTATAACGAAAGAATATCCAATTTATTGGCGCAAATCAAAGAACTCGAAGACGACTGCACCGCACGCCGTGATAGAATTCGCACCATAGATAAAAACGTTGTGGAGAAAAACGAGTTTATCGAAAAAAGCAAGAATGAATTGGCGCTCGTTGAAAAGCGCATTGCCGAAATATCGAACGAGCTCGATAAGGTAATTCGACTTTTGAGCGAGGGTGAAACGATGGCGCAAGACGCGCAAAATAAGGTTTTGCAGTCGGTCGAATCGCTTGCCGGTATAAAAATGAATATGGGCGCCCTTTCGGGTGAGCGCTCCGTTATTACAGCACAACAAAAAGAAGTTCTCGAAAAAATTCAGGCGCTTGCCGAAAAGCGCAGGCGCGTTGCAAGTGAGAAAGAAACTTGTTCGCTTTCGGTCGAACAACTTATAAAAGACGTTGCAAAACTGAAAAGCGATATCGAAGACGAGGAGTCCGCGGTAAAATCCACAAACGATTTTATTGCCGAAATCAGCAATAGAATCAGCGCTATTAATTCCGAAATTGCCTCGCTCAATGCGAAAAAGAACGTATATAAAGGCTTGATCGAGTCGTTTAACGGTTATCCCGATTCCATTAGAGGACTTATGAACGCGGCGAAAAATAATCCCGCGCTCAGCTCGAGAATAAAAGGCATGGTTGCATCCGTTTTAAAAACGGAGCCTAAATACGAAGTCGCGATATCTACCGTTTTGGGTGGGGCGATGAATAACGTAATCACCGATAATCCCGACGACGCGCAATATCTTATCGATTATCTTAAGCGTAACGGAGGCGGTCGCATAACCTTTTTGCCGGTTACTTCGATGAAGCCGAGGTATGACAGTGCCGAGATAACGAGCGCGCTTAAAGAAACGGGCGCTTGCGGACTTGCTTCGAACGTTGTCAGATACGACGGATATTACGACAACGTCGTTCGTTTCCTTCTCGGAAACACCTTGATTTGCGATGATATTAAAAACGCGGTTGCAATTGCAAAAAGGCATCGTTTTGCCTTTAAAATCGTAACGCTCGACGGCGACGTCGTTAATCCGTCCGGCTCTATGACGGGCGGCTCGAGAAGGCAGGAGAGTTCTAACCTTTTATCTACCGAAAGAATACTTGAGCAGGTTGAAAAGGAATTGTCGGCTAAAACCGCGCAGTTGAACTCCCTTATTACCAATAAGGAGCAATCGCTCTCGCAAGTAAACGAAATGGTCGACGATTTAAACGCTAAGGAAGACAGTTTGAACGAAAAACGTCAAGCATTGGCGTCTTTAAAGGAAAAAGTTTCACTTTTAGAGCAGAGTCTTAGCGAGGTCGATGCCGAAATATCGGCTAACGATCAATCCGTAAAGCAAATAACGGACAGGCTCGACGAAATTACCAGAGCGTATACCGATATTAATATCGACAACGAAAAATTAAACGAAGCGAGAGAAAGCGCTTCGTCTGACGCGTTAAAGCATCAGTCGTTTTACGGTGAACTGCGTGAAAAGCGCGAACTGCTCATCTCCGAAAACACCGAGCTTCAAACCAAAAGCGCGCGTATTAAGGCTGAAATCGAGAATACGACCGATGAAATTGCTCGCTTAAACGACGAGCGTGCAGAGTCGGTTAAGACTGTCGAACAGAATAAGATTCGTATATCCGAAAGCGAAGCCGCGGTTGAGTATAACAAACGCGAGGTCGAAAAAATAGCCCTTAGCACCGAAGAACGTAGCGGACTTAACAATCTGCGCGCCGAGAGTGATGCTATGAAAGCGCGCAAAGAAAAACTTAACATGTTAATTGCGCAAGAAGATCTTAAAAAACAAGCGTTGTCGTCCGAAATATCTCATATCGTTGCTAAAATCAACGAGGAGAAAATGGAAAGAACGCGCGTTGACAGCGAGCTCGAATTCTTGCAAAAGCATATCGAGGAAGAGTACGGCTTAACGTACGAAACGTGCATACAGGAAAAAGATCCCGAGTATAACGTTGCTTTTTCCAACCAAGAAATGAACCGCATTAAGCGCCGTATAGCAACGCTCGGCCCGATTAACCCGACCGCCGTCGAGGAGTTTAACGCATTGCGCGAGCGTTATGAGGAATATAATACGCAACGTAACGATCTCGAAGCCGCAGAAGCAGACCTTAACGGAATTATTAAGGGCTTGACGGACGAAATGCTTAAAATCTTTAACGAAGGTTTCGAGCAAATTCGCGGCAACTTTAAAAAGATATTTAAGGAATTGTTCGGAGGCGGAAGCGCCGACCTTATTCTCGATTATACCGACGTAAACGATCCGCTCGAGGCGGGCGTTGAAATCGTTGCCGAGCCGCCGGGAAAAAAACTTACGAAAATATCCCTTCTTTCGGGTGGCGAGCAGGCTCTTACGGCGACTGCGATCTTGTTTGCTATACTTAGAATGAGACCGATGCCGTTCTGCGTTCTCGACGAAATCGAGGCGCCTTTGGACGACGCTAACGTAGAAAGAGTTGCCGAATATTTGGAGAAGTTCTCTTCCGAAACGCAGTTCGTCGTAATAACACACAAAAAGGTTACTATGGAGCATGCAAATACATTGTTCGGCGTTACGATGCAAGAAAAGGGCGTTTCTAAAATAATATCGGTAAAACTCAGCGATATTGCCAACAACGGCGACATTGCCGACTAATTCAGATAACTACCGAGGTTTTTTATGGCTTTTTTTAAAAAAATATTCGACGCCTTGAAAAAGACAAAAGACAGCTTGTCAAAAAAAATGGCGGGTCTTTTTACGGGTGATAAGCTTGGCGACGAGTTTTATGAGGATTTAACAGATATCCTTATTTCGTCCGACGTTTCTTACGCTACCGCCGAGGAAATCGTCGAAGAGCTTAGAGATAACATGATAAAGGAGCGTACCGACGATAAAGAATACGTTTTGAATTCGCTCAAGGATATTCTGTGTAAAAAACTCGAAGTTGCAGGCGAGTTCGAAATCGAATACCCCGCCGTTATAATGGTTATAGGCGTTAACGGTGTTGGCAAAACTACCTCTATCGGTAAGCTTGCGGCTTATTTTAAATCTAAGAAAAAATCCGTTTTGCTTGCCGCCGGCGATACCTTCCGTGCCGCCGCAGCCGAGCAGCTTTCCGTTTGGTCGGAGCGTGCAGGCGTTAGGCTCATTTCTCACGGCGAGGGGAGCGACCCTTCGGCTGTCGTATTCGACGCCGTTTCGTCGATGAAGGCAAAGGGCAACGACGTTTTAATAGTCGATACGGCAGGTCGTCTTCACGTTAAGACCAACTTAATGGAAGAACTAAAAAAGATCAACCGCGTTGCTTGCCGAGAATATCCCGAAGCACATTTTTATAAATTTATCGTGCTGGACGCGTCTACCGGACAAAACGTAAATTCTCAAGTTTCCGCTTTCGGAGATGCCGTCGGCGATATCGACGGTATCGTGCTTACCAAGCTCGACGGAACAGCAAAGGGTGGTTTTGTGATATCCCTTTGTTACGAGTACGAAATTCCCGTTGCTTTTGTCGGTACGGGCGAAGGGATCGACGATATCGAGGAATTTGACGCGCGAAGTTTTATCGACGGTTTGTTATAAGGAGTACCGCATTGGATACTATCATTAATTACCTTGCGCGTTTTGCCGTTTTGTTGTTTATTCTTCCCGCACACGAATTCGCGCATGCTTTTGCCGCTCGCATCAACGGCGACGATACGGCTAAGGCTATGGGACGTTATACGCTCAATCCGTTTAAGCATTTCGATCCTATAGGACTTGTTTGCTTTTTGATCGTAGGCTTCGGTTGGGCAAAGCCTGTTCCCGTCAACCCTTATAATTATAAAGATTATAAAAAGGGAAGCGTTCAGGTTGCGATTGCCGGCGTTTTGGCTAATTATATATTAGCATTTTTGTTTTATCCGCTTATGCTTGCGGTGGAGATATATTTATTCCCGCTTGCTAAGGGAACGGCGCTTGCTACGCTCGTTGAATTATTGTTCTACATTTGTCTGTACGGCTTTATGCTTGACCTGTCTTTCTTTGCGTTCAATCTTATTCCGGTATATCCGTTGGACGGATTTAGGCTTTTGGATACGTTCGTGAAGAGAAAAAACGAAAAATATTACAATTATAAGAAAAAAGGATATTACGTACTGCTTGCATTAATGCTTTTAAGCTCTGTATGCAGTAGAATACCTCAACTTGCTGTGCTCGACGTTTTCGGCTATTTTATGGAGTTTTGCGTAAAAATAGTCGGATACCCCATAAGCTTTATTTGGGATAAAATATTTGGTGTAAATTTTAGATCTATATTATGGATGATTATAGCGTAAAAAACTTTGAAACGATATTCGATTACGATACGCGTGCGGGTGACTTTACCGGGCCGCTTGATTTGCTGCTTTATTTAGTGAAGCAAGCGCGTATTGAAATTAAGGATATATTTCTATCCGAGGTTACCGAGCAATTTATGCAATACCTCGACGAACATACCGAATTGACTATTGAAATGCGCGGCGAGTATTTGAGCGTTGCGGCGACTTTGCTTTACGAAAAATCCAAGGCGCTGTTGCCGAAGATCGAGGAGATTTTCCAAGAAGACGAAGAGGATCCCGGTCAAACGCTTTTGCGTAGGCTTGAAGAACTCAAACTCTTTCAGGAGATGAGCGTAAAACTCAAGGAGATTGAGAACGTCAATCGGTTTTATAAAGAGCCGGAGCCTACCGCACGAGAAACCAGAGTTGTTTTTAACTGCTTTAGCGTTGAAAAACTCGTCAAGGCTCTTTCCGATTTACTTTCGCGAGTGGAACTCGACAAGGAGATTTACGCCAAAAAGGAAATCCCCAAAGAGGTTTTTACCGTAAAAGATAAAATGACTGCTATTCAGGAAAAAATTCTCGATGCAAAGGAATGTAGTTTTTACGAACTGTTCCGTTACGGTGCTTCTAAAGCGGAAATTATCACTACTTTTCAGGCAGTATTGGAACTTTTAAAAAGACAATTTATAAAGGTTGAACAAGGCGGTGTTTTCGAAGAAATTATGGTCTTGCTTAACGATGAAAGAGGAGGGGATAGTCTTGGCGACTTCGGCGACCTTAGCGAGTATAATTGAATCTGTTGTTTTTGTTTCGGGTACGGCAATTTCGGCAAAAGATATTGCCGAAAAGCTTGAAGTAACGGAAAAACAGGTTCTCGATGCGGCAAAAACGCTTCAGACCAAATACGACGGTTCGAGCGGAATTAATCTTTTGATTTTTAATAAAAAACTTCAGTTTTCGTCCAATCCCGACAATGCCGAAGCGGTTGCGTCCGTGCTTAATCCCATAAGGGAAAAGGCGTTGTCTAAAACGCTTTTGGAGTCGGCTGCTATTATTGCGTATAAACAGCCGGTAACGAGGCTCGACTTGGAGGAAATCCGCGGAGTCGACAGCGAATACGCTATTCAAACGCTTTTAAAACTTGGAATAATCGAGGTCGTCGGCAGAAAAGATGCTATAGGACGCCCTGTCCTTTTCGGGACGACAGACGAGTTTTTAAAACGATTTCAGATTTCTTCGCTCGACGAATTGCCCGATTACGATACGCTTTTAGCGGCGATTACCGTAAACAAAAAGGGCGACTATTTATTTGAAAAAGATACTTACGACGAGAGCACCGATCCGGAGTACGCCAACCGGAACGCCGATATATCCGATACGGACGGCGAAAACGGTGACGTCGGAGGCGGTATTGGCGGTCAAGACGGCGGCGTAGGCGCGCTTGGCGAGACCGAGGAAGGAATCGAGCAAGGTGAAGACGATTTCGATCTTGACGATTTAGAAGAAGAACTTCCCGATTTCTTAGTCGGCGAAGACGTTACTAAAGTAGAATAATCTACGGACATAGTTTATTGGAAAGGCAGAAATGCCTTTCTTTTTTATTTTCTATGTATATTTTTAATTTGTAGAATAAGACTAATTGTATGCGGGGGATATGGTTCTTTTTTATAACTAATACAATTTTACTTTTCCCCTTATACCTAAAAGTAAGCGCAGTCGTTTCTCAAAAAAAACTTTATTTTTCTTTATCGTTTTATGGTCTCCCTTTTTGGGGCGGTTACCTTAACAATAAGGGCGTAAAACTCTATTTGCATATTAGCGATAATAAGGCTATTATTTTAGATTTATACGATTATTTAAAGAAAAATAAAGGACTTATAAGCTTTAAAGGGATAATTTTAACAGAGTTTTCGGCGGTTAGCGTAATAGGCGAACGGTCTAAAATCGCGCAAGCCGTTTGTTCTTTTTATCCTCTTTCGGTTGTTACTTGCCTTGTTGCGGGTAATAATTTGCCGTACTCGGCAATAAAAAGCGACTTGCTTTTAATTGAGTGTTGTTCCGATTGTGCGTTGGCGTTGAGGTTTGGGGTTGCGTTTAATCTGTTTACGCTCGCAAATATTGTTACTCGTTTTTTTATCTATAAGGCGGTTGAATTATGGAAGAAAAGAAAAAAGTTAAAAAGGTTTTAACCGACGTGATTAATAATTGTTGCTGCGAAACCGTATGCGGCGAAAAAATCGAGGACGGAAATGGCGGTTTCGTCGTGCCGATTAATTCGGTGTTTACTATGACTCTCGATGCATACGGAGATTACGGTAAAATTAAAAGGCTTTCGGCGGATGGAAAAAAGACGGCGGGCGGGGCGGTTGCTATAAAAAATTCCTTTCCGCGTTATGCCGTCGTTAACAACGGAAAAGGGTTATCGGTGATAAACTTGGATGACGGCATGTTTACTTTTTTAGGTCATTTATTGGATATTATAAAAAATGAAAAAGATTAAAAAATCATTGATTATATGCCTAATTCTTATAATTATTATGTTAGGCATGGGAGCTAATTACTCCTCTGAAACAAGTTATATTCTAATCGATGGTGAAAGCGGCAGAATATTGTTTGAAAAAAATGCCGACGCAAAAAAACGGATAGCAAGCCTTACTAAAATCGCCACTTGCATAACGGCAATCGAACTTTTGGATTTAACCGACGAAGTATGTATTAAAAACGAGTGGACGGGTATCGAAGGCTCGAGTATTTACTTGCGTGAAAACGAGAAATTAACCGTGAGCGATTTGTTATACGGTCTTATGCTGCGTTCGGGAAACGACGCTGCAACGGCACTATGCGGTTATTCGCGCGATCGGAAATTGCCTTTCATTAAGGTAATGAACGATATTGCTTTAAAGTCGGGCGCAACTAATACTTGCTTTGTAAATCCGCACGGACTTGATGAGGACGAACATTTTTCCACAGCGCACGATATGGCGTTGCTTTGCGCGTATTGCATGAAAAACGAAGAATTTGCGCGCGTTGTCGGAACGAAAAAAATCATTGTCGGCGAAGGCGAATCGAAGCGCGAATTAATAAATAAAAATAAACTTATATATCGCTATCCTTATGCCGAAGGAATAAAAACCGGGTACACTAAAAAATCCGGAAGATGTTTGGCATCGTCGGCAGTTAAGGACGGTTTTAGGCTTATATGTATCGTGCTCGACTGTCCGTCGACTTACGAGGTTACCGAAGGACTTTTTAACGACGGATATGAAAAATTTGATCATACTCTTCTTCATTCTAAGGGAGTTCCCGTTTGTTTTTACGAGCGTAACGGAAAAAGTTTGCCGTGCTACGTGCAAGAGGACGTTTTTTATCCTCTTACGGCTGATGAAAAAGCAAGCGTTACGCAAAAATTTTTTTTGACCTATAACGGTGATTTTCCCGTGAAATCGGGAACGGAAATGGGAAGAATTGAATTTTATCTTCAAAATCAGTTGCTTTTTAGCCGAAAAATATATAATATTATTGCATAGAATTATTTTATAAATCGGACAAGTGACGACATGCGTATTAACAAGTATTTGGAAGGTTGCGGCGTAGGAAGCCGCAGATATTGCGATTCTCTCATTGCGAGCGGAAAAGTTACGGTCAACGGAAGACCTTGCAAACTCGGGCAGGACGTTGAAGAAAAGGACTACGTTGCGGTTGAAGGTAAAAGGGTAACTCTTGCTACGGTAAAAAATCTTTATTTTATTATGAATAAGCCAAAGGGTTACGTTTGCACGGTTAAAGACGACAAGGGCAGAAAAACCGTTATGGAACTTTTGCCTAAGTTGTCCACTCGCGTGGTGCCCGTAGGTAGGCTCGACTACGATAGTGAAGGCTTACTTTTGTTCACAAACGACGGCGAGCTTATAAATCGTTTAACTCATCCGCGCCACGAAATACCCAAGACCTATTTGGTTAGGGTTGAGGGAAGCGTTCCCGAATCTGCATTGGCAAAGCTTCGCGCCGGGGTCGAGCTCGACGGAAAAGTTACGAACAAAGCAACCGTTCGCCTTGTTTCAGCCGATGATAAATTTTCTAAGTTTTCGGTAACTATAACCGAGGGGCGCAACCGCCAAGTCAGGCGCATGTTTGAAAGTATAGGAAAAGAAGTAGTATTTTTAAAGCGAATTAAAATCGGCGATCTTTCGCTTTCTGGCATCGATCGCGGTAAATGTAGACCTCTTTCGCGTGCCGAAATTGAATATTTGAAAAATCTTTAATAAACAAAGCCTCGTAACTTAACGGATTTTTAGCTTTTGTATTTTCTTATGTTCCTACATATTTTTACGGAGGAACTATGAAAAAATACGGAAAGCTTGTTGTGTGCTTGGTTGCGTTATTCGTTTTAACGTCTGCTTATTTGGCGGTTGAGCGAATTATTGGCAGCGTAAGCGTAATGACTTCGGTTTTGTTCGGGTAATCTATAGTATTTTGGTAGTCTTTATGAGCAAAGAAGAAAATCTTAACTTATACAACCTCGAGCTTAAAAAAATAAGGGAAGAATGCAAAAAACAAATCAAGGCTTTGGCAGATAAATCTAAAGCGAAAATGGTTTCGCTTTACGAGGACGTTCTCGGTGAAGAGTATACTTTGGCACTTGAGGAAGGGCGGCGTTTTGCCGAAAAATATAAAGATCTTATTAACGTCGCTTTCGAATATGCAGCGCAGGGCGAAGGGCGAGAACTCGTTATGAAGATATCGGCGTTGTCCGATAACGAGGAAAAGGATAAAAAAGATAAGAATAACAAAGCCGAAATAGTTTACGAGTTGCTTGACAGGATTATGGATTATCTCGAAGACGATTATCCCGATTTGGTTTCGCTTATAAAGCACGTTCAGTACGATATATCTGCTAACGAAGAAAAAATAAGCGTAATGCTCAAACAAAACGAGAGTGAACTTAAAGATGTTAGGGAGGACGTTAAGAAGTATTTCCGAAAAGGGTTGGAAGAAATTTTGTATTCTTTTTCGCAGATCGTTGCAGACATGCGCAAAAAATACGACGTCGACGCAGACCGTGTTGAAAAAATCGAAATAGACAACGTCGATGAACCCGATATCCCTAACGAAGAATCTTATTTACCTTTTAAAAAGGGTAAAGGAACTATTAACTGAAATGAAACTCCGATTTTTTCGGAGTTTTATTTTTTTTGCTTTAATATTTCGATAAACAATAATTCACCGAACCAATGATAATTAACAATAATTCATTAAAAATAAGTTTGGTGAATATGCAATCATATAAATAGATAAATTGTCGTGCAACACAAAAATAAGATAAAAAGCGCAATTTTTGCCCGTAATATAGCGTGTTATATTGCATGTAATTGCGTTATTTGATAACGATTGCAAAAGAAAAGCAAGCGTAAAATCGGTTGATAAACTTTTAGCTTGAATGCATTAATGGCTAAGCAAAAGCACGCCGTGATTGACAAAAGCGGTCAACGCAAGGCGTGCTTTATTCATTTTATTATGTCGTTTACCGTTTTACAAGTTTAAGCACCTGCTTGCAAACGTTTTCTGGCGTAAAGCCGTAATCTTCAAAAAGAATTTCGGCTTTTGCCGATTCACCGAATTTATCGATTCCGATAACCGTTCCTTTTTCGCCGATAAATTGATACCACGGAAGAGATGACGCGGCTTCGACGCATACGCGAGCAATTCCTTCGGGTAAGACGGTGTTCTTATATTCCTCCGATTGTCTTTGGAAAATTTCTATCGAGGGCATAGAAACTACGTTTGCCGAAACGGCATGTTGCTCAGCCAAAAGCTTTTGTGCTTGCAAGCAAACGTTGAGTTCGGAGCCGTTTGAAACGATTAAGCAGTCGGCTGTTTCCTTTGCGCCCTTAGAAATCACGTAGCCGCCTTTAATAGCTTGACCGTCAAGGCTTGTGCATTGCGGTAAATTCTGTCTTGTTAAAACGATTGCGGTAGGTCCGTCGAAGTTTAATGCCGAAATAAAGGCGTAAATCGTTTCGTTTCCGTCGGCAGGGCGTATTACGTTGAGGCCGGGGATTGTTCTGAGTGCCGCAAGCTGTTCAATCGGTTGGTGCGTAGGACCGTCCTCGCCAACGCCGATGCTGTCGTGCGTGAAAATGTATATAACGCGAAGTTTCATAAGTGCCGATAGCCGAATCGCGTTTTTCATATAATCGCTGAAAACGAAAAATGTCGAGCAGTAGGGCAATAGTCCCCCGTGTGCGGCAATACCGTTGCAAATCGCCGACATTGCGTGTTCGCGTATTCCAAAGTGAACGTTCGAGCCCTCGGGCGTTTTTGCCGAGAAATATTCGCGGTTTTTCATTATCGTCTTATTTGACGGACCGAGGTCTGCGCTTCCTCCGAATAAAGAAGGAATGCGGTCGGCAAGGACGTTTAAAACGGTGCTTCCGGTGCTACGCGTCGCTTCGGGTTTGTTGAAACCGAAAAGGGTTTGAACGTCGTCGATTTTATAAACTCCGTTTACGGAATCGGCAAAGCGTGCGGCAAGATCGGGGTATTCTTTAGCATAATTTGTGAAAAGATCATTCCATTTTTTCTCGATTTTTTTGCCTCTTGCCAAATATTTGCGCTTAAGGGCGGTTGCCTCGTCCGGAAGTTCAAACGGCGGGTAATTCCAGCCAAGTTCTTTGCGCAAGAGCGCGATATTTTCACTGCCTAAGGGGCTACCGTGAACTTTTGCGCTCCCTTGAAGGGGAGAGCCATAGCCAATGACGGTGTGGCAAATGATAAGTGTGGGCTTGTTTTGCTTTTTCGCCTTAGAAATCGCTCGGCCGATAGCGGTAAGGTCATTGCCGTCCTTGACGTCAATAACGTTCCAGCCTTGTGCTTTATGTCTCGCTCCAACGTCTTCGGTAAAAGCAAGCGAAGTGCTGCCTTCGATGGTTATATCGTTTTTATCGTAAAGAACGATAAGTTTGGATAATTCGAGCGTGCCCGCAAGCGAAGCCGCCTCGTATTCGATGCCTTCCTGCATACAGCCGTCGCCGCAAAGCGCGTAAACGTAGTGGTCGACGACGTCGTATCCCGGACGGTTATAGCATGCGGCAAGATGTTTTTCGGCGATAGCCATACCTACGGCGTTTGCTATGCCTTGACCTAACGGACCGGTTGTTATTTCCACGCCGGGCGCAACGCCGTACTCGGGGTGTCCGCTCGTAATGCTTCCCTTTTGCCTAAAATTCTTTAAATCGTCAACGGAAAGGTCGTAACCGAAAAGATGAAGAATTGAATAAAGCATTGCAGAACCGTGCCCTGCGGACAAAACGAACCTGTCGCGGTTAAAAAAGCTCGGGTTTGCCGGATTAAAGTTCAAATAATCCAAATAAAGTTCGCAAGCGATAGGTGCTGCTCCGAGCGGCAAGCCCGGGTGCCCGGAATTTGCCTTTTCAATTGCGTCCACAGAGAGCATTCGCACTGCGTTTACGATTAAGTTCTTGTCGGTCATAGCATATCTCCGTTTTTTTTTAAGTATAACATACGGCGTTTTTATTTGCAAGCGGCATAAAGCCGCATTTTGTTATTTAGTAAGTAGGTTTTTATAACTAAGTTTTCGTGTTTTGTCTTTAATGATGTTTAATCGTGTACAGATTGTGGATAATAGTATTTTTCATTCACACTTTTTTTGCGTTTTTGGGTTAGTGGTTGCTTTAAAGTGGAAGTTTAAAATCCTAACCGCGTTAATAATTGCTTTACAAAAAAGATTTTTGAGTATATAATATGAAATACATTTATGTTTAATAGAGGTTACGCTATGGCTGGCAACGACAACACTAAAAAATTCGTTAAAGAAATAACCGACATGCACGAAAATTTTCCGCAGTGGTTTACCGACGTGGTTTTAAAAACCGAACTCGTCGATTACGGTCCCGTCAAGGGCACAATGGTTATTCGTCCTTACGGTTACGCTATTTGGGAAAATATACAGAGAGAGCTTAACGCTCGTTTTGCGGCTTGCGGTGTGGAAAACGCTTATTTTCCTATGTTTATTCCCGAAAGCTATCTTAAAAAGGAAGCAGAGCACGTCGAGGGCTTCGCACCCGAGGTTGCGGTAGTTACGTATGCCGGCGGTCAAGATTTGCAAGAAAAGCTCGTCGTAAGACCCACGAGTGAAACTATAATCTGTAATATGTTTGCAAAGTGGATGCAAAGTTACAGGGATTTGCCTATAAAAATGAATCAGTGGTGCAACGTCGTCAGATGGGAAAAGACCACTCGTCCCTTCCTCCGTACGAGCGAATTTTTGTGGCAAGAAGGGCATACCGCGCACGAAACCGAAGAAGAAGCGCGCGAGATGACTATGCATATGCTCGACGTATATAAAGAATTTGCCGAGAATTGTCTTGCAATTCCCGTACTTTGCGGGCGAAAAACCGACAAGGAAAAATTTGCGGGCGCGCTCGAAACGTACGGAATGGAAGCGATGATGCTTGACGGAAAGAGCTTGCAAGCCGGTACGTCACATTATTTAGGTCAAAATTTCGCTAAAGCCTTCGATATGAAATATCTTTCTAAGGAAGGCGTTCTAAAGCATCCTTATTCCACATCTTGGGGGGTATCGACAAGACTTATCGGTGCAATAATCATGGCACACGGCGACGAGCGCGGTTTGGTTTTGCCGCCTGTCGTTGCACCCGTACAGCTCGTCGTTGTTCCCGTTGCCGCGCATAAGCCCGGCGTTACCGAAAAATCCGAGGAAATTACTCAAACGATAAGCAAACTCGGCGTAAGGGTTAAGCTCGATTCGCGCGATATGAGTCCCGGTTGGAAGTTTAACGAATGGGAAATGAAGGGTGTTCCCTTGAGGATCGAAATCGGTCCTCGCGATATCGAAAACGGTCAGTGCGTACTCGTTCGTCGCGATACAAACGAAAAAACCGTTTTATCGCTTAGCGACCTTGACCGCATTCCTTCTCTTCTTGCCGAAATCCAAACAAACATGCTCGAAAAATCGAGAAAAAATCGCGATATGCGCATTGAGGATGCAAATTCTCTCGATGATATACGCCGCATTTGTGACGAAGGTAAATTCGTACGCAGTTATTGGTGCGGTGAGCGTGAGTGCGAGGATAAAGTCAAGGAATACGCTCAGGCTACTTCGAGGGTTATAATCGAGGAAGAGTGCGAAGGCGAGGTTTGCCCGATATGCGGAAAACCCGCCAAAAAGAGATTGTATTTTGCGCGCGCGTATTAAGCGTTGAACTAAACGGCGGCGCAATAATAAGGAAAGGGGTTAGGTCGATTTTGCCGAATTATTATAATTCGGAGAGCAATAATAATGGAAAATCCGTCATTAATTTCAATTATAGCTGAATATTTACGCGGCATGTACGAGATGCTTATGCTTACCGGCGGCATGACTGACGATCAAGCGATAAGGGCGATAGCGGCTTCGCTAATCGTTTCGGCGAGCGTATATCTTCTTTTTTATGCATTTAGAGCGGTGGGCATATGCATTATGGCTAAGCGCAAAGGTATAAAAAAATGGTGGCTCGGAGCGTTGCCGTACTTTAATTATCATGTATTAGGCGAACTTGCAGGACCTGTTCGCATGATGGGCTTTACAGCAAAGAACATAGGTACTTTTGCGGCTATATTTCTATTCGGCGAGCATTTTCTCGTAGGATTGCAGTTGGTTGCGGGCGTTGTGTATTATTTCATGCCGTCTGCAGCAATGTTTAATCTTATAACCTATCATCTTTACACCTATCTTAGTTCGATTCTCAACCTTGTATACCTGTGCGCATTCGTATCGTTGTGCCTTGCTTTTTTTGGCAAGTATGCTCCCAATAAGCGTATGTTATTTTCTTTTCTAAGTCTTATTCAGCCGGTATACTCCGTTTTGCTTTTCGTTTTGCGCAAAAGAACGCCGTATGCAAGTTACGACGAATATTATAAGCGCAAAATGGCTGAGCGGTTCGGTCAATCGTACGATCCGTTTACTAATCCTTACGAAACACGAAGTAATCCTTTTTTGCATGAGCACGAGGACGAAAAAAAAGACGAAAATCCTTTTGACGAGTATTAGGAGCTTGATATGGAGTGTATTTCCGCTATTTCAACCGCACCGGGAACGGGCGGCGTTGCAATAATTCGTATAAGCGGAGAAGACGCTTTATCCGTTGCGAAAAAAATGTTTAGACCGTACGGCGCGACTGCCGTGGACGATTTTCAGCCGTATAGAATGTACGTCGGCGAGATTGACGCTCGCGAGTTTACCGACAAGGGGATGTGCGTGTTTTTCAAGGCGCCGAAAAGTTTTACGGGCGAAAACGTCGTCGAACTGCATTGTCACGGCGGCGAAGCGATTGCGCACGGAATTTTGGAGCGTACTTTTGAATGCGGAGCGCGCCCCGCTACCAACGGCGAATTTACTAAAAGGGCTTTTTTAAACGGTAAACTTTCACTTTCCTCTTGCGAAGGATTAATCGACATGATTAACAGCGAGAGCGTTGCTCAAATAAAGTCCGGATTTTATCTTTTTAAAGAAAAATTAAAGGCTCGTATAGAATCAGTTCAAGATATTTTGACCGACGTGCTTGCCGGGATCGACGCCAATATCGATTATCCCGAAGAGGGATTAATAACTGACGACGGCGAAGAAATTAAAGTTAAACTTATTAGCGCCGCCGCTGAACTTAAAAAACTTATTTCGTCTTATTCGTCGGGTAAAGTAATCGTCGGTGGAGTTAAAGTTGCGCTTGTGGGAAAGACTAATACCGGCAAAAGTTCTTTGCTTAACGCACTGACAGGCGAGCAGAGGGCAATCGTTACCGACGTCGCGGGAACTACAAGGGACGTCGTAGAAGGCGTTTTATTTATAAAGGGCGTAAAATTTTCGATTTACGATACCGCGGGCATACGAGAAACAAACGATCCGGTGGAACTTCTCGGAATAGAGAGATCCAAGGCGCTAATTGACGGCGCCGATTTGTTGCTTTACGTTACCGACGGCACGGAAAATACAGTCGACGTCGAGCGGTTTATATCCGAAATTAACGATAAAAAATATTTGCTCGTTAGAAATAAAACGGATATCTGTGATTCAAACGACGATAGATTTTTTCCGATATCTTGCTTAAGCGGATATAATCTTGACGAGTTAAAAGAAGAAATATATAGACTCGGAGCGGGCGGCGTTAGAACTGACGGCGAATACGTGACCGAGAAAAGACATTATTACGCTTTATGCGACGGACTAAAATGCTTAGAGAACGCCATACGTTCGATAGGTTTCGAACCGATAGAATTAATTGCTTACGACATTAAGGCGTGTTGGGAGCACTTAGGCGAAATCACAGGAACGACCGCAAGCGAAAAAATAATCGACGAGATATTTGCCAAGTTTTGCGTAGGCAAATAAAAAAGCGGAGGCGCTTATGTCTGAAATTATAGAAATATCGATTGAAGATAGGGGCGGCGAGCTTATTATAGATAGACTGACCGAATGCGGCTACGAGGCGTATTTTGTCGGCGGCTGTATAAGGAATACCATATTGTGTGTTCCGATAAGCGATTACGATATTACGACGTCCGCGCCGCCTGACGAGGTTAAAAAAATTTTTTCGGATTCATACGTTCTCGATACAGGTCTTAAACACGGCACCGTTTCGGTGTATTCGTGCGGCTCCTTTTACGAGATAACTACCTTTAGGTACGACGGAAAATATTCGGATAACAGACATCCCGATAACGTTCTTTTTTGTTCAGACCTTTGTGAGGATTTAAAGCGCCGCGATTTTACTTGTAATGCCATGGCTTTTTCTAAAAAGCAAGGTTTAATCGATAATTTTAACGGATATTACGATACGCGTAATCGTTTGATTCGTGCCGTTGGGGAGCCGGTGCTTAGGTTTAAGGAAGACTCTTTGCGCATATTAAGAGGGCTCCGGTTTTGCTCTGAATTCGGCTTTGACTGCGAAAAGAAAACCGCCGAGGCAATGAAGACTTGCCGCTTGCTTATAAGCGGTTTGTCTAAGGAAAGAATATATTCCGAACTTTTGAAGATTTTTGCCGGGAAATATCTTTATAAGTCCGTTTCGGGTTTTGCCGACGTTTTATCGGTCGCTTTAAACGTCGAATGTTTAAGCGGTGATTTGTATGATAGAGCGTTAAGGCTTGCCGATCGTGTGGAAGCATCCGCTAAGGTTCGTTTTGCGGCTTTTATGTATATTTATCTTAATAAAAACGTTACCGCTTTAAACGATATGCTTTGCGGTTTGAAGGTCGACAGATATTTTTATACTCTGTGCAGAACGCTTTTCGAGCAGGCTGCCGTTTTCGAAAATACTTGTACGATCGAACGCTATACGGCAAAAAAGTTTTTAAGCAATCTCGGTGAGTTTAAAGGTGGTTTTCTTGCTTTTTTAGCGGCGTTTACGGCCGAAAGTGCGGAAATGACGGACAAATGTTTAAAATTAACGAACTTTATTCGTTCAATCGAAGATAACGGCGAATGTTATAAAATATCGACGCTTGCGGCTGACGGGAACGATATGCGCGCCGAAGGTTTGTCGGGTAAAAAAATTGGAGTAATGCTTTCGCTTGTATTAGAAGAAGTTATGAGAGGCACTCTCGATAACGATAAAGACGATATTTTATCATTCGTGCGTTCACATAAGGATTAATTCTGATGGAAAATATAAAAAGAAGACTAATTGCGATAGGGGGCGGTTCGCTTGCCGAAAAGGCTACGCTCGATATCGACCGTTACGTTGCCTCGCTTGCAAAAGAGCGTGCCGGGGATAGGCGTGCGATTGGCGTTTTTATAGGGACTGCAAGCCACGATAGCATGCCCTATTTCAATTCGTTCAGAAAAACTTATACCGGCGAATTTAATATAAAAGCCGACTGTGTTTTAACCGTTTACGGCGAAATGAACGACGAAAAGATACGCGGTAAATTTCAAAAAGCCGATATGATTTATATTGGCGGCGGCGACACCTTGTTTATGTTAGAACATTGGAAGAGAAGCGGCGTTTACGATCTCGTGCTCGACGCTTACAACCGAGGCGTTGTTATTTGCGGATTATCGGCAGGCGCTATTTGCTGGTTTAAGCGTATGTATACCGATTCGGATGAGTTCAACGACGGAGGTAAATATCATTTAGCCGACGGAATCGGAAAAATTGACGGCTTGTGCTGTCCTCATTACGAAGAAAGGGTAACGGATTTTGCCGAAGCGATGAAAAATTATAGGGGAACGGTTTGGCAAATCGAGGGAAACGCCGCATTGGAGTTTATTAACGAAGAATATACCGGCGCAATTTCGTCGGGCGGTAACGCTTACAAAACCGTAGTATTTGAAAACGGCGAAAGCAAAACCGAAAAATTAACAAATTAATCGTAATTTTATAGATTAACTCTTATAGGAGGAAAACGGAATGCAACAAAAAATACTGATCGTCGACGATGAAGAAAAGATAATCGAGGTTCTTCGCGAGTATGCCGAATTCGAGGGCTATGACGTGGATTGTGCTTTTAACGGAATGGAAGCGGTGCAAAAATGCCTTGACAATAAGTACGATATCGTGATTATGGACGTTATGATGCCGAAGTTGGACGGCTTTTCGGCTGTAAAAGAAATAAGAAAAACAAGCGAAGTTCCCGTTATCATGCTGTCGGCAAGGGGTGAGGAGTACGATAAACTTTTCGGTTTCGAACTCGGAGTCGACGATTACGTCGTAAAGCCTTTTTCACCCAAAGAAGTTATGGCGCGCGTTGGTGCGGTATTAAAGCGCCGTTACGCCGCCCAGCACAAAAGCGGTTCGCTTTATAAATTCGAGGGCTTGGAAATTAATATAGAGGCTCGTACGGTATACGTTGACGGCGTAAAAGCAGAACTAACGCCTAAGGAATACGAATTGCTATTCTACATGGTCAAAAACAAGGGCAAGGCATTGTCTCGTCAAACTCTTTTAAAGGACGTTTGGGCGTTTGAGTTCGTCGGCGAGGATCGCACGATCGATACTCATATTAAAATGCTCAGAGGCAATCTTAAGCAATACAGAAAATTCATAATAACTTTACGCGGTCACGGCTATAAATTCGAAGCTTAACGGAGTAGTTTAATGAAATTCGGGAACATGCGTAGGATGAGGTATTTCATATGGTTATACTTCATCGTGTATACAATCATTATAATACTTTCGCTGTGGGTTTTTCAAATAGTCTTTCTCGATAGCTTTTATCTGCGTATACGGTACGATAATTTGAAAAAAACGGGCACCGAAATGGCGAAAGCGATGAATTGCGGATCGGTGGAGCTTACCAACGACAAAGTCGACGAATGGATTACTGCTACGGTAGACGCCAATTCTTCGGGAATATATACTTATCTCGTATATGACGACGATAAGGGACAAAGGATAGTAGAATCGCCATACTCGTATTTTTTGCCTTCCAATACTTCGCCTACGATGAACGGTCCCGATTACGTTAAAAATTCTTCGTTATTCGACGACGTAATCAAGGCGTTAAACTCGGGAACGGAACTGACAGACGGTTATTTATGTAAATATTTTACCGATGAAGCGACGAATACGCAATTTTGTATTTATGCTTCTAACGTTACAAACAACTTGGGTCAATTTTGCTTGTTCTTGATTTCGGATAAAGAATCGCTAAATGAAACGATGTCCGTTATTCAATATCAGCTTATTATCGTAACCGGTCTTGTAGTGGTGCTGTCTTTTTTCCTCGCATGGGCGATGGCAACGAAACTGTCGGATCCTATAAAGCGAATGTCGGATACGGCTAAAAAATGGGCTGAAAGCGACAACGACGTCGTGTTTAGGGGGGAAAGTTACGAAGAGCTTAACGAGCTTGCCGACGCACTCAACTATGCTAAAGAGGGCGTTTCCAAGGCGGGAAATATGCAACGCGACCTTTTGGCAAACGTTTCGCACGACTTAAAAACACCGCTTACAATGATAAAGGCTTATGCCGAAATGATACGTGATATATCGGGGGACAATAAACAAAAACGCGATTCGCACACCGAGGTTATTATTGAGGAAGCGGATAGGCTTACGATGCTTGTAAACGACCTTCTCGATTTGTCCAAGCTTCAAAATAATTCGGACGTCGTCGAGTTGGCTCAAGTAGATTTATCCGAACTTGTCGAAAGGGTAGTATACCGTTTTAACGACTTTATTTCGGCAAAAGGCTACGTTATCGAAAAGCAGATCGAGCCCGAATGTTTTACCGAATGCGACGAGCGAAAGATCGAACAAGTCGTCTATAACTTGATCGGCAATTCGATTAACTATACCGGAGAAGATAAGACCGTTAAGGTGTTCCTATCCAAAAAGGACGACGACGTTATTTTGCTTGAAATCATAGATAGCGGAAAGGGTATTTCTTCCGATCAAATAGATACAATTTGGGAAAAATATTACAGATTTTCCGAAACGCACCAAAGGCCGGTTAAGGGTACCGGACTCGGGTTGTCTATAGTTAAAACCATACTCGAAAATCACAAACTTCGCTTCGGCGTAATTTCTAAAAAGGGCTACGGTAGTAATTTCTTCGTGGAGTTCAAGGGAGATAAGGAATGATCGAAAATAACAACAACGAAGAACTATTAAAGGTTGAAAATCTCGAACGGAACGAATATCTCGTTTCTTCGTCGATTATCGACGTACCGAAAGAAAAGGTAGAGAAAAGGGAAGAAAAGGTCAGCGCTCTTCGGCTTATTATTATGGCGCTAACGCCGAATAAAAGCAACGTCGAACACCCCGCATATTATTCTTTGCGACCTGTAAAAACTGTCAAATATGCAGTATTTATCTTCTTTTTTGCGCTTTTTATGTACCTCTGCGGAAAGCTTGTAGACGATAAGATTTACGTGCCGCTATTGCTATTTTTCATTGCGCTGGCGCTGCCGCTTTTGTTTATAACTTTTCACTACGAATTGAATTTCAGGCGGAATATAACAATTTTCCAAATGCTTTTCGCGTTCGTTTTCGGTATAGTGCTGTATATCGTTATCGAAGGTATATCGGACACCTTGCTGCTTGAATCCATTTATAAAGATACGATAGACATATTCATCGTGCCTATTCTTTGGGGCTTGGGAGAAACTATCTTTTTAGCATTCTTGTCAAGGCTTTATAATTTGACGGATATTGCGACTAATATTCTTTTAGCCGTTTGCGTCGGCATGGGCTACGCCTTTATGAGCGCTTTGTTTGCGACCTATTCGGGGCTTTTCCATTCGGTAGAGATTATTATTCCCGGACAGGAAAACTATATCGGACAAGCGATAATCGACTATTCGCCGTATATGGAAGAAAGTTTTGTCGCAATTTTGGATTTACTCTTTTGGGATGCGGCTTGTTTTCCGTTTTTGCTTTGCTGTTGGTCTATAGTTATGGGCACCGTCGTATCGATGACAAGAGTTTTGGGTAAGCGCAAGAACGAATCGTCGTTTTCCGTCTATCTTTTGCTCGTTCTTGTAATTATTTTGCATATTTTGACGGTATTCCCGACGACAATCGGATATTTTGAGTTGTTTTTAAAGATATTGTGCTCGGTAATTTCTTTGTTCGTTGCCATACGTCTTGAAAACAATGCGATATACGATACGCTAAACGATATCACCGGTTTGCCTAAAAACGAATAATAACCGAATAATGCTTTAAAGTCTGCGAATTTTGCAGGCTTTTATTTTTGCTTCGTTAGTATTATACGCCCGTTTTTGCTCATAATACGAAAGGCATTGCAGAGCAACGCGGAGGAATTAATGAAGATAAAGCACGTCGCGCGGTCGATTTTACTTATAGTTTTAGTCGGGTTGTTTTTCTTTTCGTCGTCTGTGCGCGTTTATGCTTCGGAAGGAGAACTGTTCATCGGAGGATTTCCGCTCGGCTTCGATTTATCGGGAGAAGGGGTGCTTGTCGTGGGTTTTTCCGAAGTAGTTTGCGAGGATGGCGTTTTCGTGCCTGTAAAGGATTCGGGTATAACCGTCGGCGATTATATACTGTCGCTTAACGGAAAAGCGGTAAATAAAGCCGACGACGTGGACGAACTGCTTAAGGATTACGACGGACACGGAATTATTGCCGAAATTCTGTCGGAAGGGAAGAAGCAGATTAAAAATCTTTATCCCAAAAAGGACTTAAGCGGAAAATATAAGCTTGGCGTAATGATTAGAGATTATCTTTCCGGGCTTGGCACCGTTACTTTTGTAAAAGAAAACGGCGAATTTTGTTCGCTCGGACATCCTATAACCGATGAGGAGGGAACTTTACTTAATATATCGGGCGGATTGATATACGGCTGTAAAATAACCTCGGTTGAAAAAGGTGTTCGCGGACAGGCAGGCGAACTTCAAGGGCTGATACTGAGAAATAAAGTATTGGGTAAAGCGTCGGCAAATACCGCCGTAGGGCTTATAGGCAAGTTGTCGGACAAAAGTGCATATTTGGGCTTGAAGCGAATTGCATCGGGTACGGCAAAGCCGGGCAGTGCCGAAATTTACGCCACTATCGAGGGCGAAACGCCGCAAAAATACACTATTTCAATCGTTAAAACCGACGAAAACGATAAAAAGAATAAAAATCTCGTCATAAAAATTACCGACGAGAAATTAATCGAGCAAGCAGGTGGGATCGTGCGAGGCATGAGCGGAAGTCCTATTATACAAGACGGTCGGCTTGTCGGCGCGGTGACGCATGTATTCTTAAACGATTCAACGCGCGGTTACGGTATTTCGGTTGCAAAAATGCTTCAAGCGCTTGCTTAAACTATTATTATAAAATCATATAAAGGACAAAGCTCTCATAAAATTGTTTGTGAGAGTTTTTTTATGCCGACGACCACTATAAACAGAATAATAAATTCGGTTAAAGATTGTAAAATCGTCATTGTAATATGCGCCTTCGCTTTTGTTTTAGGGGGCGTGTTAGCTTTGTTTTACGAGTTACCCGACGGTTTAATTGAAAATATTGGTGAGTCGTACGCCGCTTTTAACGACTTTTCGACCTCATCTTTAATCGTGCGGTTTATTTGCGACGCAATTATATTGTTTATTGCTTTTTTATGCGGTTTAACAGTTTTTACACTTCCGATAAATTTGCTGTTTCTTTGTTATAGAGGGTTTATTGCCGTCTTATGCATTAAGTATTTAATTGCCGATTATTCGGCGGCAGGCGTTGTAATATCGGTTATTCTTACGTTACCGTCGGCGGTTTTATCGGCGGCAAGTTTAACGCTTGCTTGCGTGCTTTCCGTAAAGAGGTTGAACGGCGAGAGAGTCGTACAAATGAAATGCGTCGAGGAAATAATAATAGATTATCTAATTTGTCTTGCAATTTGCTTGATTGCCGCACTTTATTGCGTTTTGATTGAACTTTTGATTTTGCGCCCTTTAAATTATTCCTTTTAAACATATTTTTTTCATCGTTGCTTATACTATGCGCGGAGGCAAAAATGAAAAATAAATTTATTATTGCGTTGCTAACAATAGCCGTATTATTCGGCTCGGGGATAAATAAAACCGCTTTTACGGCTTCTGCAAAAGTCGTAGCCGCGGACGAAGAGTTCGACTTAGAAAAGCTCGAATGCGACGGCGCCAAAAGTGCTTTTTTGTGCGATTATTCGTCGGGAACTGTGATATATGCAAAAAACGAAAACGACCGACTGCCGATAGCAAGCATGACGAAGATAATGCTTTTGGTGCTTGCATTTGAAAAAGAAGAAGCAGGCGAGTTATCTTTCGATGAAGTAATAAGAGTAAGCGCAAATGCAAGCGGAATGGGCGGTTCGCAAGTTTTTCTTGAGACGAACGGCGAATATTCCGTGGGTGATTTGATTAAAAGTATAATCGTCTCGTCGGCAAACGATTCGAGCGTTGCTATAGCCGAAAGATTATACGGAAGCGAAACTTCTGCCGTTGCGGCAATGAACGAACGTGCGAAAACGATGGGGCTTAAGAATACGCTGTTTTCCAATTGCACAGGACTTATGAAGCCTACGCAATATTCGACCGCGAGCGACGTTGCAAAAATGCTTTCCGCACTTGTCGGGCACGAAAAATACTTTGATTACAGCAAAATTTATTTGGATGAAATAGAGCATTCGGGCGAGCGAAAAACTCAGCTTACGAATACCAATAAACTCGTTCGTTATTATAACGGTTGCGACGGCGGTAAAACCGGATATACCGGTGAGGCCGGGTTTTGCCTTGCGGCAACCGCAAAACGCGGCGCAATGCGTTTGATATCGGTGGTAATGGGCGAAGAGAACGGAAAACAGCGTTTTAAAGATTCGTCAACGCTACTCGACTACGGCTTCGATAATTTTTCTTCTAAGTGCGTTTTATCGACTGCAACAGTAGATTATCAAACGAAAATTGCATGCGGAAAAGCAGACTATGTGAACGCGGTGCCAAGCTCGGACGTATATGTTTTTTGTGCAAACTCGGCAAAGGACGATATAAAAATCATATTCGAGCCTGATGAATACATCAAAGCGCCCGTTGAAAAAGGGGCTTTGGTCGGCAGATTTACGGTATATAAAAACGGAATAGAGGACGGCGAATACTCGGCAGTCGCCAAAGAAGACGTCGACGAGCTCGGTTATTTGGACTATATTAAAAGAATTGCAGAAGCATAATAAGTATAAAAAAAGCCGATTCTATCGGCTTTTTTTATGTGTTTTTTAAAACCCTGTTATTAAGCAGCAAACGTAACCGCAAAGTAACGCCGTTCCGATTAAAACGGTAATTACTTTGATTGCGTTTTTTACGTTGTTTTTTCTTCCGAAGAGGACGGTTAAACCGACGCCGGCGTTTGCTATAAGTCCTGCAAGGCAGGCACCGAATGCAATTTTATCGGTAACGAACATTTCTGCAATTATTACTGAAGAAGCGCAGTTGGGGATAAGCCCGATTATTACCGAAAAAAGAGGCGAAAGGTATGCGTTTGATTTTATAAATTCGGTCAAGACCGTTTCGCCGATCAACGCAATTATTATTGAAAATACGAGATTAAATATTAAAACGACTATAAGCGTTTGCAAAGAGTGCACGAGGGGATGAAGAACGTGCTCGTGAACGAAGCCTTCTTCGTGGTCGTGACCGTTGCAACAGCAAGTTTTGCCGTGTTCGTGCTCTTTGTGCTCAAGTGAATACTCGTCTTTGTGCTCGGCTTCATTCTCGGCTGCTGCCACTTGCGGTTCTTCTGCCAAGCGAGGTTTAAATATCAAGTCGCACAAATAGCCGATTGCAATTGCAATTGCGAATTTTAAGGCAAGCAATGGGAGTATTGCGGGGATTTTTTCGAGATTAGAAAAAAGAACGGGGAGTGCTTCGTCGCTCGTTGCGATAAACACGGCAAGAAGAGTACCCATGCTAATTTGCTTTTTATTAAATTTTTCGGCGGCAACGACGGAAAATCCGCATTGCGGAATAAGACCGAACGCGGCGCCGAGCGGTACGGTTATTTTGTTTTTCGACAGTTTTTTTTCGATAAACGAAAATAGGAAATTAAACGCAAAAACGAATATAAATATTTTAAGGCTGTCTAACAGCACATCAAGTAATATTTCAACCAAAATTTAGCTCCTTAAGGTTGAGGGTAACCTAACGACATAGATTATATATCTTTTTATCGTCTATCGCAAGCAAATTAAGTTAAATAGAATAAAAAAAGTTTACGCCTCTTTGTTTTTATGCGCGTAAATCCTTTTATTTTTTTCGACTCCGTGTTATAATTAAAGAAAACTGCGATTGCGATTAATAGGCTTTACGCAGAATTATTAACAGTTGCGAGGCATTTATGAAAGGATTTAAAAACGCTTCAATTTACGTAGAAGGTCAAGGTATTGTAAAAACCTCTCTCGCGATCGGCACGGACGGTCGTATTGCGGCTATCGGAACGGACGTTCCAAACGATTTTTTCGATATACCCGAAGACGCAGTCGTCGTTCCCGGCTTTATTGACGAGCATATCCACGGCTCGGCAACCGCAGATGCAATGGATGGTACCGTTGATGCATTAAAAACCATTTCTCAGTCTATTGCTTGCGAGGGTACGATTGGTTTTCTCGCTACGACGATGACTCAAAGCCCCGAAAATATTGAAAAGGCAATGCGCGCCGTAAAGACTTTCAAAGAAGAGAAAACTTGCGGAGCAAAAGTTTTCGGTATTCATCTCGAGGGACCGTATATCAATAAATCAAAGGCAGGCGCTCAACCCGAAAAGTATATTTGCGCACCGTCTATAGAGCAATTTAAGCATTATAACGAACTTTCCGGCAACAGCATAAAGATAGTTACGTTTGCCCCCGAAATGGACGGCAGCAAAGAATTTGCCGGCTATTTAAAACAAAACGGTATTTGCGGCAACGTGGGGCACACCTCGGCTAATTTTGCAACTGCCGAGCAAGCCTTAGAATGGGGTGCAACGGGCATTACTCACACATACAATGCCCAAAGCGCGTATACGCACCGTGAAGTCGGCGTTGTCGGCGCCGCGCTTTTACTCGACGGTTACGCTTGCGAAATTATATGCGATACTATTCACGTCAGCGTCCCCGCTATTAAGATGCTTATTAAAAATAAGCCGCACGACAAGGTTATTTTAATTACCGACGCTATGAGAGCGAAAAATCTTGGCGATACGGTAAGCGAACTCGGCGGACAAACGGTATACGTTAAAAGCGGCGAAGCGCGCCTTGCGGACGGAACTTTGGCGGGTAGCGTTTTAAGAATGAACGACGCCGTTAAAAATCTCGTTAATAAATGCGGCGTAGATCTTTGCGATGCGGTAGATTTTGCATCGGCAAACCCCGCTAAAAATCTTGGATTATTTAACGATTACGGCAGTATCGCCGTAGGAAAATCCGCATCGTTTGCCGTGCTTTCTAAGGATTGCGAAGTTATAATGACCGTAAGAGACGGCGAAGTGATTTATAAAGCTTAATTTATAAAGGAATCGTTTGGTTTTAAGATTATCGATTTTTTAGCCTGCCGAATGTTTGTTTGGCGGGCTAAATTATTGATTTAAGTAGTTGAAAGATAAACAGACAGTAAAAGCCACGCGGATTGCGTGGCTTTAATGCGTTTTAGGAATAATACGTTTGCTTGTCTAACAGTGAGTATCTTATAATAACGTAAATGGGAACGTTTACCGCAATGATTATGGGAACCAACACAATGCGAGCTAAATCGGGATAAGAAGTGAAATCGAGGTTGAAAGCGACTGCAAGCACTATAATACCGATCATTGCGTCCAACGTTATAATAAGAGCCGTTTCAAATGCGCTTTTAAACGTTCTGATTTCAGCTATCGCGCGTTTAGGCGAAATGAAGAAAATTATTCCGCTTATAAGTGGCAGAATGAAAACTATCAAGCCGAAAATTACGTAAGGCATCGTGCCGAAATTCAATACGCTTTCCATAGTTAAGCCTACGATAAGTGTTTCTATCGCGATTAAAATGAAAAACAGCAGTGAAGAATGGAAATTCAGTTTGTTAACGAGTATTCTGCCGAGTTCGCTTTTGTTTGTTCGGTCCGACGTGGAAATTTTTAAGCCTTCCGCTTCGGATAAAGCTATAATATCCGAATAATCGAAAGTGCCCGTTTTTTTCTCTTTTTTGCGGTCGGGCTCGTTTTTACGCTCTGACTCATGCGCGTTTAAATCGAGTTCGTCAACAATAACGCTGTTTTCGGGTTCGTCGCAGGTAAGTTCGGGCTCGGGTATTTCGGTTTCAGTTTTCGGGGGAAAATCTATAATACGCGATTCCGTCTCGGATTTAGGTTCTTCGCGACGTTTTTCGTTATTTTCTTTGGTGATTTGGAAAATTTTTGATAAAACGTCTTTATATTCGCGTTGATCCGGTATATCGTCGGCGAATAGATAATCGTCGACGCCGTCGCTTCCTTCGGCGTCTGACTTGTCCGAGTTGGTAGATTCGGGAATATCATCGAGGGTAAGTTGCTTAAATATTCCGGTCGATTCGGTAGTTGGTTCGGTCGGTTTGGAAATTGCAGCGCGTTCGCTTACTACTTTTTCTTCGACTTTCGGTTCTTCACGAACAGAATCGGGCTCGACTTCATCACATTCGGTGGCCGTAATCGTTTCTATAACATCGGAAACGTCGTCGTCGAGTTCATTGTCAAAGGGTGTTTCTACGTTCTCTTTAGCGTTTGCAAACGAGTCGGTCGAAATATCGCTGTTGTATATCGATTCGTATTCTAAATGGTCATGTAAATCGTGAAAATCATCGGTTTTATCGGGAATAATCTCGACTTTTTCAGGCTCGATACGCTCAACGATAGCGACTTTTTCTTCTGGTTTAACCTCGGGCGTGGTTTCGAAATAAGTGTAAGTGGTAACTTCCGGTTCGGGTTCTTCGGTCTTGTTTTCTTCGGCGTTTAAGACGCCCAAAAGTTCCATAACGTCAGAATCTTCGGCGCCGGCGGTTTCGCTATCCGACGGCTGTTCAATGTCTTCGAGTTCGGAGTAAATAATAGAATCTGCCGCGCTAATTTCGTTATTATCGTCCTTTGAAGATAGAGTGGCGAAATCCTCAATCACGTTATCGTCTTCGGTGTCGAACGACGGAATTTTATAATCAATCGAAGTACTCGGGGCGGATTTTTCTCCGGAATCTCCGGTCGTCGTGTCGAGTAGCTTGTTTATAACGCTTTGCGACTGCGACCAATTGGTTTGTCCTTTTTCGATGTGGGCTTTGCCTTTTTCGGTTAACTGAAAAAATTTGCGCCTTACGCCGTCGGCTCCGGTTGTACGGTAATCGGTGACTAAGCCTTGCTTGGTTATGCGTTGTAACGCGCTATAAAAAGTGCCTTGCTTAAGCTTAAAATCACCGCCGGCTTTATTTTCAATTTCGGTGCGTATTTGATTTGTATCTTTATCGCCATCGAGCAGTGAATACAATATTATCGAGTCGATGTGACCTCTGATCATATCGCCGCCAACAGAATCAGCCATAAAAACCCCTCATAAATCATTCTATTATGCGGAAATTATATCATTTTACGAATACGTTTGTCAATAGAAAAGCAGTTATTTTTAAACTAAAAATTATGAATATGAGGTAAATTAACTTTACAAACAAAAATAAACGATATATAATTATTGCGAAATATAAAGTTTTTTGCGAAATGATATTGATAAACTTATTATTTAGCTTAATTTAAAAATATATAAAATCCCGCATTATTTCTGATTTTTTAGCAGTTTTTTAAAAAATCAAAAAAATGTAAGCTTTATTTCGCAAAAGTTGTCTTTTACGCAATGATTATAAATCAATATAAGCCTATTCACTATCGAGTTTTTTTGTTTACGCGGCTGGTACTCTTCGAGGCTTTTGACTGTAAATTCACTGCGTTGCCCTTCTATAAAATTGTAATTACGGAGGTGTTATATGAAGCAATCCACCTTTCAGGAAAAAAGAAAAATCGAATGCATACAAAGAGCGGCGCCCATTATTGACGAACTACCCCCCTTTTGTCTCGAATACTTTATAGGGATTGAAAACGTTACTTCGCCCCTTACGCGGCTAAATTACGCCGTCGATTTGCGTATTTTTTTCGATTTTATTGAAAAAAAAGTTATAAAAAAGCCAATGCGAACCTTTACGCTTGCCGATTTAGAGAAAATAACTTCCACCGATATCGAGCTATATTTAAGTTATTTAAGCCACTACACCCGCGACGGAAAATCTTTTTCGTGCAACGAAAAGGCAAAACAGCGTAAACTTGCAAGCGTGCGGTCATTGTTCAAATTCTTTTTTAATAAGGATAAAATCGTTGCAAATACCGCCGCAAAGGTTGTTACGCCAAAGCTTCACGATAAAGAGATTATTCGACTCGATCGTGGTGAAATTGTCGCTATAATCGACGAAGCGGAAAGCGGCGACGGTTTATCCTCTAGACAAAAAGCATATCATGAAAATACTAAAATTCGCGACGTGGCGATCGTTACCCTATTCCTCGGAACGGGAATCCGTATAAGTGAATTGGTCGGTTTGGACGTAGACGATCTGTTTCTCGATACTAACAGTTTTGTAGTCACTCGAAAAGGCGGTAACCGCACCATTCTCTATTTTACAGACGAAGTACGCGACGCCCTACTTGAATGGCTTGACTATCGCGAGAAAATCAAAGGGCTCGATAAAAACGAAAATGCACTGTTTATCTCACTACGTAACAAGCGGATAAGCGTTAGAAGCGTTCAAATCCTCGTTGAAAAATATGCCAAAATCGTTACCCCCCTTAAAAAAATTACGCCGCATAAGCTAAGAAGTACTTTCGGTACGCTATTATATCACGAAACCGGAGATATATATGTCGTTGCTGATTTTCTAGGTCACCGCGACGTAAATACTACCAAAAAGCATTATGCCGCAATGAGCGACGATATGCGCCGTAAGGCAATTAAAAAAGTTAAATTAAACGACGACGAATGAGTTTTGCTTGACATAAAAAGCTTAAAAATCATAGAAGGTATCTGCATTTATGGAAAATGTTTTTATAATTGAACCTTTAATCGATAAGTCTTTAGATCCCAATCCTATTGTCGAGGAAGCGATCTCTTTAGTAAAAAGCGCAGGCGGTTTTGTCAAGGGTTACGAGTGCGTGCGCATAACTAAAATTACGCCGTCTACCTATATAGGAAGAGGTAAGGTCGAAGAAATCGCCCTCGCTTGCGACGAATTAAAATGCAACCTTGTTCTTTTCGACGGTGATTTATCTCCTTCGCAAGTCGTTAATCTTTCGGAAGCTTTAGGCGGCATTCGCGTAATCGATCGCACTACCCTTATTTTAGACATTTTTGCTTTAAGCGCAAAGACTGCCGAAGGTAAAGTTCAAGTAGAACTTGCGCAATTAAATTACTTATATCCAAGGCTTAAAGGTAAAGGTGCGGCTTTATCGCGCTTGGGCGCAGGAATAGGAACGCGAGGTCCCGGCGAGAGCAAGCTCGAAACTGATAGGCGGCATATTCGGCGCAGAATCGATTATCTCGAAAACCGTTTAGCCGAATTAAAAACCAAAAGATTATTGCAAAAAAATCGGCGCGAAAAAGACCAAACGTTGCTTGTTTCTCTCGTCGGCTATACGAATGCCGGCAAATCGACTCTTTTAAACGCGTTAACAGGAAGCGAAGTTTTAGCCGAAGATAAACTTTTTGCAACTCTCGATCCGACTAGCCGCAAACTTGATCTCGGTGATTTTTCACTTTTGCTCGTCGATACTGTCGGCTTTATCAAAAACGTACCTACTACCCTTATCGAGGCGTTTGCTTCGACGTTAGAAAGCGCCGTTGAGGCTGATTTAAACCTAATCGTCGTTGATGCGCGTTCCGAGTGGCGTGAACAGCTTGATACAACAGAAAAAATGCTCGAACAGTTGGGCTCAACGGCTAAAAGATTGATTGTCTTTAATAAATGCGACCTTGTAATCGACTATAGTGAATTTCCCAAAGACGCCCTATTTATATCGGCTAAGGACGGAAAAGGCTTGGACGGACTTAAAAATGCGTTAAAAGACGCATTTAAAAGCGAATATGCCTTTTACGAGTTTAACGTGCCGTATTCGAAGGCGGGTACGCTTAAAGAACTTTTGTCTTATTGCTCGAATAGTCATGTCGTTTACGGTGAAGAATATATTTCCGTGCGGTGCGTTATTAAGAAAAACCGCTCGGCAAAAATTGAAGATTTTATCAAAGAACTAAAATAATAGTCGTTTTTAGCAGTTCGCTATTCTTTAACTTTTTGCCTCATAAAATTTCGCCTGTTTTCGGGCTACTTTTTAAAGTGTTTTTTTATCGTATAATCCAATTCTGCTTGCTTTTCGATAATATCCGAAAGCAGTTTGGTTTGGTTGAAAGCGCGCACGAGATTATGCGTTGGATATTCTGTTTTAAAATATTTATTACCCAAAAAATAATCGGTTAAAAATCTGCAAGCAAGCTCCGCGGTTACGTACGCAGGGGCTTTTTTTAATTTTTCGATCTCGACATCGGTTAAAAGGTCGTTTATCCCTAAAGAAAATCCTTGCGTGAAATTATCGAATTTGTTTAAATCAAAGAAAATTTTTGCTTGTTCAACCTCGTTTTCGGTTGCGCTGCTTGCAACCGAGCGCGCGGCATCCCCAAAATCATCGGTAATTTTACCCGGCATAACGGTATCTAAGTCAATAACTATCAGTTTATTATTGCTGTAATCGAATATAAGGTTTTCGATTTTCGTGTCGTTGTGCGTAATTCTGTCAGGCAAATCGTCCCTAAGCGATAAATCGACGTGCTTTAATAAATCTTTAAGTTTAAAGAATAAATCACACCCCTCGCCACCGCACTCGTTTCGCTCTGCAAACGATTTATTCAACGCGGTTATTCTTTGTGGCAGATTATGAAAATTTTCTATCGTATAGCAAAAGTCGTCGGTAGTTAGCGGCGAGCAGTCATATATAAACGAGCCGAAAGCAATGCCTGTATCGAATGTGTCTTTTAATGATTTCGAGTCGCTTTTGGTCGTTCCGTCGATAAACTCTAAGCATCGCCAATATTCATCATCATCTAAGTTGCGGTATAAATAGTCGTTATCGCAAGAAATTGAAAGGGGCTTTATAAAAGTAAGAGTCGGAATGCCGTTTTTGGATAAATGATTTGTTATTTTCAGCACGTTCTTCATCATTTCGGGCGGATTATTAAATACTACGCCGTTGATTTTTTGTATAACGTATTTATTATTTGCTTTTTCTACGATGAACGAGGTGTTTATATTACCCGACTTAGCTTTTTGAACGTTAAAATCGCCTTTACCTAAAAAGGCTTCGATTATATTGTTTTTCAGCATGAAAAAAGATCTCACAAAATATTTTATGAGATCGTCGTTTAAAAGGTTTAGGTTTGGTTTTTAGTTTAGTTTATTAATCGGTAACGTGCGGATGTTTTAACGATTCGATGGCTATTGCGTAATCGTTTGAACCAAAAACCGCGCTTCCGGCAACTAGAATGTCAGCACCCGCCGCCGCTACGGCATGACAGTTTGATTGATTTATTCCGCCGTCGACTTCTATTTGAGCTTTGAGATTGTTTTTTAAAAGGTATTCTTTGCATTGCGAAATCTTTTCGAGTACGGATGAAATAAATTTTTGACCGCCGAAGCCTGGGAAGACGCTCATTAGAAGTATTAACTCGCACTGGTCGGCGACGTTAAGTATTTTTTCAAAAGGGACGTCCGGATTTATTGCAACTCCACGTTTAATTCCAAGCTTTGCAATTTGGCATAATACGGATGAAAGATTATCCCCGCAAGCCTCGTAGTGTACGGTAAGTATATCGCTGCCCGACTCGGCAAACCGCTCGATGTATCTTTCGGGATGCTCGATCATAAGGTGCACGTCCAAGGGCAATGCGGTATAACTGCGGATATCTTTTACCATTTTCGGTCCGAACGTGATATTCGGAACGAATGCGCCGTCCATTACGTCGACGTGAATAAGGTCGGCTTTAGCGTCAGAAACGGCAGTAACCGCCTGTCCCATCGTTGAAAAATCGGCTGAAAGAATAGACGGAGCAATTAAAACTCGATTGTTTGCGTTGTTATTTGTCATACCTGTTTTTATACTCCGCTAAAATTTCTTTGTATATAATTTTATAACGCTCATACCGTTCTTTTGACAAAAAAGCGCTCTCAACTGCGGATTTCACCGCACATTCCGGTTCGTCTATATGCGTGCAGTCGCAAAATTTACAATCGTTAATATACTCGTCGTACGGCTGAAAATTAGTCGGAACGTCCTCCGGCTTTACGTCGGCGTACAGTTCGGAAAACCCGGGAGTGTCGACTACCGAGAATCTTTCCGTTCGTATTATTTTCGAATACGTCGTCGTATGTTTGCCTCTTTCGGTTTTTCGTGAAAGCTTGCCGGTTAAACAGTTAGAATCGGTTAGACGGTTAATCAAGGAAGTTTTGCCGACCGCCGACTGCCCGGCAAACACGACGAGCTTGCCATGTATAAAATCTTTAAGCTCGTTTATTCCGTTGCCGTTCTCCGCCGAAACGCAAAACAGATATTTTAAAAAAGGATATTCGCGTGTTAAATAATTATAGCATTCGTTACTTTGGTCGCTTTTGTTTACCACTACGGCGTAATCCACCTCGGCGTAGGTTGCGGATAAAAGAAGTTTATCCAAAATCAAATAATCGGGAGAAGGTTTGTCGCATAACACGATAATAAAGCATTCTACGTTAGCGACGTTGGGGCGAGCAAAACGTGAAAAACGTGGATAAACCTTTGTTATTGCTCCGTCGGAAATTTCGACAAAATCGCCCGTAAGAACTTCATTTTTGCCAAATTTTATTTTTCCGCGCGCATGGAAATCCAGCACTTCGCCGTTGCATTCAACTTGATAAACGCCGTTACGTGCGCAAATAACCTGTCCTTTAATTTTTGTTTCCTCCGAGATATTTATTGCGGAGCTGTCCGCAAGCGCCTTCGATGTCGCTCCCCATAAGTCTTCTTACGGTAGCGGAAATTCCGAGAGCATTGAGCTTTTCGCAAAATCCGTACGCCCTTTTATCGTCCGTCTTCTTTAAGCCGCTTTCTTTTACTTCGTTCAACCTGATAAGATTAACGTGGCAAGGCAACCCCTTAAGCAATTCGGCAAGGCGGGTTACGTCGTCGTCGCCGTCGTTTACGTCCTTGACGAGTGAGTATTCAAATATGAACCGTCTGCCGGTTTTGTTAAAATAATTTTTACAAGCCGATATTACGTCGGCAATTTTATATGCGTTTGCAATGGGCATAATTTGCCGTCTTTTTTCATCGGTCGTCGCATGGAGTGAAATCGTTAAATTGAGCGACAGCCCTTCGTTTGCAAGTTTATATATATTATCCACCAAGCCGCAAGTCGATAAACTTACGTTTCGCGGGCTTACGTTAAGATTTTCGGGTAATGCGAGTTCTTTTAGGAATGCGACGACGTTGTCGTAATTATCGAGCGGCTCGCCGCTGCCCATCAAGACCAAATTGGTTATTACCCTTTTTTTAAGCGTGCCGCCTAAATCTTTGTTGGCGAGCGCTATTGTAAAAAGCAATTCGCCTTTTGTCAAATTTCGTATAAGACCGTTTAAGGTAGAAGCGCAAAAGCGACACCCCATTCGACAGCCAACCTGAGTCGATACGCATTGCGTTTTACCGTATTTATACGTCATAACGACGCCTTCGACTATATTTCCGTCCGATAAACCAAAAAGATATTTTATCGTGCCGTCTTTTTTAGAAACGAGTTTTTCGACTATACGCGCAGGCGCATCGGCATATTGCTCGATCAAACGTCTTCTTAGTTTATCGGGAAGGTCGGTCATTTCCGAAATTGACAAGCCGTTAGCGAAATTACGATATATTTGCCCCGCTCTAAAGGACGGCTCGCCCATAGATGCGAGCAAAGTTTTAAGCTCGTCTATTGTTAAATCGTAAAGAACGTTCATTCCCCTCTCCAATTTATTAGCGTTTAATCATTTTGCAAACGTAAAAGCCGGCGCCGTCGCTGATATTTGGCAAAAACTGTAATCCGTAAGCCGTTTTAAGCGCATTAAGCGGCGATTGAATTTCGCAAAAGTCAAAGCCTTTTTCGGTCGGATTAAAAGCTTTTATAACCGCGTCGTTTTCCTCGTTTAGTATACTGCAAGTCGAATATACGACATAGCCGCCGTGCTTTACGTATTTAGAACAAGTTTCCAGTATTGATAACTGAATTTTTGTAAGCTCTGCAAGACTTTCAGCCGAGCGATTGAGTTTAACGTCGGGATTTTCTTTAAAAACGCCGAAGCCACTGCAAGGGCAATCGCATAACACTACGTCGGCGCGCCCCTCAAGATTTTTATCGAAAACGGTAGAATCTGCAACTTCGACTTTTATGTTGCCAACCGACATTCTTTGAGCATAACTTTCGATAAGGCGGGCTCTGTGTTCGTGCAGTTCGCGCGATATTACCGAAGTAAACTTTTCGGCAAGAAGTACGCTTTTACCGCCGGGCGCGGCACAGCAATCGATCAAAACTTCGCCTTTAGGAACGACGTCGCATATAGCGACCGAGCCTATCGATTGAAATGTGTAAACGCCGTCGTCATAGCCTTGATCTCGTTTAAAGCCGACTGCATCGTACAGCCCTTTGAAAGGGGTATATTTAAAGGATTTACACCTCGATTGTAAATATTCTTCACCGATTTTCTCTTTTGCAAACCTAACGTAGTTATGCGTTTCGTCGTATGACATAATCGCTATTGCCGTTTGTTCGCCGTATTCGGCAAATATTTTTTTGACGAAAAATTCGGGAAATGAATACCGCACGGAAAGAGCGGCTATTTTGTCGTTCGGTAGTTGAACGGTGTAATCTTGCGAGATGAATTTCCTTAGTATTGCATTGATAAAGCCTGCGTTTGCGCCTTTCCCGAGTTTTTTAACGAGTTCAACTATGGAATCGGTAACGGCATAAGGCGTTTTTTTTAGAAAATAAAGGTTATAAAGGGCAATCTTGATGCAAACGCGTATAGGCAGTTTTGGGCGCTTTTCGCACAGTTTCGATATTGTGTAATCGAGAAAAATATCGTTTTCAACCACGCCGTACGTTATTTTTACGACGGTTGCGCGGTTAATAGGCTCTATCGGCTCGGCGTTTATCGCTTGTTTGATAAAGGTGTTTTGACCATATACTCGCATGAGTATGCGGTAAGAGTCGTAAAAAGTATTAATCATTTTTAATAACCGTGCCGAGCGTGACGGTGCCGTCTAACGAGCGTTGTCCTAAAACAAAAGCCGTGTCGTCAAGGCGTTTTTTTCCTTCGAGCTGTACGGAGTTTAGGCGAATAGCACCGTTTTTGCAAGCAACAACCAATCCGTTTTTTGTGTTTGCGTAAATAATTTGCCCCGGCTTTTTGTCGTCGACAGGCAAGTTAATTGCCGTAGCTTTATAGACTTTAAGTGTTTTCCCGAATAGATCAGTGTATGCTCCCGGCCATGGAGTCATACCTCTTACGAAGTTTACGAGCGTATCGGAATAATTATCAAAATCGATTATTCCATCTGCTTTTTTTAGCATTTTTACGTGTGTCGCAAGTGCATGATTTTGCGGGGTGAAAGTTGCAGTGCCGTTCTCTATTGAATCTAACGTTTCAACTAAAAGTTCCGCGCCGATAACCGACAGTCTATCAAAAAGTTCGCCTGCGGTTTCCTCTTTTAAAATCGGCGTCTTGCGAACGGAAATTATCGCTCCGGTGTCTATGCCCGTTTCCGTTTGCATAATTGTAACGCCGGTTTCGGCGTCGCCGTTTAAAATTGACCATTGAATGGGCGCGGCTCCGCGGTATTTTGGCAGAAGCGAGGCGTGTACGTTGATAATACCGTGCGGTGCAACGTCGATTATTTCTTGGGAAAGTATTTGACCGTATGCGCAAGTAACCATTATGTCGGGTGCAAGCGCTTTTAAATCGGCAACGCCCTCGGCGCGTATTTTATCGTACTGTAAAACCTTGATTCCGTTTTGGATTGCAGTCTGTTTTACGGGCGAAAAAACTGGCGCGGAACTCCTACCCGACGGCTTGTCGGGCTGTGTGACAACCGCAAGAAGTTCGTGCTTGCTGTTTAATATTGCTTCAAGAGTTTTTACCGCAAAATCGGGCGTGCCCAAAAAAACGACTTTCAATTAAACTTCACTCCTTAGATTATCTGCTTTATCGACGTAAACAATGCCGTCGAGGTGGTCGTATTCATGACAAAGCGCGCGTGCAAAAAAGCCGCTTGCTTTAAGCTTGAATTTTTTTCCGTTTCTATCGGTAGCCGATATAACGACTTGATCGGGGCGCTTTACGTCGCCCCATTTGCCTTTAACCGAAAGACAACCCTCGGGGCCGTACTGCTCCCCTTTCGTGCTTATTATTTCGGGATTTATAAATTCATAATACCCCTCTTCCAGATCGACAATAAATATTCGACGAAGAATGCCTACTTGCACCGCGGCAAGCCCTGCTCCTTGCGCTTTTTTTAACGTGTCGTGCATGTCGTCGAGAAGCTCTATCGTTTTAGGCGTTATCGCGTCTACCGTAAAACTTTTTTTGCGAAGAGTGGGATCTCCCAACTGAATAATATTTCTTATTGCCATATTTTTCTCCCTTGCGATATTATAAGTAGTATTAGCTGAGGTTAGCGGGATTTTCTTCAACCGTAATCAGTGCTCCTGCGTTTTTGTATTTTAGTGCCGAATCGAATATTTTAGCACGGAGATTATCGTCATTTTCAACGATTCGCATAAGCACTTGATATCGATATTTATTCTTTAAACGCTTTATCGGCGATTTCATCTTGTTAAAGAACGAGAAGGAGTTTTTATTTGCATCGTAAACGTTTTTCAACTCAAAATATACGCTTTTTAGCGTTTCTAAGGCGTTATTTTCGTCAACCGATTCTATCAATACGCGAATAATTCTGGAAAAGGGCGGAAAATGCGTTGCTCGCCTGATTGAAATTTCGCGGTTAAAAAGTCCTTCATAGTCGTAATTTAGGGCAAGTTTAAGTACGGGATTATTCGGCGAATACGTTTGAAGAACAACCGTACCCTTTTCATCCGCACGTCCACACCTCCCCGCAACTTGTGTTAAAAGCTGGTATGTGCGTTCGTTGCTACGGTAATCGCTGAAATGAAGACTCATGTCGGCATCGAGAATACCAACGAACGTAACGCTCGGAAAGTCATGCCCTTTCGCAATCATTTGCGTGCCGACGAGAATATCGGCTTTTCGCTCGGCAAACGCCGATAATATTTTATAATGCCCCTCTTTATTCGAGGTCGTGTCGTTGTCCATTCTTAAAATGGAAGCCGACGGAAAAAGTTCTTTGAGTTCAGAAACGATTTTTTGCGTTCCCGTGCCTATAAACGAAAGATTTGTAGAGCCGCATTCGGGACAAGCCGTAAGCATTTTATAGTTCGTTCCGCAATAATGGCATTTTAATAGGTTGCCGTCGCGGTGATAGTTAAGCGAAACGTCGCATTCCTTGCAAGTCGCCACATATCCGCACTCTCGGCATATTATTTGTTGCGAATAACCTCTGCGGTTGAGGAAAATTATTGCCTGCTTGCCGTTTGCAAGCGTTTTTTTCAGTTCGTCTTTTAGGTAAGACGAAAAAAAACTGTTATTGCCACGCCGTACCTCTTGCCGCATGTCCGCAACGATAATTTCAGGTAAAGGCTTTTTATTAATACGCTCGGGCATTTTTACAAGATTGTAAATGCCCTCTTTAGCCTTAAGAAAAGATTCTACCGAAGGTGTTGCGCTACCTAAAACAAGCTTGCAACCGTTGCTCTTTGCCCTAAATTCCGCTATATCGAGCGTGGAATAGCGCGGCGTGCTTTCGCTTTCGTAACTTCCGTCGTGTTCTTCGTCGATGACGATAATTCCGAGATTTTCGAGCGGTGCAAAAATCGCGCTTCTCGCTCCGATCGCTATTTTTGCTTCACCGCTACGTAAACGCCGCCATTCGTCGAAACGCTCGCCTGCGGATAAACCGCTGTGCAATATCGCGCAAAGCTCGTTAAATCTTGCTCTAAACTGCTTTAGCATTTGCGGCGTAAGTGAAATTTCCGGCACAAGCATAATGGCAGTTTTGCCTTTTTGAATGGCTTGGCGGATAAGCTCCATATAAACTTCGGTTTTGCCGCTCCCGGTAACGCCGTGAACGAGAGTGGTCATTTTATTGGTGGAATCAACCGATTGTATAGCGGCAAGTTGTGCTTCCCTTAACGTAACGGTTTTGCTCTCGCCAAGCATTTCCGAATAAGGTATGCGACAAACAGTGGTATGTTCGATTACGAAAAAACCTTTGTCGAGCAGTTGTTTTACCGAGGAACTGCCGAATTCGGCTCTTAAATTATTGGCGCGCACTCTACCGCATTCGAATACTTTTTTCAGTGCGTTACGCTGATTTATTGCGTTTGCCCTTAGCGCTAAAAGTGCTTGTTCGTAATCTACTTCATCGTTTTTACAAACGAATTCAACCGTCTTTTGGCTTACCGTTCCGCGTCGCATTTCCGACGGCAAAAACAAACGCATTGCCGCCGCTTTCGTAACCTTGTATCTGTCCGCGATATAGTCGACAAGCGTCAACGTTTCCTCGGTTAATACCGGGTAATCGTCGAGAAGTTTTACAATCGATTTAATTTTATTGGGAGGAAGATCGGATCTTTCCTTGAGTTTGACGATTATTCCCTCGATCTGCCTATTACCGAATGGCACGGCGACTCTCGAGCCCGCCGTAACGCAAAAAGCGCCCGTATCGTAATCGAAAATACGGTCGAGCTCGCTATTTGTAATGTCAACGATAACCTCTGCAATCATAACGGCGGTAATAGTAAAAAATGCTCGTTAAGAGCATTTAAATTAGAATTTAGTGGGGATAATTTTGTTTTCGTATATTTCCCTTGCCGCAATGCTAAGGGGTTTTTCGTTCCCTGGAACGTCGGTAAGGCCTTGGCTCTGCGCGTTGTCGATAAGTTGACGTGCACGTTTAGCCGCAACTACGCAAAGACCGTATTTCGATCCCATTTTTTTTGAAAGCTCGTCTATGGACGGTTCGTGAAGCATATAATTTTTCCTCCTTAATGGATTTACGTTTTATTCTATATTTTGGATTTGTTCCCTAATTTTTTCAATTTCGCCTTTGAGCAAAAGCGCGTCGTTGGTAACTTCGATATCGTTGGATTTCGAGCAAATCGTGTTCGCTTCCCTATTGAATTCCTGTACAAGAAAATCGACCTTGCGGCCCGGTGTTTCGGTTTCCAAAAGTTTGCGGTACTGCGAAATATGGGATTTTAAACGCGTAAGCTCTTCGTCGATACAAGATTTATCGGCAAATACGGCAACCTCTTGCAGCAGTCGCGCTTCGTCGTACGAAACGCCGTCTAAAATGGTTTTAACTCGTTCTTCTATGCGTTTTCTGAAGTTTTCGGCAACAAACGGCGCTCGCTGTTCGATTTTTAAAACCAAGCGTTCTACCTCATCGACGTGTGACAGCAAGTCTTTTTTAAGTTTATCGCCTTCGGTTTTACGCATTACGTTCAAATTATCAAGCGCGCAAAGCAAAGCCGTTTCGATTGCATTTTCGAGCTCGGAATCGTCTTCGTCGTCGTTGGAATAACTGATAATATCGGGGGTGCGCATAAGTTGAGCCACTGTAAAATCGTTTTCGGCACCGATATACTCGGCAAGCCCCTTAGCCGCCTCGTAATATGCTTTTGCAAGCGGCAAATCGACGGAAACGGTTTTTTCACGCTCGCGAAGATCGGAAAAGGTGAAGAAAATTTCTACCCTACCGCGCGTGATTTTGCTTTGAACGGTTTTGCGGATTTTATCGTCATAAGCGATGAACGATCTCGGATATTTGGGCTGTATGTCGAGAAAACGATTGTTGACCGTTTTAATTTCAACCCTAATTTCGTATCCGTTTTTATATTCGGCTTTACCGAAGCCCGTCATGCTTAGCATTATTCGATATCCTCTAACTTAATTGTTGGTTACAGTGTACAATATTTGCTTAAAAAAATCAAGCGTATTTAAGCAAAAAAGATTATTCTACCTTTATTATTCGACCGTTATCCCCTCGTAACCAAGAAGTTTTCTGCCCATTTTAACGCCCATAACCGAAGCCATCATAAGCCCTCTCGTCCAACCGCTTGAATCACCAAGGCAGAAAAGATGGTTAATGCTGGTGTTGAGATCGGCATCCATTTTTACTCTGTTAGAATAAAATTTAAGCTCGGGCGAATAAAGAAGTGTTTCAGGCGAAGCGAAGCCGGGTACTACGTTGTCGGCCGCAATAATAAAGTTCAGTATATTCGTAAGGGAACGATAAGGCATTGCCGCGGTAATATCGCCTGCAACGGCATCCTTTAACGTCGGCTTAACGTTGGCGCGCATAAGCTCTTTTTGCCACGTTCTTTTACCGTCGAGAATATCGCCGAAACGCTGAACCAAAATATGCCCGGCACCGAGCATATTGGTGAGTTCTCCCACTTTTTGCGCGTATTCTATAGGTTGATTGAACGGATAAGTGAAGTTGTGCGAGCAAAGTATCGCAAGGTTTGTGTTGTCGGATTTTAATTCTTTATAAGAATGACCGTTGACTACGGCGAGATTATTGTCGTAATTTTCCTGACTTACAAATCCCCCGGGGTTTTGACAGAACGTTCTTACCTTGTTTTTAAAGGGCTTGGGATAGCCGATTAGTTTAGATTCGTACAAGCAAGCGTTGACCTTTTCCATAACCTCGTTGCGAACCTCTACCCTAACGCCGATGTCAACCGTTCCGGGTTCATGCGCGATGTTATGCTCGAAACAAAGTTTTTCGAGCCAGTCGCTCCCCCTTCTTCCCGTTGCTACGATTATTTCGTCGGCGAAAATATCGTAACTGCCCGAAGAATCGGTTACCTGTGCGCCAATACATGATGTGTTGTCTGAGTTAAAAATTAAGTTGTTGCATTCAGCCGAAAAAATAAGTTCGACACCCTTGTCGCGTAAATAATTTTCGATTGAAAGGTAAATCATTTGCGCCTTTTCCGTTCCCATATGACGAATGGGACAGTCTACCAAGCGCAAACCGGCTTGAATGGCTCTTTTTCTTATTTCTTTAACCTCGTCGTCGTTGTTGATTCCTTCGATATGGGTATCTGCGCCGAATTCGAGATAAATTTTATCGGTATAATCTATGAGTTCTTGGGCTTGAAGCTCACCGATAAGCGTGGGAAGATCTCCGCCGACCTCGTACGAAAGGGACAGTTTACCGTCTGAAAACGCACCTGCGCCCGAAAACCCCGTAGTAATGTTACAAGGTTTGCAGTTTACGCATTTTTGCGTTTTAGATTTCGGGCAGCAACGCTTTTCGACGGGTTTACCCTTTTCGATTATAGTGATTTGTTTTTTCGTGCCGTGTCTGAGCATTTCGAGCGCGGTAAAAATACCGGCCGGGCCCGCACCTACTATTAAAATTTCAGTTTTCATAAAAACCTCCGAGTATACGCAAAAGGCATGAAGAAAAACGGTTTATATATAAAAGCCAATTACCGTATTATTATATCAATTACGCCTAAAAAGTCAAGCGTTTTATCATTATATAACTAAACCTTAATTTTAGCCTTGAGTGTAATGAAGTATTCGTGAAAAACCTAAACAAAAAATGATTTTCCGTCGCCAAAAATATCGTTCATTCGTTGACTTGTTAATAATTTTTTAGTATAATAGATTTTGAAAGGATGATGGTTGGTTCGAGGTGAATATGAAATTTAAAGAAAGTGCGCTTTATTCGGCAATCACCTCCGTATTGCCCATAAGCTTGTTGATAATAGTAATTAACTTTTTTTTGCCCGAGCGCATGGGTGGTTACGATATTTTATGTTTTGTAATCGGTAACGTACTATTGATCGGCGGCATGGCGCTTTACAGTAAAGGTATTGACGTTTCTCTTTCGCCGATCGGTGAAAAATTCGGCGAATTCTTAACGCAACGAAAGAACGTTTTTATTATACTGTTCGCAGGGCTTGCGTTGGGCTTTGTCATTACGATAGCCGAACCGGACCTTTCGGTACTCGGCGAGCAGCTCGGTAATATTAAGTGGACGATAATAATTACGATTGCATTCGGCGTAGGTTTATTCTTGGCGATTGCCCTTTTAAGGATTCTTTTAAAGTGGAATTTTACTTTCGCCATAATGATAATGTACGCTCTTATTTTTTTGCTTGCGTTATTCGTAGATAACAAATACATTCCCCTATGCTTTGACTCGGGGGGCGTTACGACTGGCGCTATTACAGTTCCGTTCATACTATCGTTCGGCGCGTCGGTCGCTGGTATGGTCGGCGGCAAGAACAAGGACGAAAACAGTTTCGGAATGATCGCCATTTGCTCGGTCGGTCCGATATTTATGATGCTTCTGCTTTGCCTCATATTTAAGCCGTCTGTCGATACATCTATCGAATATGCTTCCGTTACTTCCTTTTATGAACTTGCAATAAACTTTTTAACCAACCTTACGAAGTTTTTAAAAGAAGTCGCAATTGCTTTGGCTCCGATCGCCGTCGTGTTCTACGTATGCAATCTGATTTGGTTTAAAATACCCAAAATAAATTTAATGCGTATTACCATCGGTTTATTATATACCTACTTCGGTTTGACGTTGTTTTTAACCGGCGTAAACGCGGCGTATATGGGAACGGGATATTTTATCGGTAACAGTCTTGCTAAATCGGATTATGCTTGGACGCTTATCCCCATAGGTGCACTCGTCGGCTTGCTTATTGTTCTTGCGGAGCCGGCAATAGGCGTTTTGGTAAAACAAGTAGAAACTATTTCTGCGGGTACGATCAAAAAACGTACGATGCTCATTGCGTTGTGTTTGTCGATGGCGTTTGCAGTCGGTTTTTCTATGTTGCGCGTTCTCTTCGATTTGTCCGTTTGGTACGTGATCGGCATCGGCTATATAATCGCTTTGGGGTTGTCGTTTTTCGTTCCAAAGGTTTATACCTCGATTGCGTTTGACTCGGGCGGCGTTGCTTCGGGACCTATGACGGCTACCTTCTTGTTGCCGCTTGCAATCGGTGCGGCGCAAGGCGTGGGAACTTCCGTTCTCGACTTTGCGTACGGACTTGTGGGCACGGTTGCTCTTATGCCGCTTATAACCATTCAACTAATGGGCTTTACCGCGAAGATTATCGAAAAACGTTCTCTTCGCAGCGCTCCTGCCCTTGCGGATATTAAGAGCGAAGATATCATCGAATTTAAAGATTAATTACTCGATATAAAGGAGCTAATAATGTTACCTAAAAACGAATTTCAACTAAGGTGCCTGCTGATTATAGTAAATCGCGGGCTTGGCAACTCGATTTCCGATTTCGTTAAGGATTACGCACATTTTCAGTCGATAATTCTCGGGCGAGGAACGGCAACGAGTGAGATTAGATCGGCGCTCGGTATTTCCGAACCCGAAAAAGATTTGATCTTTTGCTTTATCGAAAAGCATAACGTCGCTATGGCGTTTAAAGAAATCGACGAACATTTCGATTTCACCAGAAAACATCTCGGTATAGCTTTGACTATCCCCGTCAGTTCGGTAGGCGGATTGACTTCTTTTAAGGTTCTCACCGGAACCGGTAATTCTTAAATCGGAGGATATTATAATGAATAATGCAAATTGCGAATTAATTGTTGCTATAGTAAACCACGGCTTCGAAGACGAAGTAATGGCTGCCGCAAGGTCTGCCGGCGCGCGCGGCGGTACGGTGTTTAACGCTCGCGGAACGGCAAACGCCGACGACGAGGTTAAGTTTTTAGGTATTACCTTGCACCCTAATAAAGAAATTATTTTTATATTGACCGAGCAAAAAACCAAAATCGCCATTATGCAGGCGATTAAGGATAAAGCCGGCCTTGCAACCCCCGGCGCGGGTATTTTGTTTACCCTCCCCGTAGAGTCCTTCCTCGGCGTTGAATTTTAATCTCTTGATCTAAGTTAAACGCCCCGACTTAAAATCAAAGTCGGGGCGTTTTGTATTCCGTTTATTTTGACGAATTGCTTTTTTGTTTTGTTATGAGCGATAGAAAAAAATCGTTTTGCGGGGGTTTAACGCCTATCTTCTTACAGTTTAGCAAGACAGTGCAAGCGGTGCTGTAAAAATATGCATATAATTCGTCGATTTCACCTTTGACGATTTGTCCGTTCTTTTGCCCCGCTTTCATGACCTCGAACAATTCGCTTTGGCAAAAATCGCTGACGAAGTATTCAAAAAACGAGGGCGGCGTGTCTCGACTGCTAAGCGCAGAGGATATAAATTGAAGTTCTGCGACGAATGCGTTTTTTTGCAGTTTGCGCTTATAAACGTTTAAGATATCTTCAAGACGCGCCTTCCAATCCTTTTTCTTTCCGTCGTTAGGTAAATTTAGAACTTGGCAATTGCGCCGATATACCGCCTCGAAAAGCAATTCTTTACAACCGAAGTTTTGAGCGATAAGCCCTACCGACACGCCCGCGTTTTTTGCTATTTGCAAAAGCGAAGCGCCCGTATAACCCTTTTCGGCAAATTCGTTTAAGGCGGCGCCGAGTATTCTTTCGTCCGAGATAATTCGGCGTTGTTTTTTCGTTATCTTTTCTTGGATGATTTCTTCTTTTTTATCTTGTCTTTTTTTCATTAGCGTATCTCTCGATTGATATAACTGATTTTTAATTCATTGAATATATATTCACCTAAACGATAAATATCAGTTCATTGAACCACGATATAGTTTTATCACAAAATCGAAAAAAAGTAAAGTTAATTTTATCGGAAAACAAATATTGTTTTACTTATTTAGTTTTTCCTTTAAAACACTAACGGAATCGTTTATTGCAGCTAAGCCGTTTTCTGCGTATTTTTTAACGCGAACGGCGTTTTTCTCGCTATGAGTTAAGCAGCCTGCGCCGAATGCACAACCGCCCTTACATGCCATTCCCTCGATAAAATTTTCTTTAAGAACGCCTTTTTGGGCACGTAATAACGCGGCGCGGCATTCGTCCAATCCGCTACAGATAACTGGATTAAAATCTATCTCAAAGTTGTTTTCCTTTATAACCTCGTTTATTGCAGCAGATAAACCGCCGCTTACCGCAAAACCTCTTCCGTATGCGCTTGAAGTATTTGATTGCTCGGCAAAAGAGCGGACGTCGTCGATTTCTATTCCGCGGCTTTCGAACAGAGCATAAAGTTCCTCGAACGTAAGAACGCAGTCGATTATATTTTTATATTCCTCTCGGCGGTATTCATACTTCTTCGAGGTGCACGGACCGATAAAAATAATCTGCGCCTCAGGACTTTGCATTTTGATAAGACTTGCAAGGTACATAGCAGGTGACGGCGTTTTTGAAATATTTTCTTTAAGTTCGGGGAAGAATTTTTCGACGTAAGACACGAACGACGGACAGCACGACGAGATCAAAAAGCCTTTTTCTTCTAATTCCTTTGTTTCTAAGGCGGCGACGGCATCTGCGCCCGAAGCGACCTCTAAGACGTCGGAAAAGCCGAGTTTTTTTAGCGACGACGCGATTTGATCGATCGTAAGGTTGCCAAACTGCCCTGCAATTGCGGGCGCAAGCAAGGCGTATACGAAACGACTCCCCTTGTTTTTCAATATTTCAACGGCATCCAAAACGTACGACCTGTCGGTAATTGCGCCGAAAGGACAAGCGTACGAGCAAGCCCCGCACGAAACGCATTTATCGTAGTCAATTTCGGCTTCGTTATCCGCCCCCGTCCCTATTGCTCCAAGCCGGCAACTCGATTCGCACGGACGTTTAAAATCGATTATTGCGTGATACGGACACACAGCCGCGCATGCGCCGCATTCTATGCATTTAGACTTGTCGATCACAGCTTTTTGGTTGGCGCCGAACGATATTGCGTTGCGCCTACACGCTTCGGCACAGCGGTGCGCCAAACAGCTTCGGCAAGATGAAGTAACCTCGTAGCCCCCGGTCGGACAATCTTCGCAAGCGATTTTTATAACTTGAATAACCTTTTTGTTAGGCTGACCACCGATTGCAAGTTTAATTCGTTTTGACAAAACGGCGCGTTCTTTATAAACACAACAGCGCATCGTCGCTTTATTATCGGGAATAATTTTTTCAGGAACTTCTAAAACCTTTTCCAATAGTTCGTCGTTAAAGGCAAGAGTCGCCACTTCTTTTATAACCTTACTTTTTAAAACTTGAACCTTGGTATCGAATAAGCCGTCGTTCATAATTATTCCTCTTTTTCGTTAATCAAATCAAAAAGCTTAGCTTTAGTTTCGGTAGGCGATTTTAATAGCTGCGCCGCGGCGACGAGAGGTATCCATTTTTTAACGTCCGAATGCGTCGTGTGTGTTTTTTTGCAAAATAAATTAATATAGTCGTCGGCTTTTTGCTTGTCTCCGCTTAAAAGAAAAATTAAATACGTTTTCGTAGCGTCTGCCGTTGGATTACCCTGACTTGCGTGCGACCAGTCGAGAATAAACGGCTGTCCGTTGTCGGTTATAACAACGTTCGACGGATTGAAATCGCCGTGGCAAACGGAGTTATATTTAGGTAAGTCGGATAGTCTAACCGCAAGATCGTAACGAGTCGACGCGTCTAATTCGGAGTGCATTATTTTAAGCGTCATTTTATCACTGAACTTTGTTAAAAGCATATGCTTGCGCGAGTGAATATCGAGCTGAATATCGACGAAAAGTTGCATAAATTCGTCGATTTTTTTGGTATTTTCAAGCATAAGTTTATCGAGCGTTTTTCCATTTACGTAGTCCATAACTATCGCCCATTTGCCGTCGATAACCGTAACTTCACGAATTTTTGGTATGTTAAGCCCGGTTTCTTCCACGCGCGATTGGTTTAACGCCTCGTTTAAAACGTTGGACTTGGAAAAGCTCTCGTCAAAGAGTTTTATTATGCAGTCGCCTTTTTTTAAAATTATTTTGTCTTTTCGTTCGGCGATTATTTTGTCAAACTGAAAATTAGGAATGTTTAGCATACGTTAATTATATCACCGAATAAATTATTTATCAAGGTATTTTTAAATTTTCTTTAAAGTAAATACGTACTGATTAAATAGCCGAAGTATATTATAAAAAAATGTAGAAATTTCTTTAAAGTGCTTAAAAAACGGTTGCTTTTTACACTTGGTTATGTTAATATTAAAAAGCTGTTTAAACGGCCTCATGGTCAAGCGGTTAAGACGCCGCCCTCTCACGGCGGAAACTGGGGTTCGATTCCCCATGGGGCTACCAGACTTACCCACACGTATTGCGTGGGTTTTTTTATGCCGTTTTTCGGATTACGCTTATGCATAAAACAAAACTAAAACTTGCACAGTCAATTGCAAAAATAGCGTTGTTTGTTTCGATGACGATTATATGCTCGCTTTTCCTTGTAATACCTGCGCATCCCGTACCTATCACCTTTCAAACGGTCGTTGCGGTAAGCGCAGGAATACTTATAGGAAAAAATAAGGCGCTATTGCCATGTCGGTATATTTTTTATGGGGGTTATTTGTCATATTCCTATCTTTTCGGAATTTAACGGTGTTTTTCGGCGGCGTTTAAGCCTATGTTCGGTTATATAATCGGTTTTATGCCGACTGCGTTTGTATCGGGATACATACGCGAAAAAACCGCTTGTTACTTTTTAAATCTTTTTAAATCTCACGTTCGTGGCTGTTTTCGGCGTTATAATCCTTTATTTATTCGGTATAACCTATTTTGTCATTATTTCGCGCTGGTATTTTGAATAGATAATTTACTGAACGAAATATTGATTTATAACTTAGTGTTTTTACCCAAAGATTTATTGCTCGCCGTTTGCGCTGCATTCGTTTGCAAAAGAATAATAAAACAAAAAAACGCTCTCGTTTAGTTTTGCCGTATAATCTTATGAAAGATACAATCAAAACTAACAAGAGTGTTATTCTATTAGAAATTGAATAATTTAAAGCGCATAAACAGTTTTGGGCCGAACAAGAATATTACGATGTGGCAAACAACGGTTACAAGTGCGCCGATCAATACGTCGCTCAAAAAATGTTTGCCCATCAAAATTCGAGTAAACATAACGGTTAATACGTAGGCGAAAATTATAAAGAAAGATATTAATTTGTATTTAATATTGTTCGATTTTTCGTAAAAGAGAGGTAAAGCGGTTAGCGTTATAAGCGTTGCCGCCGCGCAAGTATGCCCCGACGGGAAGGATCTTAGACCGTCGTCTGCTATTCCCGCAATTACCATTTCGGGCGTAGCCGACATCTTTCCGTTGAAATCAAACCACTTAGTATAATATCCAAAATCTCCCAACGCGTTCATAGTGCAAAATCTGTAACGCGATGCGGGGATTTTTATGCAAATCTGAGTTAAGAACTGAGAGAGTGCAACGACTGCAAATGTTAACGCCGCCCAAGGCAAAAGCGAAGCGACAAATTCGTCGTTATATTTTTTAGAAATCATATTGACGAAATATAACATTATTCCCGACAAAACGGCGTAAGCAATTTTTGTGGAATCATCGAGAAAAGCCGCGAAATCGTAGTGATTATTTAGGTATTTAAAAACCCTAGAAAAAACAAAATAACCCATAAAAAACGAGATTATTTCAAAGAAAATGGCGATTATTATGAATTTAGTCCGCTTGCCTTTTCTAAGGCAATAAGAAAAAACTATGCTCGAAGCAAAAATCGTTATAAAGTAGACGGGCAACTCGCCGACCGTCTCGAATATTCTGCCGAATAAGTTCATCGACTGATACTGCCCCGGTTTTAAGTCCGCGATTTTTTTTGATATCTCTAAATCGAAAACGGTGGCAACGGAAAGCAATGCGATAAACGCTACCGCTATTGCTCCGTAGATAATCAATCTCTTTTTGACGGTTTTGTCCATAGTTCCCTCTAATCTTTTTAATATTTTCTATTTGTAGAATACTCCGAAAACCTCGCTAATATGCGATGCAAAAGCGAATGAATCCGGATATTTTTTCAGTATCTCTTCAAAAGCGGCTATTTGGCGAGGACGTATTACGCATATTAACAAAAACTTTTCTTTATGCTCGAACATTCCCGTCGCCCTTGTAACCGTAACGCTGTGACCGAGTTTTTCAATAAGCTCGGCGGCAAGTGCGTCGGGCGTATCTGTTACGACTTCGAACTTAAGCGCGCTTTTCGTTCCGCTTAAAATATATTCCGATACTTTGCTAAAAATAATTATGTAAATTGCGGCAAAGCATATGGATTCAATCTCGAATACGAAACACCCGGCAATAATTACGACTGCGTTAACGGCAAGCAGTAATAACGAAACGTTGGCGTAAGGCTTTTTCTTTTGTATAATCATAACGATTATGTCAACGCCGCCGAGGCTTCCGGTATTTCTAAAGGTTAACGCTATACACGCCCCCGAACACACACCGCTTATCACACTGCAAAAAAGTTTTTTACCGAAATCGGATATCGCGATATTTGACTCACTCATAATCGGATTGCCGCTAAGGTCGGTTAACATCGTATGAAACTTAAACTCGCCGCTCGGATCGATTGCTCCGAGCAGATAAAAGCCCGCGCACATTATTACAACGTTTATCGTCGTATACACGACGAACCGCTTTGGCAGTTTAAAATACGCCAAAATGAGAAGTGGCACGTTCATCAGCAAAAGAATAACCGAGGCGTGTTCGATATCCTTAACCTTTTCAATTATTGCAAGTATACCGCTAAAGCCGCTCGGTGCAAAGTCATTGCCGAGAATAAAAATGTACGACGTAATCGTGTAAAATATAGTTGCCAAAAGGTTGATCGTAAGTTCTTTTGCAATTGTTTTTATCTTTTGTTTTTTTGGATCGCCTAGCTCGTAATCGTGTATTTCGTCCATTGGACTGCCCTTCTTAGGTATTAAAAATCATATTGATAATACCACAATGCAATTATAAAGTCATCAAAAAAAATATTCGTTAGCTAAAAAAAAGATTTTTTTTAGTTTATAAGCTTAAATTTCGCTCTTAAAGATAAAAAAACGTTGCTTAAATCACTGTTAATATGTTATAATTCAAAAGATATAAGATATTGCTGCGCTCAAGGTACGGCGGTTAGCAATTGAATGGCAAACAAAAGGAGCATCTCTTTTTATGAACATGCACGAAATCGAAAAAAAGTGGCAAGAACGTTGGGAAAAGGAAAAACTCAATTCGTTTAGCAAAAAGAATATCGATAAAAAGTTCTATTGTCTCGAAATGTTTTCTTACCCTTCCGGCGCAAAGCTTCACGCAGGGCATTGGTATAACTACGGTCCGACCGACAGTTATGCAAGATACAAGAGGATGAAAGGTTTTGAAGTCTTTCAACCGATGGGCTTTGACGCATTCGGACTCCCTGCAGAGAATTTCGCGATAAAGACCGGCGTTCACCCGCAAGACTCCACCGTGAAAAATATCGAAACGATGGAACAACAGCTTAAAGCGATGGGTGCCATGTTCGATTGGTCTGCAGAAATCAAGACTTGCATGCCCGATTATTATAAATGGACGCAATGGCTGTTCCTCAAACTTTACGAAAAAGGTCTTGCCTACCGAAAAGAAGCGCCCGTAAACTGGTGCCCTTCTTGCAATACCGTTCTTGCCAACGAACAGGTTAGCGACGGCAAATGCGAAAGATGCGGTTCGCAAGTTATAAAGAAAGACCTTACGCAGTGGTTCTTTAAGATTACCGATTATGCCGAAGAACTACTTCAAGGGCTCGACAAACTCGATTGGCCTGAAAAAACCAAAGCAATGCAACGCAACTGGATTGGAAAGTCGGTCGGCGTAGAGATTATTTTCCAAGCGGAAAGCGGCGATGAGTTTAAGGTGTTCACCACGAGAGCGGATACCATATTCGGTGTTTCGTACGTCGTTCTTGCACCCGAACATCCCCTTGTTAAAAAGCTTTGCACGGACGATAGGCGTGCCGACGTCGAAGCGTATATTACCGAAACGAGCAAAATCGACGAAATCGAAAGGCTCTCTTCCGTACGCGAGAAAAGCGGCGTATTCATCGGTGCATACGCCATTAACCCGATCAATAATAAAAAAGTTCCCATTTATATTGCCGACTACGTTCTCGGCACTTACGGTACCGGTGCCGTAATGGGCGTTCCCGCGCACGACGAACGCGACTTTGCCTTTGCAAACAAGTACGGCTTACCTATAACGAGAGTTATTCATTCCACTAAGGGCGAAGACGTTCTTCCCTATTGCGAAGACGGCGTTATGATAAACAGCCTTAACTTCGACGGTTTAAAGAGTGACGAAGGAAGAAAAGAGGTGCTCGTTGCCCTTTCCGAAATGCAGAAAGGTAATGCGAAAGTCAATTACCGTTTGAGAGACTGGCTCGTTTCACGTCAAAGATATTGGGGGGCTCCAATCCCCGTCGTATATTGTGAAAAATGCGGAATAGTGCCTGTTCCCGAAAAGGATTTACCGGTTTTGCTTCCCTACGACGTCGAGTTTAAACCGGACGGAAAATCACCTCTTGCTAAGCACGAAGGATTTATGCATGCTAAATGTCCGCACTGCGGCGGCGATGCCACGCGTGAAGCCGATACGCTTGACACGTTCGTATGCTCGAGCTGGTACTATCTCAGATATCCCGACGCGAATAATTCCGAAAAACCGTTCGATCCCGATTACATTAACAAAATGTTGCCGGTAGATAAATACGTCGGCGGAGCCGAACACGCTTGCATGCACTTGCTTTACGCGCGTTTTATCACCAAGGCATTGCGTGATATGGGCTACTTAAATTTCGACGAGCCCTTTAAGTCGCTAACGCACCAAGGCACGATTTTAGGTCCCGACGGCTTTAAAATGAGCAAGACTCGCGGAAACGTTATTTCCCCCGACGACTATATCGAAACTTACGGTGCGGACGTTTTCAGACTGTATTTAATGTTCGGTTTCAGCTACGTTGAAGGCGGTCCTTGGAACGACGAAGGTATCAAATCAATTGCGAAATTCCTTGACCGAATTGAACGTATTTTCGATAAAGTCAACGCCTATAAACCTGCAAAACAATATCCCGAGTACGGTAAGGACGAAAAAGAACTTCTTCGCGTTTTAAACTGCACGATTAAGAGCGTGGATAACGATATTGACTCGTTCTCGTTCAATACTGCGGTTGCACGTCTTATGGAACTTGTAAATGCATTGTATAAATACGATGCACTGCCCGACGGCAAGAATTTGAAGCTTTTGAAAGACGCCGTTAATACGCTCGTGCTTTTAATCGCTCCGCTTACTCCGCATTTTGCCGAAGAACTCAGAAGCAGAACGGGCGCAAGAGGCTCGATTTTCAACTGCTCATACCCGACCTACGACGAAAAGTATTTGCAACTTGACGAGATCGAATACGTAGTTCAAATAAACAGCAAGCCGCGCGTTAAACTTTTCTTGCAAAACAACCTTTCGCGCGAGGAAATTTCTGAGATTGTTTTCGCCAACGAAAAAATTAAAGAACTCATCGACGGAAAAGAAATCGTAAAAACCATTATCGTTCCGTCAAGACTCATAAACATTCTCGTAAAATAACGATATGAAAAACGTTAATAATTTATTAAACGATTCGAAAACGGCTTTTCACGCCGTTTTCGAGGCGTCGAATATTCTTGAAACCGCCGGCTTTGTTAAGCTTGACGAACAAAACGCATTTACTCTTAAAAAAGGCGGAAAATATTACGTTACGAGGAACGATTCAGCCCTAATCGCTTTTGTTATTCCGACAAAAACGAACAAGGGTTTTAGGATAGTTGCTTCTCACACCGATTCACCTTGCTTTAAGGTTAAACTCGGCAAAAATCCCACTGTGGCAGGCTGTACTACTCTTTACGTTGAGCAATACGGCGGTGGTTTGCGCTATACTTGGTTCGACCGCCCTCTCAAACTATGCGGACGTTTGTGCGGTGTTAAGGACGGTAAAGTTATAAGTGCATTGTACGAATCTAAACAAAAATTCGTAATACCGAGTCTTGCAATACATTACAATCGCAGTGCTAACGACGGAATCCCATTTAACGTTCAAACGGACTGTCAGCCCATTTATTCTTTGGACTGTCAATCGGATGAACTCATAAACGATTTAAAATCTGCGTTCGACGGAGAACTTTTGGATTGCGACCTTTTCCTTGTTAGCGATGAAACGCCCTTTTTTGCCGGAAAAAACGACGAATTGCTTTGCGCCCCACGAATTGATAATTTAACGAGCTGCTTTGCTTCTATCGAAGCGTTATTGTCCTCCAATAACGAGAATTATACTACGCTTTGCTATCTTGCAGATAACGAGGAAATCGGCAGCAGAACAAAACAAGGCGCCGCATCCGACTTTTTATCCGATATTTTAAAGCGTATTATCGGCTACGGCGAAGATTACCACAAGGCGCTTAGCAAGAGTTTTCTTGTTTCGTGCGATAACGCCCATGCAACTCATCCATGCCACGCAAATCTTGCGGACGGTTCGAGCGAGGTTTATCTCGGTAAAGGAATAATCATTAAGCACCACGCAAACATGAATTATACGACCGACGGGTTTAGTGCTGCCGTTTTTAAAAACGTATTGAAAAATGCAAACGTGCCCTATTCAGATTTTTATATGCGCGCGGATCTTCCTTGCGGAGGAACGCTCGGTGCAATTAGTTCGGCTTCGGTTTCGGTTGCAAGCGTTGATATCGGTATTGCTCAGCTTGCTATGCACTCTGCCGTCGAAACGTTTGCAGTAAAAGATTATTATGCTATGACCGATGGGTTGAAAGCGTTTTTTAATACGGTCTCAATATCGTAATAAATAGAATAATCCCTTTTATAATCAACGATTTTAAACTTTTTTATTTATGACAAAAGCGAGGCGCTATATTTAGCGCCTC
>CAZHGN010000002.1:0-40734 GCA_964532155.1 uncultured Acidiphilium sp.
AACTTTCTTACGAATGGGGCTACCGCTATATTAAATTCGACTTCGTTATATACGGCATGTCGGGCGGAAGATATTCCGAAAAGAACTGGACGGGCGTTAAAAACTATCAAAAAGCGCTCGAAATAATGCGTTCCGCGGTAACCGAGGATACCTTGCTTTTAGCTTGCACGTCGCCGATGTGTCAGTCGATAGGGGCGGTGGATATTTTGCGTACGAGCGTGGATATTTTCGAGAAATGGTCGTCGCTTAAAAGCGTGGCAAGGCAAGTGCTTAACCGCAGTTTTTTAAACTATGCCATCAAAATCGATCCCGATTGCTTGCTCGTAAGGACAGCCGAGCACGAGGACGACGAGGCGTTTAGGCGCTGTACTCGCACGAAACAAGAAATAAAAACTTTCGCATCGTTTATGGCGGCAACCGGTGGCAACTTAATGTTTTCGGATAAACTTTCGCTTTTAACTAGCGACAGAGTAGAGCTTATGAAAAAGCTTTTGCCCGTCAATCAAACGGCGGTTATTCCCGTCGATATTTGCGAGCGGGATATTCCGTCCGTATTAATAACCGATTGCGGCGTGCACGGCGTAAAAACCGTTACTTTAATAAACTGGGGCGATTATCCGGAAGTTATCAGTTACGACCTAAATAAGCAATATTCCGCGTTTGATTTTTGGCAACAAAAACCGCTTGGCAAACTTAAAACGCTAAGCTTTAATATTCCCGCGCACGAATGCAAGGTTATTCACTTAACTTGCGATTTGCCGATTATCGGTTTTTACGATAGAATAATTCCCGATGTTAAACTCGATATTTTGGACGAGTTCGGCAACGAATTTAGCTTAAAAGGGCTAAAAGCGGGAGAAAAACTGCTTTTAAACGGCGACTTTTTAGTCGAAAGCCTTTCTGGCGGAAAAATCGACGGACAAACCGTTACGGCGGACGGCGGAGATTTAAAAATCGTTTGCAAGGAGCGCGAAGATGCTTAAATTTTATATAGAAAACGGCGAACTTTGCTTAGATAGCGGCTTGGGTTTTGAAATTGCAAGCGTTACCGCTTATTTAGAATGGGCGGGTAACCATTACGACACCATAATAAAACGCAGCGACAAATGGCGGGTTGAAAACGGTTTAGATACAGCCGTTGCGACCGACGGCGTGTTTACCATACGTGCCGAAGTTAAAAACGGCGGGCTGTACGTACGAGGCGGCGTTATCGTTCCGAAAGAGGCGGGCGCTTTGGTTAACTTTTGCCCGCTAAAGGGTGTAATTAAAAACGGCGGCTTTAAAACTGCGCTCGTTAACGAAGGCTTTTGGATAAACGACGTTATAATAGATTTTATGCACTCCGAAGTCGGCGTTGAAGGCTTTATTAAGGGCGAGGTTAAGCGCAGTCCCGATTACGCCGTCGCTACGGTAGAGGACGGTGCGTTTTGCTTTGGCGCAGTTAACTACGACGACCGCTTTGCTCAAATAAACCTTTGCGAAAACGGCGAAGTGGAAACCGTAACTCCCGTATTTACGCGCAAGTATAACGGCGGAGAAGAGTTTTTATCCGGCAATTTTATAATTGCCAAGGCAAGCGGAATATCCGTCGCGCTCGAAAAATACGCCGAGGCACTAAGCGAAAACAATTCGCGCGGCAAAACCGATAATATTGCGCGTTCGGGTTGGTGCAGTTGGTATTATTACGGCACTAAAATTAGCGAGAAAATAGTTTTAGACAATTTAGCCGAAGCTAAGCGCTTAGGCTTAAACTTAGATATTTTTCAAATAGACGACGGTTGGAATATATCTCGCGGCGACTGGGATGCTAACGAAAAATTCCCCCGCGGAATGAAGTTTTTAGCCGACGAAATTAAAAAAGCGGGCTTTATTCCCGGCATTTGGGTTGCTCCGCTAACTGCCGAAAAAAATTCCGAGTTTTTTAAAAACAATCAGGATTTGTTTGTGAAAGGGCTTTACGATAACGAAGTTTTCGGCAATATTTCGCTGGATTTAAGCAACGAAAAAGCGCAAAAATGGCTTTACGATTTGTTTTATAAGCTTTCGCATGAGTGGGGATACCGTTATATTAAGTTCGATTTCGCGTTTTACGGAATATCGGGCGGTAAGCATTTGAACGAGCGGTTTAACGGCATGCAAAACTATTCCGAGGCGCTTAAAATTATGCGCTCTGCCGTAACTAGCGATACGCTTTTGCTCGCTTGCGGCGCGCCGCTTAGTCCTAGCGTTGGCAAGGCGGACGTTTTGCGCGTCGGCAGGGATATTTACGAGGATTGGCAGTCTGTAAAAACTAACGCAAAACAAATAATTTTACGCAGTTTTTTAAATAAGGGGATAAGAATAGATCCCGATTGCGTTATAGCACACGAAAAAGGCAGTGAGGACGGCGAGGCGTTCAGGTTTTATACTCGCACCGAAGGCGAAAATAAAACGCTTATTTCGTTAACGGCGGCGTGCGGCGGCAACGTAATGTTTTCTGATAAGCTTTCGCTTTTATCCGACGAAAAAATCGAGCTTATTAAAAAAATGCTGCCCGTAAACCAAAAAACGGCGCTTGCGTTCGACCTCGGCGTACGAGATATTCCGTCCGTGTTAATAAACGATAGCGGCGTGCGCGGCGTAAAAACCGTTACTTTAATAAACTGGGGCGATTATCCTAAAGTTATTACACATGAACTTGATAAGCAATATTCGGCGTTCGATTTTTGGCAACAAAAACCGCTTGGCAAACTTAAAACGCTAAGCTTTAATATTCCCGCGCACGAATGCAAGGTTATTCACTTAACTTGCGATTTGCCGATTATCGGTTTTTACGATAGAATAATTCCCGATGTTAAACTCGATATTTTGGACGAGTTCGGCAACGAATTTAGCTTAAAAGGGCTAAAAGCGGGAGAAAAACTGCTTTTAAACGGCGACTTTTTAGTCGAAAGCCTTTCTGGCGGAAAAATCGACGGACAAACCGTTACGGCGGACGGCGGAGATTTAAAAATTGCCGCAAAAAGCGTGCGTTAAAGGCTTTGTTTTCGGTTAAAAGTTTTAAATAATTATAAAAAAATAATAATGAGTCGCGGCGCTTAGGTTTACTTTAAATCGTAAATTCGAAAAAAAAGGGCAAGCCCGCGCAAAGGAGAAATATATGAACTTTAATTCAACCGTAAAAGGTAGTTTGTTGGAAGGGTTTTACCCCGAGGGTTGGGATTTTGAAAAAATCGACGCTTGCTGCGACGTCGCTCCCGAAAAAATAGGCGAGCGCCAGAGCTTTTGGAATGAAAAATTCGCCCCGATAGAGTGCAAAAACGTGCATGATTTCGACGTTATGATGGGGCACGAAATTGCCAACGAAATAAGAAAAGCTAACCGAGAAAATAGAAAAATAGTCTTTATTTTACCCGTAGGACCTATGGGTATGTATAAATGGGCGGTTTACTTCTTAAAAGAATGGAATGTTTCGTGCGAAAACGTTTGGTGCTTTAATATGGACGAATGGGCTGACGGCGAGGGTAATACTATAACGGGCGAAGCTTCGTTCCAAAGCGCTATGGAGCAAGCGTTTTATAATCCGTTAGGTGAACTTACCGTTCCAGTTTCACACAGAAATTTTGCAGTTAAAGATAATTTGCCCACTTATCCCGAAAAAATTGCGGAACTTAAAAAACAAGGAGCAAAACTCGTTTTAGTCTACGGCATAGGCAGAATGTGCCATATTGCGTTTTGGGAACCCACTATAGGCGCCGAGTTTTCGTCCGATAAAGAATGGCTCTCTCAGCCTTATAGAATAGGGGTTAAACTTCACCCGCTCACTATCGAGCAAAATGCCATAACTTCGTTTAAGTCGCGCACGACTTTGGTTCCGTGCCGCGCAAATACCATAGGACCTGCGCTTATGTTCTCGGCGGACTACGCTATCGGCGGGGCGGACGGCGCTTTATCTCGCGGTATGCAGTGGCAGGGCATGAGCCTTTGGATGACTTTAAGGTACGGACCTACTCGATTCGTAACTTCAAGTTATATCCCCACTTTACCCGGCAAGTTGTTTTATCTTAAAGAATTAGCGGGACCTCTTTGCCCGGAGGCTAACTAATGCGCGGCATAGCCGTTTGCGGCACTTTGTTGGTCGATAAAATTCTTCAAACCGAAAGTTATCCTAATTGCGGCGAACTTGCTTCGGTAAAAAGCGTTTCGCGCGCGGCAGGCGGTTTAGTTCACAACGTAGGCGCGGATATTAAAATTATGCGCCCCGATATACCCGTTTACGCTTACGCTAAAATAGGTTGCGACGACGACGGTAAATTCGTTTTAAACGAGCTTAAAAAACGAGGCGTAAACGTCAACGGCGTAGAAGTTAATCAAGAAGTTCCGACGGGTTTTACTTCGGTTATAAGCGTTAAAGGCGGTCAACGCACGTTTTTTACGTATAACGGCGCTAACGACTCCTTCGGTTTTAACGGCAATTGCTCTTTTTATGCGCAAAACGGTGGCGCTAAATCGGGCGAGTCGGAAATAGCAATGCTGCACTTAGGCTATTTCGGCATTTTAAAAGCGGCGGACGAAGGCGGGGGAATAGCCGTATTAAAATCCGCTTGCGAGCAAGGCATTAAAACTTCTATCGATATGGTAAGTTTTACTCAAAGCGATTTTTCGTGCGTAAAACCTTGCTTAAAATACACGCATAATTTAATAATAAACGAGGTTGAAGCTTCGCTTTTGACGGGGCTTAAAGTTGAATCTCTCGGCGATTTAAAGTCCGCGGCTACCGCGCTTAAAGCCGCCGGCGTGCGCGAGCGAGTCGTTATTCATATGCCCGAAGTTTCAGTTTGTTTATCCGGTGGCGGGTATACCGTAGTGCCGTCGATAGAAATAGAAAAGAGTAAAATAGTAGGCACGACCGGTGCTGGCGACGCGTTTTGCGCCGCTTGCTTAGTCGGTATTTACGACGGGCTTAGCGATGAGGAAATGCTTAAATTCGCATCTGAAGCGGCGGCTTGCTCGTTATTTGCCGCAGATGCGGTTAGCGGGCTTACTCGGCAAAAAACTTTACGCGAACAATTTAAAAATTATAAAAGGAAAAATTTATGTTAGTAAATCTTAACGACGTTTTAAAAAGGGCGCAGGCTGAAAAATACGCCGTGGGACTGTTCAATACCACTGATACGGATATGCTTCAAGCGGCAATCGGGGCGGCGGAAGAGTTAAATTCGCCTATAATTATCGGCACGGCGGAGGTGCTTTTACCTTACGGTGAATTAAAATTGATAGCGCCTTCGGTTTTAGCGGCGGCTAAGGCGGCTAAAGTGCCCGTAGTAGTGCATTTCGACCACGGTTTAAGCTTTGAACGCTGTATAGAGGCGTTAAAGTTCGGGTTTTCGTCAATTATGTTCGACGGCTCTGCTTTGCCTTACGCGCAAAACCTCGAAGCCACACGCGAAATGGTTAAAATCGCACACGCGTTCGGCGCTACCGTAGAGGGTGAAATAGGGCACGTGGGCGAGGCTGTTAATAACGACAACATGCAAACCGATTCGTACACTACCCCCGAAGAAGCGCTTGAATTTTATAACCATACCGGCGTAGACGCTTTAGCCGTTGCCATAGGTTCTGCGCACGGCGTTTATAAATCTAAACCTAAACTTAACATAGAACGACTTAAACAAATAAGCAACGTCGTGCCGGTGCCGCTGGTTTTGCATGGCGGTAGCGGCTTATCCGACGACGATTTTACTTCTTGCATTGAAAACGGTATGGCAAAGGTTAACGTTTTTACCGATTTGTGCTTGGCGGGCGAGCAAGCTTATAAACATTCTAACGACGGATATTTAGAAACACGCAATAAAAAAGTCGAGCAAATAACACAAGCCGTTAAAAAGAAAATTTTGGTTTTCGGCAGCCAAAACAAAGGTTAGAATTAAACTGAAAATCCCCCCCCGATTTTTTGCATGGTGGTTACTGTTTCGCCTCTTTGCAAAATTTTTTGAGAGTGGTTGTAAAATTCAATATTAATAAAAAACCGTAGAACGTAATTTTGCTCTGCGGTTTTTTGGCGCGTTAGAGCGGAAAAGGCAGTCGGATAATTGTTTGCAATTTGCCTCAGCTCTAAGACTTAAATTGTTTTTGAAGGAAAAATTGTTATATTTTTAGTAATTTATCTTGTTTTTTTGCCTTTTGAGACTTTGCCGTTGCACTTGCAAGCGTTGTCGGGGCTTTGTTTTGTCGTCGAGTTCTTGCAAGAGCAAGCGCAGGGCTCGGCGCGCTTTTTCGGTTTTGCGGGTTTAAAGCCGCTGCTCTTAGCCGCGTTTTTTACGATTCCGATCTCGGCGTCGTCATATTTACGGTTGCGCAAGCGTTCAATCGGGTGCTCGGCTTGCTCGAACCGATAATCTTTGCCTTTTTTCATAATATAGTCGCGTATTATCTCGTGCGCGGGGTTTTTATCGTCGGGCTTTGTAAACTTAGAATTGAACGAGAAAAATCTGTCGTCGTCCTCGAGGTCGGCGACGTTTTTATAGTCGGTGAGTTTGCCGGTGTACTGCGCAGTCGTCTGAATAATATCTCGCACGTAGTCGATATTTTCGTGCAGGGAAAGCGGTTCGGGGAATTCTCCGTCGGCGATTATCGAGGTGTGATCCTTTTTGCAATACTTTTTAAGCATTGCTTCGGCGGCGTGCAGGTGCGAAAGTTCCGCCTCGAAAAACCTTGCCCAAATTTCCTTGATTTTGCCGTCGCTTTCGGTTACGTAGTTCGACCAATAGAGATAGCATTCGACGTATTCGTGCATAAGCGTACATTCGACGAGGTCGAGCGAGGTGTCTATAAGCGAGCCGTACTGAGTTACGTGTTCTTCTTCGACGAGGCAAATTTCTTCGTAAAGCCGCCTGCCGACGTCGTTTTTATACGTCGCCGCGACGTTCATATAAAAGTTCATCGTTTGCTGTTCGGCGGCGGTGATTATCATCGTATTAAGCACGGTTTTAAGCGGTGATTTTTTTGCGTCGATATTGCGTTTCACGTTGTCGTAGGGGTGACGATGATGGGCGATTGTCGGGCGAGCGGGCATAATTTCGGTGTAACCGCCTACGAGCCGTTCGGCGTGGATTCCGTAGTCGTTATCGAGTAGGTCTGCGTACCTATAAAGGTGATCGAAGTCTTCGAGCAACGCGAAGTCGAGTGCTTTTTTAACGTAAAAATTTTGCTCGTTTCTTGCCATTTCGGCGGTTAGGTCGACGGCGAGCTGTTCATAGGTTATAGTCGTTTCCAGCACGCTTTCGTCGGTCGGCTTTAAATGGGCAAGCTTTTGCTGCTGCTCCTTTTCGACAAACCGCATGAGCGCAAGATCTCGTCTAAGCGACGGCTCGGCGATATGCCGTTGCATTTGGTGCGAGTGCCAATTAGCTTCGTATTCTGCTCCGCAAGCGAGCACTATTCTTGCTTTCGTATACGGATCGGTTGCGTTTTTATCGTACGCGACCGGGTACAAGTCCTTAAGACTTTCTAAATAATCTTCGGGCTTTTTTGCCTTTTCTTTAAACGGATTCATAATCGTTCTCCTTATGAGTTTCGTAACATGGTTATTTTCCGTTTTAAAATTTTTATACCGTCTTTGCTATTTTCCGTAAAAACGTATTGCATTTTGCCGTGCGCGTTTTGCTAAATTTTAGATAGACTTTTGCGCGCGTTTACGGCAAGGTTTTTAGCGAACGATTTCGGCGCGCTTTTTTACTAAACGATTTTAGCGAGCGTTCTGCAAAATTGATTATTTTACTTGCAAAAAGGGCGAGTTGGTGATAATATATATGCGTAAGCCGTAAATAAAAGCAAGCGGCTTAAAGCCGCATCGTTGCGACAATTTTCCGCAATCTATAGGCTTGATCAAAGTGAGGTTAAAATGAATTACAAGACGTTTGGCATAATGCTCGACTGTTCGCGCAACGCCGTTCCCACTGTAAAAACGCTTAAAAAGTTTATCGACGTTATATCCGATTTGGGGTATAACGCGCTTCAATTGTATATCGAAGATACGCTTAACGTCGACGGTCAGCCTTACCTCGGCTATATGCGCGGCGGCTATACCGTAAGCGATATCAAAGAAGTGGACGCTTACGCCGCTTCGCACGGAATAGAACTTATTCCCGCCCTTCAAACGCTTGCGCATTTTACCAATACCGTAAAACTCGACGAGTATAGCGATATCGTCGACGTCAACGATATTTTGCTTATCGGCGAAGAAAAAACGTATAAGCTCATCGACGATATTTTCGCCACGGTCGCAAAATGCTTTTCGACTAAGCGCGTAAATATCGGTATGGACGAAGCGCACCTTGTCGGCTTGGGCAAATATCTCGACAAGCACGGTTTTTGCAACCGACATGAATTGCTCGCAAAGCATCTTAAAATAGTTGCCGAAATTGCAGAAAAGTACGGGTTCGAACTTCAAATGTGGAGCGATATGTTCTTTAGGCTTCACAACAACGGCGAATATTATTGCACCGAGCCCGTTCTTCCCGCAAACGTTGCCGACGATATCCCCGCAAACGTAACTCCCTTGTACTGGGACTATTATCATACTGCCGAGGCAGACTACGATATTATGTTCGAGGAACATAAAAAATTCAACCGCGACACTTGGTTCGTGGGCGGTATTTGGAGCTGGATAGGCTTTGCGCCGGCAAACGCTTATACGCTCGCCACGATGAAAGCGGGTATTAAAAGTTCGTTCAGATACGGTGTAAATCACGCAATCTTCGCGATGTGGGGGGACGACGGCAAGGAATGCTCGTTCTTTGCGCTATTGCCCTCTATTTTCGCCGTTTCGCGCTATGCCGCAGGCGAGTTCGACGACGAAAAAATCAAGCGCGAATTCGAAGAAAAATACGGTATTCCGTTCGATTCTTTCAGCGCGCTCGATATGCTCAATACGCGCAACGGCAAGCTTAGCAACAACCCCGTCGCCAAACACGTTTTTTATAACGATCCCTTCCTCGGACTTTTAGATCACGCTTACGCCGATTACGTACCTACTCCGTACGCCGAAATCGAAAAGAAACTTACGGCCACTTTAGAGACAGCCGGGGAGTACGCGTATATTTTCGACAGTGCGGTAAAACTTTGCCGCGTTCTTGAAATTAAAGAGACGCTCGGACTTAGAATTCGCAAGGCGTACGCAGATAAAAACAGGGAAGAACTTGGCAAAATCGTAGACGAGATGAAAGAACTTTCTTGCCGTTTAGACGATTTTTATTCGGCGTTTAAAACTCTTTGGTATAAAGAAAACAAGTCTTTCGGTTTCGAGGTTCAAGACGCGCGCATCGGCGGCGTTATGAACAGAGTTCGTTCTTGCCGCGAAAGGATAGAAGAATACCTTTTAAGCGGAACCGAAATCGAAGAACTCGAAACCGAACTTTTACCGTACGATAGACCGCTGACTATTTATGCCTACAGAAGAATGGTCAGCCCGAGCGAGCTTTGATTTTGAACGATAAATCTAAAACGATTCGCGTTTATATAACAGATATATCGGGGCTCGGCGTGGACGATATTCCCGTCGAAACCCTCGATAATCGCGTTATAGACCGATTTATGCAGTTAAAAGGCGTTCCCGAAAAGGCGGTGCAGACGGCGGTTGCACATTTGTTAAGTCGGTATATCGTGCGCGATTACGGCAATGCTCAAATCGTCAAGGACGACTTCGGTAAGCCTTTTTACGCCAATTTACCGCTTTTCCTATCGGTTTCGCATAGCGATAACTTGGTCGTTTCGTCCCTTTACTTTCAAAACCACGGAGTAGACGTCGAACTTATCCGTTCCGTGCCCGAAAGGACGGCAAGGGGAGTTTTATCCAAAGAAGAATACGAGCGCTTTGACGCTGCTGTCGAACCGCAAAAAAGCGAACTTTTTGCAAGATTTTTTACTCAAAAGGAAAGTTTTGTTAAAAAAGACGGTAAGGGTTTTACCGTAAAACCGCGCGACGTCGTTTTTCCGTCCGCTACGTTTTTTTGCACCGAATATTTGGAGAAGGGAGGCAAACGGTATTGCTTGACCGCCTGTACCGACGCCGCCGCTACGATTGAAATTATTTCCGTTTCTAACGGCGAAATAATCGATTATTTTAAAAAATAAACAACAAAAAACCGCGCTATAAGTCGATTATCGGTATTTACTTCTTCGCTCTTTGCTTCTTTTGGCTTCCTCCGGGAGGAAGCTGTCGCCGTAAGGTGACTGAAGGAGCAAGCGCGTTGTATAAAGTTGCTTTTTTAATAGCAATTATTAACAATCATTGCATCGTCGAGCCAAAAAAAAGCGTCTTCGTAATCCCTGAACCGAGACTCTTTTTGTATGGCGGAGAGCTTGAATTTTGCAAGCGATATCTTCCACATAATCGAGTTTTTTAATACTACCGATATTGCACGTAATCGAGATTTTTAAGTTTTTAAATAACGGCAAGGTGTTAGTAACGACGGTTAGCTAACGAACGTTATAAAAATCCTGAAAACACGTGTTAAAACGCTTGACAGCGAAGCGGTTTAAGTATATAATCTTGCTGTAAAGTAAAAAACCTTTACAGGGTGGTTGCAAATGGAAACAAAAGCTCCGTCGTTATATAGGGCGTTCGTTATGTACGGCGCGCTTTTAACCGATAAACAACGCGAGATTTTCGAGGATTATTTCGGGCTCGATTTGTCGCTCGGCGAAATTGCGGAGTTGCGCGGCGTATCGCGGCAAGCGGTCAAGGACGCGCTTTCGCATGCCGAAAAGCAGCTTGCCGTTTACGAGGAGCGTTTGTGCTTTTGCTCTCGTATCGACGAGGCTGACGCTTTGCTCGAATCGCTCGGCACACCCGCCGCCGCAAGGCAGCAAATAAAAGACCTAATGGAGGGCAGATAATGGCGGCTTTTTCATCGCTCGGCGAAAAGCTTAATCACGTTTTCAGCAAGCTTACCAAGCGCGGCAAACTCACCGAGCTCGAGATCAAGCAAGCCATGCGCGAAATCCGTATCGCTCTGCTCGAGGCGGACGTCAATCTCGGCGTCGTTAAAAAGTTCGTTGCCGACGTGTCCGAAAAGGCGCTCGGTCAAGAAATATTAAAAAGTTTAAGTCCGGCACAGCAAGTTATAAAGATCGTCAACGAAGAACTCGTTGTGCTTATGGGCAGTACGAACAGCAAGCTTGCCGTTGCTTCTGCTCCGCCGACAGTCGTTATGATGTGCGGTCTGCAAGGCGCGGGCAAAACGACTCTTTGCGCAAAACTCGGCGCACATCTTAAAAAACAGGGCAAAAAGCCGCTGTTGGTCGCTTGCGACGTATACCGTCCCGCTGCGATAGATCAGCTTAAAACGATGGGGCAAAAAGCCGATTGCGAGGTGTTCTCGCTCGGGCAAATCGATCCCGTGGACATTGCCAAAAAAGCCGTTGCACACGCCGAACGTTACGGATTCGATTACGTTCTGCTCGACACCGCAGGCAGGCTTCAAATAGACGAAAAGCTTATGCAAGAGCTCGAAAACGTCAAAGCCGCCGTTTCGCCTACCGAAATATTGCTCACCGTCGATTCTATGACCGGGCAAGTGGCGGTTGACGTCGCGCAAACCTTTAACGAGCGGCTCGACATAACCGGCGTGGTGCTTACCAAGCTCGACGGCGATACTCGCGGCGGTGCGTGCCTTTCGATCAAGGCGGTTACCGGCAAGCCCATTAAGTTTTCGAGCGTGGGCGAAAAAATCGGCGATCTGGAGCCTTTTTATCCCGATCGTATGGCAAAACGCATTCTCGGTATGGGCGACGTGCTTTCTATAATAGAAAAAGCGCAGGAAGCCGTTACCGAAGAAGACGCGAAAAAAATGGAGAAAAAACTGCGCGAAAACTCCTTCAATCTCGAAGATTATCTCGAGCAGTTCTCAATGATAAAAAAGATGGGCGGTTTCGGGAGCGTGCTCGGCATGATGCCGGGAATGGCGCGCGTTAAAGAAAGCGACATCGACGAAAAAAAGATAGAGCGCATTAAGGCGATTATTTTATCGATGACGGTGCGCGAACGTCGCAATCCCGACGTGCTTAACTATTCGCGCAAAATGCGCGTTGCAAAGGGTAGCGGTACTACTATTCAAGAGGTAAATTCACTCTTAAAACAGTACGAGCAGACCAAGCAAATGATGAAACAGCTCAAAAACAAAGGCGGCAAGTTGCCGTTCAAGTTCTGAGAATAAAAACGTAAATAATTTCCCGGAGGATGGAAAAATGGCAGTAAAAATGAGATTAACCAGAATGGGCGACAAGAAGAGCCCTTTCTACCGTATCGTAGTCGTTGACTCGAGGGTTGCTCGCGACGGTAAGTATATCGACAAAGTCGGTCACTACAATCCTATCGCTAACCCCGCAGAAGTCGTTATCGACGCCGATAAAGCTAAAGATTGGCTCGCGAAAGGCGTTCAGCCTACCGAAACCGTAAGAGCCCTTCTTTTGAACGCAGGCATTATCGAAAAGCCCGCAAAACTTTCTCCCTCTAAGACCAATCCCAAGAAGAAGAAAGACTAATTAACGGTGTGCTTCCGTCGCGGTGGAATACGCTTGTCGCTAATCAGCGTGCGGCGTGTTTTTCCGCTACGGTATAAGCCGTTCGAATTATCATTGGCGCTTTTGTCCGTCGCAATGCGCGGCGCGGCTTTTGCGGCAATTTAACGGAGAATATTATGAACGAAATGCTTGATTTGGTAAAATACATCGTCGGTACGTTTGCGGAACACCCCGACGACGTTAAGTATTTGGTCGACCAAAACGGAAACCTCGTTAACCTCACCGTTGTTTTGGACGAAGAGGATATGGGCAAAGTGATCGGTCGTCAGGGCAAAATTGCAAAAGCAATGAGAACGCTCGTTAAAGCGGCTTCTGCAAAGAGCGGATTGAGATATAATATCGAAATCAAAGAAAAAAGCGAAATCGCCGAATAACCGTAATGGATAAATTACTCGTCGGAGTTATTGTCAAACCGCAAGGAATAAGGGGCGAGGTGAAAGTTAAACTTTTCACCGACGACTTTTATTCGGTGAGCGCTTTGAAAGAGATTTTTATTGACGACGTCCCGTATCCCGTGCTAAAAATGCGCAGCGATAAGGACGTCTTTATGCTTTTTAAGGGAATTGCCGATCGTAACGCGGCGGAAACTCTCCGCGGTAAGGAAATTTTTGCCGATAAAAGCAAGGTCAGAAAGCAAAAGGGCAGGTACTTTATTTGCGACGTTTTAGGTTGCGATCTTGTTTTGAGCGACGGTACCGTCTTCGGCAGAATTGTTGATATTTTAAGCGCGCGTACCGATATTTATTACGTCGATACGCCCGACGGTCGGATGCTTTTTCCGATGATTCCCGAACTTAAAGCCGACTATGACGTGGATAATAAAAGGGTAACCGTCGATAAGGATGTTTTTATGAACGAGGTTCATTATGCGGATTGATATTCTTACCCTTTTTCCCGAAATGTTTACGCCGCTGTCCGAAAGCATTATCGGACGTGCCGTCAAGGACGGAAAAGTGCAAATTAATATCGTCAATATTCGCGACTACTCGGCGGATAAACATTTGAAATGCGACGACTATCCCTTCGGCGGCGGCGCAGGCATGCTTATGACGCCTCAGCCCATCGTTTCGGCGTTCGAAAGCGTCGACAAGGAGCATAACGCCCTTCGCATTTATATGTCACCTAAAGGGCGTAGGTTCGAGCAAAAGCATATTAAAAAGCTTTTGAAAAACGACCACATAGTTTTGCTTTGCGGACATTACGAGGGAGTGGATCAGCGTGCGCTCGACGGCTATGTCGACGACGAAATTTCCATCGGAGATTACGTTTTGACCGGGGGCGAACTCCCTGCGATGGTCGTTACCGACGCCATTTGCCGTTACGTAGACGGCGTTTTGGAAAGCGAAAGTCTTAAAGACGAAAGCTTTACGGATAACCTTTTGGAATATCCTCATTACACGCGCCCTGCCGATTTCAACGGAAAAAAGGTGCCCGACGTTCTTCTTTCGGGCAATCATAAGCTGGTTGACGAATGGCGAATTGCTCGCGCGGAGGAAATTACCAAGGAAAAACGCCCCGACCTTTATCGCAAATATATTCGCGCAAAAGAGCGTGCGGAAGAAAAAAAGCGCAAGGAAAAGGAGCGTTTAAGGGCTGAACGCCGTGCCGCCAAAAACAAGGGCAACTCAGACGAAAAACCCGAATAATCGACTTATAGGCAGGCTTTTTATATGTATTTGAGAGAATATAGACCGACCGACGCCGAAAAAATCGTGGAATGGATGGACAACGAGCGCGATTTTTATTATTGGTCCGCCGACCGCTACGGACATTATCCTATACAGCCGAGCGAAATTAATTTAAACTACGACCGCTGCAGTAAAAAGACCTTTTTTAAGCCGATGATCGCGGAAATAGACGGAAAGCCCGTCGGGCATTTTATTTTACGAACGCCCGGCGCCGATCCGCGCGTTATACGGATAGGCTTCGTTGTCGTCGATAAGAATTTTCGTGGGCAGGGCTTGGGTAAGCTGCTTATACAAAAAGCGGTTGCTTATGCAAAAAAACGTTTAAACGCGCGAGAGATAAACCTCGGTGTGTTTAAGCAAAACGAGTCGGCTATTCGGTGTTATACCGCCGTCGGTTTTGCCGTTTCCGACGAGGCGGACGAGCTGTCTTCCTTTAACTATAACGGCGAAAATTGGGAATATTTAAAGATGGTTTACTTGGGTGAATAACTACCCAAATGTGCCGTTTTCGGTGCTATAGACCACTTTTTATATTATTAAGTAAGAAAACAAAAGGGATATTGCCGCCGTAAAATTCGGCATTTTAATACGGCATTTTAAAAAGCGAGGTGATACAATGGATTTAGGACACGTTCAATGGTTTCCGGGGCATATGACCAAGGCAATGAGAATGATGGAAGATAACGTCAAGCTCGTCGACGGCGTGATTTTTGTTCTGGATGCGCGCGCGCCGTTTTCATGTATTAACGAAACGCTTGAAAAAAAATTGGGCAACAGACCCTTTCTTTACGTGCTGAATAAGTGCGATATGGTTACCGAATCCGACCGAGATCGTATGGTTTCCGCGCTTGTCGCGAGCGGAAGAAAGGTTGTAACTTCGGTGGGAACGACCGCCGGCGGTTGTAAAGCGATTTATCCCGCGTTTAGGGCGCTACTAAACGACAAGATCGCGCGTAACGAGGCGAAAGGGATAAAAAAGACCTTGCGCGCAATGGTTTGCGGCGTGCCGAACACCGGCAAGTCGACGGTAATTAACGCCTTGTGCGGTAAAAAAGCCACGCAAGTCGGCAATAAAGCGGGCGTAACGCGCGGTAAGCAGTGGATACGGCTCGACGGTTTTGAACTGCTCGACACTCCGGGCACGATGCCGCCGTCGATCGACGACAACGAAAAGGGCTTGAACCTTGCGTTTATAGGCGGGCTTAACGACGCTATAATCGACGAGGGTGATTTGTGCCTTGCTTTAATCGAACGGCTTTTGGTGATTCGTCCGTCCGCATTGACCGAAAAATACGGTATTGAGGTCGAGGGTAAAGCGCCTCTTGCCGTTTACGAAAGCATTTGCGAAAAACGCGGTTATCTTGCGCGCGGCGGCGTATACGATTATTCACGGTGTGCTTTAGCCGTCATCGACGATTTCAGAAAATGCCGTCTCGGGAAAATTTGTTTGGAGGCAAAAACCGCGCTATAAGTCGGTTATCAGTGCTTATGACGGATAAAATGCTCGAAAAAATAAAGTACGAAAGGGAATATGAGGCGAAGGGATTTAAGTACATTGCCGGCGCCGACGAGGTAGGGCGCGGACCGCTTGCCGGCCCCGTAGTTTGCTGTGCGGTGATTATGCCCTTGGACGAAGAATCTATTATAGAGGGCGTGGACGATAGCAAAAAACTATCGGCTAAAAAGCGCGAAAAGCTGTCGGCTGAAATTTTGGAGCGTGCAATCGCCGTAAAAATTTCGCAAAAAGAGCCGACTGAAATCGACGAATTGAACATTTTAGAGGCTACCAAACAATGCATGGCGGACTGCGTGAGGGGGCTTTCGGTCAAGCCCGACATACTTTTTGCAGATGCGCTCGATATTAAAACCGACGTGCCTTGCGTGCCTTTGATTAAGGGCGACGCCATAAGTTACACTATCGGTTGCGCCTCGATTGTCGCAAAGGTTTATAGGGATAAACTCATGGACGAATACGCCGCCGTCTACCCCGATTATCTTTTCGAAAAGAATAAGGGCTACGGCACTGCGGCGCACATTGCGGCGCTTAAGGAAAAGGGACCTTGCCCTTTGCACCGCCGCACGTTTATCAAAAACTTTTGCAAATAGTATATCACGGTAGGTAATAGTCGTGGGTATATTCCGCTTATCAAAAAAGGAAATTGGAGCAAACGGCGAAAAAAACGTCGTACGGTATTTAAAAAAACGGAAATATAAGATAATAAAAACTAATTATCGCACTCCGTTCGGTGAAGCCGACATCGTTGCCGCACAAAAAAATTTGCTCGTTTTCGTCGAGGTGAAAACTCGGTCGAGCGTTCTTCACGGAATGCCGGGCGAGGCAGTCGATTCCGTCAAGCGCGAGCGTTATTTTAAGATTGCCGAATATTTCGTTACGGTAAATCAATCGTATTCTTCTTATTATATCCGCTTCGACGTTGCCGAAGTGCTCGGCGACGAAATCAATTATATCGAAAACGCCTTCGTTTGCAACTGAGCAAACTGAAAAAAGGCTTGCTATAGGTCGATTATCGGCTATTTGCGGCTTTTGCCGCGCTTTTTATTACTATGAAAATTTGTGTATCTGCCGCTTCGGGTATAGAGGCGGTAACTAAAAGAGAACTTTTCGCCTTAGGTTACGGCGACGTGCCGTCTATCGGCGGTAGAATGACTTTCGAGGGGAGCGAACGCGACGTGTGCGCTTGCAACCTTTTTCTTCGAAGCGCGAATAGGGTGTATATCGAACTTGCCGCCTTTAAAGCCGCCGACTTCGACGAGCTTTACGACGGAGTGCGCTCGGTAAATTGGTGCGATATTTTGCCTGCCGACGCGCAAATTGTCGTTACGGCAAAATGCGTCGAAAGCACTCTGCATGCCGTTTCGGCAACGCAGAGCGTTTGCAAAAAAGCGATATGCGACGTTTTGCTCGAAAAATATTCTTCGCTCAGCGAAAGCGGCGCGCGTTATAAAATCGAAATCGCGTTGCGAAAAGATTATGCGACCGTGCTTTTGGATACTTCGGGTTCGGGGCTTCACCGCCGCGGTTACAGGGGGCTCGTCGGCGACGCTCCGCTTAAAGAAACGCTTGCCGCCGCCATAATTATGCTGTCGGTTTGGAATCCGTCGCGCCCATTTGCCGATCTGTTTTGCGGCAGCGGTACTTTCGCGATAGAAGCGGCAATGATAGCGCGCGGCATACCGTCGGGAGCCAACCGCGATTTTGATTTTTTGCATTGGGCGGATTTTAATTGCTCGAGTTTTTCGGATATGAAAAATCAAGCGCTCGCCTCGCTCAAAAACGAGCCTCTGCAAATTTCCGCGTTCGATATCGACGAAGGACAGCTCAAACTTGCCAGAACGCACGCTCGGCTTGCCGGCGTTGCCGATTGTATTCATTTTCAGCGTGCCGACGTCGGCGAGTTTTCGTCTAAGAAAAAATATGGCGTACTTTTTTGCAATCCTCCGTACGGCGAAAGGCTTGCCGATCGCCGCGAGGTAGAAAAAATCACTAAGGCTTACGGCAAGGTTTACGCCGCGCTTCCCGATTGGAGCGCTTATACGATTACGCCGGTAACCGATTTCGAGCGGCTTTTCGGCAAAAAAGCAACAAAAAAGCGCAAACTCTATAACGGTACGATAGAATGCTGTCTCTATAGCATGCTCGGTAATCCGCCGCCTAAGAAAAAACGCTTAGACTCCGCAAACGGCGAAGAGCGTTAGATTTATACCTAAATATATAAAGCGAAGAAAATATATAAAGCAAAGAAATTTGCTTTTGCCCGAAAGGTTTTGATTTGCACCTCCAAAAGCGTCTAACTTTTGGTGTGCATATCATTGGTCTTAGGGCGTTTTTTTTTGGATTTTTTTAAAAATGCTTGACTTTACAAATGCGCATATGATATTATAATGATATCAAAACGAAACTGTTTTGAAAGGAGATATTATGGAAGAAAAAATCTTAACAAATAAGAAAAACGGCATGCCCGTTCTTTTGCTCGGCGTTTTAATGATTATTGTCTGTGTTGCGCTGTTTATTTACGGCGGGATAACGCTCGACAACGCCGATACCGAAGGCACGCAATCGGTTGTCGGCGGTATAGCCATTGCGCTTGCGATTCTTTTGGCTTGTACTGTTTGGGTACCTTTTGCTTCGCTCAAAGTGCTTAAGCCGCAAGAGGCGCTCGTTTTAACGTTGTTCGGCAAATACGTCGGCACGCTTAAAGGTGAGGGATTTTATTCGGTAAACCCCTTCTGCACGGCGTTCAACCCCGCCGCTGCTACTCGCCTTAAGCAAAGCGGCGACGTAGGACAGGTAGTTCTTCGCGCGGCGACTAAGGAAGACGGCACTTCGACCACGACCGATCCCGCCGTCGTTACCGACAAGAAGATATCGCTCAAGATTATGACGCTTAATAACAATAAGCAAAAAATCAACGACTGCCTCGGCAACCCGGTCGAAATCGGCATTGCCGTTATATGGCGAGTTGTCGACACGGCTAAGGCGGTGTTTAACGTAGATAACTATAAGGAATATCTTTCTCTTCAATGCGACAGCGCCGTTCGTAATATCGTTCGCGTTTATCCTTACGACGTAGCGCCCAACGTCGATACGACGGGCGACGGAATTGCCGACGAGGGCAGTCTTCGCGGTTCGAGCGAGGTCGTTTGCTCGAGAATACGCGACGAAATTCAAAGCAAGGTCAACGTTGCCGGTATAGAAATAATCGAAGCGCGCATAACTTATTTGGCTTATGCAACCGAAATCGCGTCCGTAATGCTTCAACGCCAGCAAGCGTCCGCTATTATCGACGCAAGAAAGATGATCGTCGACGGCGCTGTCGGAATGGTCGAAATGGCGCTTGCTCGCCTTAACGAAAACGGCATAGTGGAACTCGACGAAGAGCGCAAGGCGGCAATGGTTTCCAATTTGCTCGTCGTTCTTTGCGGCAATCGCGACGCTCAGCCCGTAGTTAATTCCGGCAGTCTGTATTAAGCCGCTTTTATATCGAGCATATATTGCGTTAAGCGGCGCAAGAAAAACGCTTAGCGTTTCAGAAATAAAGTGGGCAAAAAACGTGTGGGGTGACTATGGCTAACGAAAAAAAACAAATACCACTTCGCATCAGCGAGGGACTTTACGCCGAGCTTTCGCGTTGGGCAAGCGACGATTTTCGTTCGCTAAACGGACAAATAGAGTACTTACTTACCGAGTGTGTAAAAAAGCGCCGCGGCACTTCCGCGCGCGATTTTGCGGACTGTAATTCGTCTGCTCAATCGGACGATAATTTATGAAAATTGTCGGCTTCATGAAAATGTCGGATTCAAACTAAAAAACAAACACTTAAGGGTTGGGGCAAAACTGCTCTGACCTTTTTTTGTGCGAAGTTATTAAAAACCGAAAAATTTGCTCCGAAAAATTACATTTTTCACAACTATGTGGAGCAAACATTTAAAAACGACTAAGTCAAGTTTTAAAAAAATAAACGAAAGAATTGCTTATGGGATTGAAAAATCCCGTAAGATATGATAAAATAAAAAGGGTGAGGGCGTTTTAGGGATAATGCCGTCACGACGAGGGCTTATGAAGGTTTATACGGTGCGGGCAACCTGCGAACTTGCAGGGCTTGTCGCAAGGCTTGCGGCTGGCGATCCCCTTTCTAAAAAAATTATTTTTTGCGAAGACAAATTCACGCTCGAGCTCGAGCTTGCGCTCGCCGATAAATACGGCGGCACGTTCGGCACGCGCGTTTTTACCTTTAACCGTTTTATGCACAAGTATCTGCCGAAAAGCGGCGAGGTGCTTTCTCCCGAAAACGCCGCGCTTGTAGTTAAGCGGTTATTGCTTGAAAACAAGGGCGACCTTACCTGTTTTAAAAACGTTTACGATCCCAATCTTTCGTCCGTCGTATACGAGCTTATCGCACAGCTTAAAAGTGCGAAAATCGCGCCGACGGACATTTTGAGAGCGGCAGAGGGCAGCGAGGGCGTTTTAAAGCGTAAGCTTTCGGATATTTATTTGATTTTTAACGCGTACGAGCGTTTTATTGCGGCTAACGGACTGACCGACGGAAACAATCGTCTTTCGCGCTTGCCCGCGTTTTTTTCGGATAGCGACGAGATAAAGAACGCCGACGTCATCGTTGCCGGCTTTCCGTCGCTTAACAGAACGCTTTGCGAAATTTTTAAATCGCTTGCAAGGAATGCAAAAAGTCTAACGTTCGCTTTGGTTGCCGGTAAAAACGGCGGCGTATACACCAACGAAACGTTCGATTTCGCAATGCGAGAGTTTAAGCCCGAACACTACGAAGAGGGCGGGTCGGAAATAAAAAGTCGCTTGTTAGACGTGCTTTTCGAGCCGCGCCTTAACGGTTCGTCTTGCGGTTTTTATTCGGGCGTTCACGTTTATAGGGCGCAAAGCGTGGTTGAAGAGGTAGAATATGTTGCGCGGCTGATTGCAAGCGGAGTAAGGAACGGCAAAAATAAAGACGGCGAGAACCGTTTAGGCGCAAGTTATAAAGATTACGCCGTTTGCGCCGAGAACGTGAACGACTATTATCCCGTTTTGCGCAGGGTTTTCGCCGACTACGGCCTGCCCGGTTTTTTCGATACGTCGGTAGATTTGAGCAAACATCCGCTAACCGCTCTCGTGTGTGCTTATCTCGACGTTTTTCGTCGCGGGTTTTCGCTTGCGGACTATTTGCGGTTTGTAAAAAATCCGATAGTAATACCGGATAACGAGCTGTCCGACGCATACGAAAACTATTTATTAAAGCATTCGATAAACAAAAAGACCTTATTTAAACCGTTTACTTGCGAAGACGAAAGGCTCGACCGGTTCGAGGCCGTGCGCAAGTTCACGACGGAAATTATAAAATCGTCCGTCTTTTACGGCGTAAAACGCATTGGAAGCACCGTTTTTTCGTTTGCCGACGCGGCGAACGATATAACCGCCATGCTCGACTATTTGAATGCGGAAACCGCTGTTTCGTCGCTCGGCGAACGGCTTGAAGAACTCGGGAAAGCCGAGCTTGCCGCCTATAACGCTCAATCTTACGAGAAATTTTGCGATACGTTAAATTCTGCAAATAGGGTACTCGGCGATAAATCGTTGCCGCTGTCCGAAATTAAAAACGTGATAGTTTCGGGCATGACCGCTTGCAAAATATCGGTAATACAAGAATTGTCCGACTGCGTTTTCGTTGGAGATTTCCGTTCGGTTAAATATAAAGAAAGACCGTATCTTTTCGTGCTCGGTTTAAACGAGGGCGTGCCCGATTCCAAGCTCGACAGCGCCTTGCTTTGCGACAGAGATATAGCGGGCATGGAACGTTTCGATTTATCGGTCGAGCCGAAAATCAAAGAGGTCAACAGGCGCAATCGCGAGAACGCTTGCATGGCGATAGCGGCTTTCGGCAAGGGGTTGTATATTTCGTGGTCGTCGCGAGGGGTGGACGGCGACGAATGCAAGTGTTCGGATATCGTAGGTTACGTTATTTCGGCGTTTTCGGGCAAGGACGATAGTGAAAAAATACCTATAGCAGACGCCGCTTCGAATGCGAAATCGGCTGAAAAAGTAGGCGGTGAACGCGCCGTAAGATACAAGGCGTTGCCGTATATGACCGAAAGGAGCGCGGCGTTCGGTTTCTCGCGCGAGATATCCGCGTTTAAAGAGGGCAAGAGCAACGAGTGCGATGCGGCTTGCGCCTTTTACCGCGTTATGCAAGAGCGCGGCTTAAACGCGTTGCCCGACGGGCTTTTGGGTTCGGTAAACTGCGAGCTCGGTTATTATACTCCCGACGTCAACTATGCCGAGCGCGAGATATCGGCTACTTCGGTCGAGGGGTATTTCAGGTGCCCTTACGCCAACTTTTTGTCGCGCGGGGTGCGGCTCGGTCGGCGTGACGAAACGGACATGCAGTCGTGGGTGATAGGTAACCTTATTCACGAGGTTGCCGACGAGTTCACTCGCCTTGCCGATTTCGACGGAACGAAAGAAGCGGCTCGCAATCTTGCCGAAGAACTTTTCGACAGAATATCCGCAAACGAGGAATACGCACGCTACGCAACTACCGGTTCCGGCAAAGTAGCGTTCAAATTCTTAAAAAAAGAAACGGTGCGTTTTTGCCTAAGCGTGTACGACGGTTGTTATAATTCTATGTTCAGACCTACCTTTACCGAGGTGAAATTCGGCAGAGACGGCAAAATGCCCGCGCTTTCAGTCAAGGCGCGCTCGGGCGTAAGGCGCATTACCGGCAAAGCGGACAGAATAGATACCTATCTTGATAAAATGAGCGTGATCGATTATAAGACGGGCGGCGTGAACGGCAAGGACGACGAACTTTATTTGGGTAAAAAATTACAGCTCTATCTTTATGCAAAAGCGTTTTCCGATAAATATTCCCCCGTCGGCGCGTATTATTTCCCGATATCCGACGAGTACGGAGCGGAACAGAATACCGAAATGAAAATGCAGGGCAAGACCTTAGCGGATTTTCAAACCGCGTCCGAAATCGACCGCACGATAGACGAGGAAAATAGGCGCGGAACGTTTATCACGGCGAACCTTACCGAAAAGAAGGGCGGCGGTTTCCGTTACGACGGAGGCTTGCTCACGCGCGAGGAATTCGACGCGTATATAGATTACGCCGTGCGCGTTGCGAGCGAGGGCATTTCGGAGATCAACGAGGGCGTGATAATACCGTCCCCCGACGCTAAGGCTTGCGAATATTGCGAATATCACGGCATGTGCGGCTACGACGGCGCGGTGGACGGCAGAACGAGAAGCGCAGGCGAGCAGATAACCAAAGAAACCATACTTGCCGCGGTTGGCAAAAACGACGGAGGACGGGGCGATGACGGCAACGAAAACTAAGCTTAATACGACCGAAAAACAGCGCCTTGCGATAGACTTTAACGAGGGCGATATTCTCGTGTCGGCTTCGGCGGGCAGCGGAAAGACCTTCGTTATGGTAGAGCGCGTTTTGCGGCTTATTCTCGAGGGGCGCGCCAACGTAGACGAAATACTTTGCGTAACGTTTACGGTGCTTGCCGCGGGCGAGATGAAAGCGAAAATCGCAAAAAAAATAACCGAAAGACTGCACGAGGCTGCATCCGAGGGCGACGAGGACGAATGCGCAAGGCTTACTATGCAGCTCGAACTTTTGCCGAGCGCGAATATTTCAACCGTGCATTCCTTTTGCAAAAACCTCATCAAGGAGTTTTTCTATGAAGCGGGAGTGGATCCTTCCTTTTCGATGGTCAGCGATTCCGAGCGCGAAAAGCTCGTTAAACGTGCTATAGACCGATATTTTGAGGAAATGTACGACGAAGAGGACGAGAAACTCGACGTTTTATTGCCCGTATTTTTCAAGTACCGTAGCGATTTAAAACTGAAAGAATTAGTCGTTTCGGTTTACGAAAAAATGATGGCGGAAGCCGATCCGTTCGGCGTGCTAAACGGCGGCGAATTCTTTTATACGCCCGACGGCGTACGGTTTATTTACGACGAACTTGCGAAGTCGTTGCGCGCGGAAATTTGCGCTTTAGCCAAAAAAGTCGAATCGTACGGCGCGAAACTGATAGGCTATCCCGAATTTGAAGGGTACCTTGCGCAACTTATAAATGCGCTGAACTCCGCGTCCGACGAGCCGACTTGCGCAAAAATGACCGCGGCGCTTAGAGTAATCGACGTCAGAAAGCCGACTAAAAAGCGCAATGCCGACGAAAAATATTACGTTGCGGAAGCGTCGGCTAAATATATTGCCGAACTGTTCAGAAAGTTTAAGGAACGCATTTTTTCCGAATACGAGTTGAACGGAATGGAAGAAGATCTTGCTTTTTCCGAGGACGGACTAACGCTTTACCGCGCGTTCGTCGGCGTGGTAAAGGGGTTTGCCGATGCGTACGCCGCCGAAAAACGCGAAGAAAATTGCTTAGACTTTTCCGATCTCGAGCATTTCGCGCTTAAAATATTGAAGAACGACGAAATAAGAAAAACGGTGGCGGCTCGGTTCAAATACGTCTTTACCGACGAATATCAGGATACGAGCGGCGTTCAAGAATTTATACTGTCGGCGGTGTCGGGCGGCAACCTGTTCATGGTTGGCGACGTCAAGCAGAACATATACGATTTCCGCGGCTGTAACCCTGCTATTTTTGCCGAAAAACGTCGGCTGTTCGAAACTGCGGGGTGCGGCACGGTTATAGACCTCGACCAAAACTTTAGGAGTACGAAAGCGGTAATCGACGCCGTAAACCGCACTTTTTCCGGGAGCATGACCAAGGATTGCGGTAAGGTTGATTATGCTGCCAATCAAATGATTTTCGGCGCGGATTATCCCGAAGACTATGGCACGGCAGAGATTCACGTCGTTAAAAAAAGCGAAAAGGAAAGTTCGTTGCCCGAGGGCGTTTACGGAGTCGTAAAACACTTGGAGTGCATAAAGGGCGGCGGTTTTTTTGCCGAGGGCGCGTATATTGCCGAGCTTATAGAAGGGCTTATCGGCAAGCAAATTCCGTGCGGTAAAAACGGCGACGTCAAGAAAATCGAGTTCGGCGATATCGCCGTACTTTTAAGAAATGCTAATTCGACCGGCGACAGTTACGCAAGGGAACTCGTTGCGGCGGGTATCCCCGTCTCGGCAAGTTCTAAAAAAAGCATAGGCGACTATGCCGAAATAGCCTTTCTCATCGACCTTATAAAACTTATCGTTTGCTTTAACCAAGATATACCGCTTGCTTCCGTGCTTAAAAGTTCGATAGGCAAGGTTACCGATTCCGAACTTTACGCTATAAGGCGGTATTCGCCTAAGGGCAGTTTCGTGGACGCTTACCGAGCCTATTTGACCGAGCGCGACGACGAACTTGCGCTTAAGCTGCGCGCGTTCGACGAGTATTTTGCAAAAATCCGTCTTATGGCTGAATTTATGCCGTGCGACGAACTTTTGACCGATATAATACGCGAAAACGCAATCGACGTTACTCTTTTGGCGAGCAGTCTCGGCGAGTTTAAGCTTGCGCGCGTAAACGCTTTCTTGCGTGCGGCGGGGGCGAAACGGCAGACGGCGAGCGAGTTTTTGTCGGGTATAGATAAAACGGTGGAATCGCTTACCATCGCTTACGACGATTGCAACGCCGTAAAAATTATGAGCGTTCATGCCTCTAAGGGGCTGGAATATCCCATCGTTATTCTTGCCGGCGCAATGAAAAACTATAACGACAAGGACAAGGTCGGCAATTTTATTTTCGACAGAAAATACGGAGTTGCCATCGCGCACTACGATTCCGAAAAAATGACGGTAAAAAAGACTGCCTTTTTGCTGTTTATGAAAAAGAAACTAACGATGCGCTCGCGCGAGGAAGAAATGCGCATTCTCTACGTCGCGCTGACGAGGGCGCGCAACGAACTTTACGTAGTGGGAGAGTATTCCAAACAGCCCGAACAGAAACCCGCGCATTTTAACGGCGATATTTATTCGGTCAAGTGTCCGTTTGACTTTTTCGCCGAGGGCGATATGCCGCTTATCGATCGCGGAGAACTCGACTGCCGAAGAGAATACGAGCGCGAGCCGCGCAAAGTCTTGATAGGCGAGTGCGATCGGGCGTTGTTTAGGGCGATAGACGACAATATTTCGTTCGTATACGCGAGCGAGTGCGAGGGGCTGTCCGTTAAGCGCTCGGTTACTTCGGCGCTTAAGTACGAAGGCTCCGAAGAAACGGTTTGCGAAAAAACTCCGCTGTTTTTCGAACCGGACGAAATCGAACGAGGCGACGACATAGAAGAAAAAGCGGACGACAAAGGCGGGGACGACAAAAAGAACGCTCCGAACGGCTTGCCGTCGGACGGCTATATGCGCTCTGCCGCAGACCGAGGTACGGCATACCATGCGTTTTTGGAAAAATGCGATTTTACCAAAGACGCGGACGATGAAATATCTCGTATATGCGACGGCGGACTGCTTTCCGAGGAAAGCGTAAATCTTCTCAGTCGAAACGAACTCAAGCGCATTTTGCGCCTTTCGGTTTTCTCCGACCTTAAAGATTGGGCGCTTTATCGCGAACAGCCGTTTACGGCGTATATGCCGTCGAGCCTTATAAGCGGCGGCGCGGAAAAGGGCGAAATACTCGTGCAAGGCGTTATCGACCTTTTGTGCGTAAAGGGCGACGAAGTTATGATAATCGACTATAAATATTCGTCCGAAAAAGACGACGGCGTTCTGCTTAATCGGTACGAAAAACAGCTTAAACTATACGCTTATGCGGTCGAAAAGGTACTTAGCCGCAAGGTCGTAAGGGCGGTTATACTCAATTTAAAAACCAAGCGCGAAATAGAAATTAAACTTTAATAAATAACTCTGCCGCCGACCGTAATTATTCGGCGGCGTATTTTTTTGGCGGTGAATATATACAACTATTTAAAATAATTATTCATCGAATGAATATTTTTCATGCAGTTAAAGCCGCAAAAAGAGCGGCTTTAATAAAAAGGAGAAAGTTTTTTCGCTACCCATGCGCAAAATACCGTCGATAAAGCTTTTTTAATGCCTTTTTTTGCCCCGCTTTTGCGTTTTTTAATGCGAATAAATATTAACTTATTCATTCATTATGCACTACATATTGTGTGTAAAAAAAATTTCACATACAATATATTGAAAAGCGACATATTATGCTTGACGAGAGATTTTTGCTGTGCTATGATAGGTCGCGTAACAAAGAAAAACGGTCTTCCGGCGGTAGAATGCAACCGCTTTGCGACAGAGCGTTTTTCTATTCAAAATAAACTTTTACGGGGTTTTTACTATGTATAATGTTGTAAAGAGAGACGGAACTGTAGTATCATTCGATTTGGGCAAAATTAGGGCGGCAATCGTCAAGGCGTTCGAGGCAAGCAGCAGAGAAATCGACGATAACGTGATAGATTTTATCGTACTCAAAGTCACGGCTGATTTTTCTTCTAAGATAAAAGACGGCAAGGTCGCCGTTGAGGAAATTCAGGACAGCGCCGAAAAGGTGCTGAGCGAAGCAGGCTATTACGACGTTTCCAAAAACTATATACTTTACCGTAAAAACCGCGAAAAAATCCGCAATATCAAAAGTACTATTATAGATTATAAAGAACTCGTCGACAGCTACGTCAATTCGATCGATTGGCGCGTTAAAGAAAATTCGACGGTAACCTATTCGGTCGGCGGACTTATCTTGAGTAACTCTGGTGCGATAACGGCAAACTATTGGCTTTCCGAAGTGTACGATCGCGAGATCGCCGACGCGCACAGAAACGCCGAAATTCACATTCACGACCTTTCAATGCTTACCGGTTATTGCGCGGGTTGGTCGCTTAAACAACTTATAAAAGAGGGTTTGGGCGGAGTTGTCGGCAAGATAACCTCTTCGCCGGCAAGCCATCTTGCGACGTTGTGTAATCAAATGGTCAACTTCCTCGGCATTATGCAAAACGAGTGGGCAGGCGCGCAAGCGTTTTCTTCGTTCGATACCTATCTTGCGCCTTTCGTAAAAAAGGACAACCTCACTTACGGCGAAGTTAAAAAGTGCATCGAATCGTTTATTTACGGCGTAAACACGCCCAGCCGTTGGGGTACTCAGGCGCCTTTCTCGAACGTAACGCTCGATTGGACTGTTCCCGCCGACCTTGCCGAGCTTCCCGCGATCGTAGGCGGCAAGGAGCAGGATTTCAAATATAAGGACTGCCAAAAAGAAATGGATATGGTAAACAAGGCGTTTATCGAGATCATGATCGAGGGCGACGCCAACGGGCGCGGTTTCCAATATCCCATTCCGACCTATTCCATCACTCGCGATTTCGATTGGTCGGAGACCGAAAACAACAAGCTTCTTTTCGAAATGACCGCAAAATACGGCACGCCGTATTTCAGCAACTATATTAACAGCGACATGCAACCGAGCGACGTAAGGAGTATGTGTTGCAGACTGCGCCTCGATCTTCGCGAACTTCGCAAAAAATCGGGCGGGTTCTTCGGCAGCGGCGAAAGCACCGGTTCGGTGGGCGTGGTAACCATTAACATACCGCGTATCGCATACCTTGCTGCGGACGAAGCCGACTTCTATAAGAGGCTCGATAAACTTATGGATATAGCCGCGCGCTCGCTCAAAGTAAAGCGCAACGTCATCACCAAGCTTTTGGACGAGGGGCTTTATCCGTACACCAAGCGTTACCTCGGCACTTTCGCCAACCACTTCTCTACGATAGGTCTTATCGGTATGAACGAGGCTTGCCTTAACGCAAAGTGGCTGAGAAAGGACCTTTCCGACAAGGCGGCGCAAGAGTTTACCAAGCAAGTTCTCGTTCACATGCGTTCGAGACTTTCCGATTATCAGGAACAGTACGGCGATCTTTACAACCTCGAGGCAACGCCCGCGGAGTCCACGACTTACAGAATGGCAAAGCACGACGTTAAGGATTTCCCCGACATAATCACGGCGGCGCCTAAGGGCGAAACGCCTTTCTATACGAACAGTTCGCATTTGCCGGTCGGCTACACCGAGGATATTTTCTCCGCGCTCGACGTACAAGACGAATTGCAAACGCTTTATACTTCGGGTACGGTATTCCACGCGTTCCTCGGCGAAAAAATGCCCGATTGGAAGTCTGCCGCCAACCTCGTAAGAAAGATTGCGGAAAACTATAAACTGCCTTATTACACTCTTTCGCCTACTTATTCGGTATGCCGCAAACACGGTTATCTGAACGGCGAAAAGTACACTTGCCCCATTTGCGGAGAGACTACCGAGGTTTACAGCCGTATCACCGGTTATTATCGTCCCGTTCAAAACTGGAACGCGGGCAAAACGCAAGAATTCAAAGAAAGAAAACTTTACGACGTAACGAACCCCGCTTATCAGCCCACCAAAAAGTGCGATGCGGAGCAATGCGAAACCGCCGCTACGGAGCAGACCGCTTGCGCTCCCGCTCTCGACGGACTTACACTCTTTACCACGTCTACTTGCCCAAAATGCAAGGCGATAAAGGCGATTTTTGACAAGGGCGGCGTTAAGTATAACGTGGTCGACTGCTATGCCGACAGAGCGCTCGTCGACGCATACGGCGTAACCAACGCACCCACGCTCGTCGTGCCGAACGGTGATTCGTATACCGTCTATCGCGGAGAAGGCGACATACGCAAGTTCTACGACGAACTTCGCAAAAAGGCTTAAGAAAGGCGAACCGCTAATTAAAGCCGTAAATAAAATAACGGAAAAGCTCCCTCTTAAAACGGCGGAGCTTTTTACAACCTTAAGAGCGAAGTCGTGCTGTTTTCGTGCGTAAAAGCGGTTGTATTATTACGGTTTTTTTCGGTTTAAGAAAATACGGAGCGCTAATACGGCGCACTAACGGTAAAAAACTTGTGTTTTTTACCTGCATATTGTATAATAAAAAGAACGTATTAAACGCAAGCCGCCGTCTACGGAACGTTCGGCTTGTAAACGAAGGTAGAATATGATTTACGATATTATTGTTATCGGTGCCGGCGCTTCGGGTATGACCGCCGCGCTGTACGCGCTTAGGAGCGGAAAGACCGTGCTTATGATCGAGCAAAGCGGTGTGGGCGGACAAATAGCCGATTCGCCCAAGGTGGAAAATTTTCCGACCTTGCCCGAAATCAGTGGCAGCGATTTTGCCGATAAATTTTTTGAACAAGTAACCGCTTGGGGTGCCGAGCTCGAATACGACAGAGTTTGCGAAGTCGTAAAAGAGGGCGAGGGGGATTTTACCGTAAAAACCGAGTACGGCGAATATAAATCACGTGCGGTGATTGCCGCAACTGGTGTTAAGCACAGGCATTTGCGCGTGCCCGGCGAGGAAGATCTTATCGGAAAAGGCGTATACTTTTGCGCTCTTTGCGACGGACCTTTTTATAAGGATAAAGAAGTTGCGCTTATCGGCGACGGCAATACCGCAATGCAATACGCTCTTATTCTTTCGGGCATTTGCTCCAAGGTATGGCTTTTAACCCTTACCGAGCGATTTTTCGGCGATAAAATTTTGGAAAAACGCATCGCGGAAAAGACCAATATAATTCATCTTTCCAACACTTCGGTTACCGCTTTTAACGGAAGCGATTCTCTCGAATCTATCGAATACGTAAAGACTGACAGCGGCGAAAAAGCAACGCTTAAAGTTCCCGCGGCGTTCGTTTCTATCGGTCAAATTCCCGACAACGGGCTTTTCGCTTCGCTCGCGCGTATAGACGAAAAGGGGTATTTCGAATATAGCGGCGACGGTACTACGGTGACGGCGGGCTTTTTCGTTGCGGGCGACTGTAGGGCGAAAAAGGTTCGTCAACTGACCACCGCAGTGTCGGACGGGGCGGTTGCCGCCGTTTCGGCTTGCGAATATATAGACAAACTGTAATAGGCGATAATCGACCTATAGCTTGATTTTTTACCGCTTGCGGCATATTTTGCGAGCGTTACGGACGGCATTATGTATAATAAAAACGAAGTGGCTTGCGCGCTCGAGCGCGAAAAAATAATGGCTATTATCAGGGGCGTTCAAAAAAATGACGTGCCTAATCTTTTGAACGCGCTTTACGAGGGCGGCGTGCGTGCCGTCGAATTTCCGTTCGGCGAAAACGAGGACGAAACCGCTGAAACGATTTTTGAAGCCGTTAAATCTTTCGGCGACAAAATGTATATAGGCGCCGGAACGGTTATCAATACCAAGCGGTTTGAACTTTCCTTATCTTCGGGCGCCGGTTACGTTATAACGCCGGTGTGCGATCTCGGGCTTGCCGAGGCGTGCAAGGCGACTAAACTTTGTTCTATAATCGGCGCGTTCACTCCGACCGAGGTAAAGGAAGCCGACAACGCCGGTGCCGATTTCGTCAAACTTTTCCCGGCGGACGCGTTCGGACCGTCGTATATCAAGGCTATTCTCACACCGCTAAAAGGTATAAAAATTGCGGCGTTCGGCGGCATAAATCTATCGAATGCCGACGATTATTTTAAAGCTGGGGCTACGCTTTTGGGCGTGGGCGCCGACCTTGTGGATAAACGTGCGATTGCATGCCGTGCGTTCGATAAAATTTCGGCTAAAGCGGCGGAATACGTTCGCATTGCGAATTGTAATAAATAAGAATTAAAACCGAGGGCTAAAGTTAAAAATGGGTATACTCGAAATAATCGTAGTCGGCATAGGTCTTTCGATGGACGCATTCGCCGTTTCGATATGTAAAGGTCTGAAAATGAACGGATTTAGCGCGAAAAAAGCGTTAATCATATGCGCGTTTTTCGGCGGTTTTCAGGCGTTAATGCCGCTTATCGGCTATTTTGTCGGCGGGCTGTTCGAACAATATATAACCGCGGTCGACCACTGGATTGCCTTCGTTTTGCTTGCATTCCTCGGAATAAAGACCATAATCGAAAGCGTAAGGGATAAAGACTTTGAAACTTCCGACCGCACCGACGAGCCGCTCGACTTAAAAGAACTTCTTCTTATGGCGATTGCGACGAGCATAGACGCGCTCGCCGTGGGAATTACGATGGCGTTTCTCGATTTAGCGGTAGGCATTTGGGGTGCGATCGCCATAATCGGCAGTTTAACCGCGTTGATTTGCTTTGCGGGTGCGTTTATCGGCTATAAATTCGGCTCGAAGTTCAAAAAAGTTGCCGAAATTATCGGCGGCTCGGTGCTTATTCTCGTCGGGCTTAAAATTTTGCTCGAGCACTTGGGAATACTGTTTTTCTAAAAGATTTTTCGTTCGCTTCGTCAAACGAGAATTGATAGGCGTTCGGTTGCGGTTTACGCTATGCTTGCAATAGTCGTTCGTAAAATAGTGCGAATATCGCTCGGCTTCGGTCAATAATAATTGCGAAAAAATAAATATCGGCGGCAAAAATTCCTTTTGCCGCTTTTTTTCGGCGCTAATCGTTTACAAAAGCGTCGTTTTATGTTATAATCCTAACGTTGATTTCATGGCTTTACCGCCAAAAACGCAAGGAGGGCGCCCGATGACCGATTTTTTAAAGGGACTTAACGACAAACAACTCGAAGCGGTGCTCGATACAGAGGGATACGTGCTCGTCTTTGCGGGGGCGGGGAGCGGCAAAACTCGCGTTTTAACGGCGCGCGTGGCTTATCTGATAACCGAAAAGGGTGTTCCGTCGTCTAATATTTTGGCGATTACCTTTACCAACAAGGCTGCCGATGAAATGAAAGAACGCCTTGCGCAAATGCTTGGCGACATAGGCGGCGCATGGGTTTCTACCATACATAGCATGTGCGTTAAAATATTGCGCACGAACGCTTCGCGCTTGGACGGTTACGACGCCAATTTTACCATATACAGCGAAGTCGACAAAAACAACGTGCTCAAGCGCATTATTCAGTCGATGAACTTGGAGCCCGATAAGTATTTAAAAAACGCAAAATACCATATATCCGACTGCAAAAACAGGGATATGTCGCCGATGGATTTCAAGCGCGAATGCAAACTGCCAGAAGCGGGTACGTACGCTCAGATTTACTACGCGTACGACGAGGAACTTAGGCGTTCGAACGCATTCGATTTCGACGATTTGCTCGTAAAGACTTATCATCTTTTGTGCGACGACGTCGAAGTGCGCGAGTATTATGCAAGAAAATTCCGCTACGTTCACATCGACGAGTTTCAGGATACCAACACCATTCAGATGTCGATTGCGCGCATGCTGTGCAGCGAGCACGGCAATTTGTTTGCGGTCGGCGACGACGATCAAAGCATTTACGGCTGGAGGGGTGCGGAAATCCGCAACATTCTCGAATTCGAGCATACCTTTAGCGGTGCAAAAATACATAAACTCGAACAAAACTACCGCTCAACCAAGCGCATTTTAAAGCTTGCCAACAAAATTATATCGGCAAATTCAATGCGCAAAAAAAAGGAACTTTGGACGGATAACGACGACGGCGAGCGAGTTGAGGCGAAAATTGCCGACGACGGCGAGCAAGAAGCCGTTTTCGTCGCTTTAAAAATAAGGCAGGCGATAGCTGCAGGCGCAAAGGCGAGCGATTTTGCCGTTCTTATGCGAGTCAACGCGCTTTCGCGCGGGTTCGAGCAAGAATTTATAAAATACGGCATACCGTATAAGGTTTTCGGCGGTTTTAAATTCTTCGAGCGTAAGGAAATCAAGGACCTTGCCGCGTACTTCCGAGTGCTGACCAATCCGCTCGACAACGAGAGTTTGCTTCGCATAATCAACGTGCCTAAGCGCGGAATAGGCGATAAAACGGTCGACGCGCTCGTTAAATATTCCGCCGACTACGGTTTGAGTATTTTCGACGGACTGTGCGACGTCGACGCGCTTCCGCTTGCTTCGGGCGCTAAAAACAAGCTGACCGAACTCAGAAAACTTATCAGCAAGCTTACGACCGCCGCGCAAGTTCTGCCGCTTAGGGATATTTTTTCCGAAGTGGTCGAAAAAACTGCGTTTCTATCACAGTTCGAGGATGACACCGAAGAAAATCACAGCAAAAAATTGAACGTAAGCGAATTTCAAAACTCTATCGAAGAATTTGCGTCGCTAAACGACGGCGCGACGCTTTCAGACTATCTTAATTCCATTTCGCTTTCAAGCGATACCGACGAGATCGAGGACGGAAATTTCGTTTCCGTCGCGACCATACACTCGGTCAAGGGCTTGGAGTTTCCGACGGTCTTCGTGACCGGTTTGGAAGAGGGGATTTTTCCCCTTTCGCGTGCGCAAGACAACGATTCCGATATGGAAGAAGAACGACGTCTTATGTACGTCGCGATAACTCGTGCCGAAAAAAAGTTATATCTTACGCGTTCGCAAAACCGTTTTCTTTACGGCAAGCGGCAATATATGGGGCAAAGTACCTTTTTAACAGAGCTTGCGCCCGAGCTCGGCTTGGCTCGGCAGAGCGGGCGTGCGCCTCAATCCGACGGCTACGGTTCGCGTTACGGCGGCGGTAATTACGGCGGTTACGGCGGCTATGGCGGTTATGCAAAGGGTGGCGGTAACGGCGGTTACCGTTCGCAGGGAGCGCGCCGCGACGTCGATAAGTACGGCTATACGTCCGATAACGACGATTACGGCTATTTGGAAAGTGGTTCGGGTAGCTCGTTCGGCGGCGGCTCGGGTAACGGTAAAAGCACTTATTCGTTCTTGGGTTCTTCCGGACTTTCGTCTTCTAAATCTTCGCCGTCGGCTAAACCTAAAACGGCAACGCAAAAGGGCGAAAAAGATAATTCGGCGTATAAGCCGGGTGCAAAGGTTCGCCACGTTAAGTTCGGCGAAGGTACGGTTATTAGCGTAAGCGGCGAGGGTAAGAGTTTTATTGCGGTCGTTTCCTTCCCGGGCGTTGGCGTAAAATCGCTTGCGGTTGCATACGCTCCGATGGACGTTATAAAGTAACTTGTTGCAGGTAGCAGCGGCGCGAAAAGCGCAACTGAGGTAACATTATGGAAAATAAAAGAATGCGCGAGCTTGTCGATCTTCTAAACAAGTATGCGAAAGAATATTACGTTTTGGACGCGCCTACCGTGTCCGATAAGCAGTACGACGAGCTTTACGACGAGTTAAGACGGCTCGAGGGAGAAAGCGGAACGGTATTGCCCGATTCGCCTACGAGGCGCGTCGGCGGCGAGCCGATAAGCGCTTTTAAAAAGCACGAGCATATAGAGCGACTTTACAGTCTGGACAAAGCGACGAGCAAAGAAGAACTTGCCGCATTTTTCAGTCGCGTAGAAAAGGCTATAGGCTATTTTCCCGAGTTTACCGTCGAATATAAGTTCGACGGGCTTACCGTTTGCCTAACGTACGAGGACGGCGTTTTTACGCGCGCCACCACGCGAGGAAACGGTATCGTCGGCGAGGACGTCACCGCGCAAGTGCTTACCATAAAAAGTTATCCTTTAAGAATAGATTGCCAAGGCGTTTGCGAAGTAAAGGGGGAGGCGATAATGCGCCTGTCGGTGCTCGAACGGTATAATAAAACCGCCGCCGAGCCGCTGAAAAACGCGCGCAACGCTGTTGCGGGGGCTATACGTAACCTCGATCCCAAGGAGACCGAGCGGCGCAGTCCCGATATTTTGTTTTACGACGTAAACCATATAGAGAACGATTCCGTTCATACGCAGACGGACGGAATAGGTTTTTTAAGAAAAAATTCATTCAAAGTATTCGAGTTTTTGCGTGTTTGCAAAGACGAGGCGAGCGTGTTTGCCGCTATTGACGAGATCGAGCGCGAACGCAAATCGCTCGACGTGCTTACCGACGGAGTGGTTATAAAAGTCAACGACTACGCCGTGCGCGACGTTCTCGGTGCGACCGAAAAATTCCCGAGGTGGGCTATAGCGTATAAGTTCGAGCCCGAAGAAACCACTACCGTTTTGCGAGATGTCGTTTGGCAGGTAGGGCGTACGGGCAAGCTTACGCCGCTTGCCGTGCTCGATCCCGTCGAATTGTGCGACGTAACCGTACGCAGAGCAACGCTCAATAACTACGGCGACGTATTGCGCAAAGGAGTAAAAATTAACAGTCGCGTGCTTATACACAGGAGCAACGAGGTTATTCCCGAAATTTTGGGCACGACCGAGTATTTGCCCGATTGCAAGGACGTGGACAAGCCCGACCGTTGCCCCGAATGCGGCGAGTTGCTCGTCGAAAAGGGCGCGAACTTGTTCTGCGTTAATTCCGAATGCAAAAAGCGCGTCGTTTTGTCGCTTGCAAGTTTTGCTTCTAAAGAGGCAATGAATATCGAAGGATTGTCCGAAGCGACCGTGACCGTTTTATACGATAAATTGGAAGTAAGGCGTTTTTCCGACCTATACAAATTGCAACGCGAACAGCTTTTGACTCTCGAGGGTTTTCAGGATAAAAAGGCGGACAATATCCTTTCGGCAATAGAAAAATCCAAAAACGTCGAACTTTCGTCTTTCATTTTTGCGCTCGGAATAGACGGCGTGGGGAAGAAAACGGCAAAGGACCTTGCCAAGCGTTTTCAAGGGACGGACGGCCTTGCGGCGGCGACTTACGACGAAGTTCTTGCCGTGCAGGATATAGGCGAAATCATCGCGCAGTCGATAGTCGATTATTTTGCCGACAAAGACAATCTTGCGGAAATCGCTCGGCTTAAAGAAGTCGGCGTTAAAGCCGATTTTAAAGATAAAACAACCGGCGACGCCTTCAAGGGGCAACGTGTGGTTCTTACGGGTACGCTCGTAAAATATAAGCGCTCGGAAGCGCAAAAGATAATTGAATCGCTCGGCGGCGAGGTGTCGGGATCGGTAAGCAAACTTACGACAATGGTGCTTGCCGGAAGCGAGGCGGGCAGTAAGCTCGACAAAGCCAAGGCTTTGGGCGTGAGAATAATAAGCGAGGAGGAGTTCGACGATATAATCGGCTCCGACGGAGAAATAAAATGAATGCCGAACAATTAAAAAAGCTCGACGAAATTTTGCCTACGGTAGAAAAACCGTCGCGCTATACCGGCGGCGAATGGGGCGAAGATCCCTTCGTGCCGTCAAAGATGAACTATTGCATATGCTTTCCCGACGTTTACGAGGTCGGAATGAGCAATCTGGGGATAAAAATCGTTGCCGAAAGCGTTAAAAGCGTGGAGGGAACATCGGTCGACAGGTGTTTTGCGCCTTGGCCGGACTTTGGCAAAGCGTTAAAGGAAAACGGTATTCCGCTCTATTCGCTCGACGCAAAAAAGAGCCTTGCCGAGTTCGATATGATCGGCTTTTCGCTCTCCTACGAAATGAGCTATACCGCGCTTTTATATATGCTCGATTTGGCGGGTATTCCGCTGAGGGCGAGCGAGCGCGGAAACGAATATCCCGTCGTTCAGGTCGGCGGCCCTTGCGCATGCAATCCCGAGCCGATGGCTGATTTCGTCGATTTGTTTACCATAGGCGACGGCGAAGAGGTTATGGCGGAACTTGCAAAACTAAGGCGCGATATTAAGGATAAAAAAGCCTTTCTCGAAGAGGCGGCAAAGCTCGACGGCGTTTACGTCCCCGCGTTTATGCAACCGGTATACGAAAACGGCAAAATCGTTCGCTTCGACGGCATATCCAAAGTGCGTAAAGCCCTCGTTAAAGATTTGGATAAGGCTATATTCCCCAAAAAATTCGGCGTGGCAAGCACCGAGGCTGTTTTCGATAGGGCGATTATAGAGGTCGCACGAGGGTGTTATCGTTCTTGCCGCTTTTGCCAAGCGGGTTTTTTGTACCGCCCGGTTAGACCGAGAAGTGTTAAAACGCTGACCGACCAGGCTTGTGCTCTCGTTAAAAACGGCGGTTATTCGGAACTTTCGCTCAACAGTTTGTCCACCGGCGATTATCCCAAGCTCGGCGAACTGCTCGACTGCATTAACGAACGTCTTCCCGACGTAAAAATGTCCTTGCCGTCGCTTAGAGTGGATAGTTTTAAAAGCTATTACGCCAAGTTTGCTCGTCAAAGCTCGGTTACTTTTGCTCCGGAAGCCGGAACTCAGCGCCTTCGCGACGTTATAAATAAAGATATTACCGAAGAAGAGATTATTCGCGGTGTGGAAAACGCCTTTAATTTAGGTTATTCGTCGATAAAACTGTATTTTATGATGGGTTTGCCTACCGAAACAGACGAAGATCTGCTCGGAATTGCCAAAATCGTTCGGCTTATAAAGGGTATTTACGGCAAAAATCCCGCATCGGCTCGCGCCCTTCGCGTGTCGGTCAGCGTTTCGACGTTTATCCCCAAGCCTTTTACGCCTTTCCAATACGAAAGACAGATTAGCAAGGAAGAAGTTCAACATAAGGTAGAAATTCTTAAAAAGGAATTATTTATAAAGGGCGTTTCGTTCAGCTGGAACGATTACGAACTTTCGCAGATAGAAGCAGTCCTTGCACGAGGGGACAGGCGTTTGGGCGCAGTTATAGAAAAGGCGTACAAAAAAGGTTGCGTATTCGACGGCTGGCAACAGTATTTTAAGCCCGAACTTTGGTACGAAGCGCTTTCGGAGTGCGGATTGACTGCCGACGATTACACGCGCGAGTATACCGAGGACGAGATTTTGCCTTGGGATTTCATCGACTTGTTTATCGATAAAGACTTTTTGCTTCGCGAAAGACACGCCGCTTACGCCGAAAAGGTTTCGGGCGGATGTCAGTCGGGTTGCAAGGCTTGCGGCATTCAAAAAGAATACCGTTGCAAAATAGGCGTTCCGTACGAAGAACAATAACAAAAACGAGCCTATAGGTCGATTATTTAAGTTTTTAAGGTTGATTATGATTGTATTTCAATATACCAAAACGGACGGAGCCGAGTACGTTTCGCACCTCGATACTCTCCGTCACATTAACAAAATATTGCGCCGTGCCGAAATCGAAACGGGATATTCTAAGGGCTTTAATCCGCATATGCACGTTTTTATGTCGGCTCCGATCGCAGTCGGCGTTAAATCGCTTGCCGAGTATTGTTTTATAGAATGCGACGAATCGGCAAACGGTTTTAAAGAAAAATTCAACGCCTTTTCATTCCGCGGTTTAAAGTGCGGATACGTGCGCGAAGTGGATAAAAAGGTGAACGTCGCGGGGCTTATCGACCGCGCGCGTTACGAAATAAGGGGAATTACGCCGTTCGACACGAGCGAGGTTCTTGCCTTAGAAACTTTTTATATTATAGATAAAAAGGGCAATCAAAAGGACGTAAGAAAAAAGATTTTCGATCTTAAATTCGACGGAGACGTGCTTTTGGCAACGTTGGGGTTCGGAAACGATACGTTGCGTCCCGACCTTTTGTCTAACGCTTTGGCTGCGCTTTACGGCGGCGAAAAATTCGAAATAACAAAAACTTGCGCCTTTCACGGCAATACGGACTTTAACGACTATCTTGCTTCGCTTACATAACAAAAGTCTTTGTATAGGTCGATTATCGACCTTTTTAATAAAAAAGAACAAACGGCTTTACGGCTGTTTGCGGAGAGTAGGATGGGAAAAAATATTTTCGTCGACGGATTTTGCGGTAGCATAATCGCCGCGCTCGCCGAAGACAAAAAACTATTGGAATATCATATTGAGAAGAACGGCACGACGGTTGTCGCCGGGAGCATATATACGGGCAGAGTGGAAAACGTGCTCGACGGCATGCAAGCGGCTTTCGTCGACGTGGGGCTTGAGCGCAACGGTTATTTATACTTTGGCGAGCCTGCCTACGACGGCGACGACGAAGCGCCCGTTCGTCAAAAAACGATAAATTTGAAGGTGGGCGATCTCGTTACCGTTCAGGCGGTAAAAGATCCGTTCGGAAACAAGGGCGTGCGACTTTCGACCTCGCTGTCGTTTGCGGGAAGATTTCTCGTATATAACCCCGATCTGTCCGAAAACGTAGTTTCGCGCAAGATCGAAAACGAAAAGGAAAAAAAGCGACTCGTTTCCCTTTTATCGTCACTTAAATTCCCGGGCGGTTTTATACTGCGCACCGCATCGTCGGGCGCTTCGAAGTCGGAAGTTCTTTCCGAAGCGAAATACCTTTATAGACTTTATAACGAGGTCGTTGAAAAAACTAAAAATTCCAAGGCGGGCGACGTGCTTTATTCGGAGGGCAACCTTGCCGTCAGAATGATACGCGACGTTTACACTTCGGAGATAGAAAAAATTTACGTATCGGACGCCGCTTTATACGAAGAGGTGTGCGAAAACGCCAAAAAAAGAGGCGCGGAAGTGCTTGCTAAGGTTGTTCATTTCGATAAAAGGATGGACCTTTTCGGCTATTTCGGCTTGACGGATGAAGTGGGCGCGCTTCTTAAAAAAAGAGTGGATTTGTCGAGCGGTGCGTACCTCGTTATCGACCGCACCGAAGCGCTTACTTCCATAGACGTCAACACGGGAAGTTTTACCGGCTCGGATTGCTTAGAGTCCACCGTTTACGAAACCAATCTTTTAGCGGCTAAGGAAATTGCGCGGCAAGTAAGGCTTAGGAACATAGGCGGTATAGTCGTCGTCGATTTTATAAACATGGAACGCGAAGATCACCGCAACGCCGTAATCGAGGAACTTGATCGCGCGTTAAAGGACGACCGCTCCAAGTGTACCGTTTTCGGAATGAATCAGCTCGGCTTGGTAGAGTTTACTCGCAAAAAAAAGCGCAAGGGGAGCATTTCGCTTCTCGAAAAAAAATGCCCTTACTGTCAAGGTTCGGGAACGATTCTTTCGAGCGATTACATAGTGTTAAAGCTTCGCGCGGCTCTTCTCGATCTTTTTGCCGACGGCTACAAAAGCGCCATCGTCGATTTGAACCAAGATATAATGTTTTACATTTTGCAGCGAGGCTCGCTCAGAAAGGACGTTTCCAAAATTTGGACGGACAAGCGTATATACCTCATTCCGCACAAGACCTACCATCAGGAATGTTTCAACGTTAAAGGGGATAACAGCGTAGTGCTCGAGCTCCCCGACAAGGCACGCTTGCTTTATTAAAGCGGTTGCGCTCAACAAACGGCGCTTTGCTTAACGTTTAA
>CAZHGN010000002.1:40834-59227 GCA_964532155.1 uncultured Acidiphilium sp.
CTGTTTTGTATAAGGCGCGTTTTTTTCTTGACAGAAAAGTCGTTGTGTAATAAAATACCGAATAGCAGAGAAGATGCGAAAGCGTGCGAACGCTATAACGGCGTTCCGAAGTGGCAATGCGGGGGATATCCGCCTTGCACGAAACGGCTTTATGCCTGCGGTTTTCGCAACGGTCCGTTGCTTTAAGCGCATAGGAATTATGTGAATTATTCCGTCGCGTAAGGTCGGACCTCTCTTATTACGGGAGGTTTTTATTATGGAAAAAAATTCGGTGCAAAGCGGCGATTGCTCGCAACGGAAGAAAGAAAAGTCGTGTTTTAATACCCGCACGATAGTTCTTGCCGCCGCGTTCGTCGCCTTGGCTACGATTACCAACGCATTTATTACCGTCAGAATCGGCTCGCTGTTTAAAATATCCGCACTGCTTATCGTTTGCTTTTTCGCAGGTTATTATCTCGGCGCGCCGCTCGGCTTTTTAGTGGGAATAATAAGCGATGTTTTCGGCTTGCTGCTTTTTAGCGACGGTGCGCTCAATCCCTTGATTTTGCTGTCGAGCGGACTTAATTGCGCATTGCCCGCTCTCTTTTTCGGATTGAAAAGACCGCTTAAGAACAAACCGACCTTCGGTGAATTTGCAATCAAATCGGCGCTCGGTTATTTCACTTGTTATATTCTTTGCACCGTGCTTATAAGCTCGGTCGGCATTTGGCTTTACACTTCGTATATCGTCGAAAAATATCAAACGCTTATCGCGTGGATAGGGTATAGGGCTGCCGTTCAGTCGGTGAATACCGTCGCTAACTATGCGGCTACTCTCGTCCTCTTTATTCCGCTAAGCAAAATTAAAACCTTGGACAGAGGTTAGGCTTTTTTCGCCTTTAAATCGTTCGTTTTTATCGCCGCTTTCGCCTTGCGCGCCTTGCGGCTTTTTTTATTGAAAAACGCGGCTATAATTTCGTTAATCGATATTACGCCGAATATTTCAAACAGTAAAAGAAGCGCTACTTCGGTTATTGCGCAGCTAAAAACGAGGGCGATCGGCTTAAACGCTATTTTTGCCGATAATTCGAATGAGAAATAACTTAACGCCGAGCAAAAAATAACGATCGGCAGCGCCTTTATCTGCTTTTTAAAGAAATCGAGCTTGTTACAACATATCTTTTTCAGCAGAACGAGATTGAGCGCTCCGTTTACGACATAACTTGCGAAATACCCGGCTATAAGTCCGTAATTGCCTATAAAGCGCGGTAAAATCAAGACGGAAATTAACAGGATTATCGCGCCTAAAGCATAGTTTAAAAGTGTTTTTCGCTCCATGCCCATGGCGTTTAACAGACTTGTGGAAATCAAACAAAAGGACATGGGAATCATCGCGAAAGCGGCAAAGCGTAAGTACACGCCCGACGTTGCGTTGCCGTATAACAGTTCTCCCACGTAAGGACCGGAACCGACGAATACCGGCACTACGAGCATGGCGACCGACGAAGATAAAATCAACGCGCGCTCGACGTTGTTTTTAAGCCCGTCCAAGTTGCGTTTATAAAAATCGTTTGAAAGTTCGGGGGACAAAACGAGGGATATCGAACCTATAACGGTTGAGGGGATAAAAAGAAGAGGCAAGGTCATTCCGCTAATTATACCGAAGCCCGAAACTGCTTCTTGTCGGCTAAGTCCCGCAGAAATCAAAACGGACGGCAAGATTATCGCTATCAGCGAAGACGTAAGTGAAGTTGCGCCGCGCATAAGCGTTATGGGGGCGCTTGCCGAAATCAAAGGTTTAAGCGATGGCGCGGGATTTTTCAGACTGCCCCCCATAAGTGCGAAAGCCACTGCCGCCGCCGTAAACGAAAAAACGTACGATATAAGCACTGCAATGCTTGCGCCGACCGCTTTTTGGGTAATTCCGACTGCGTTTGAAACGAGCAAAATTCCGGCAACTACCATAACCGCTTCTTCGGCAAGTTCTATTATAGAGTACGTATAAAAACTTTTGTTGCCCCAAAAAAAGCCGCGTATAACTGCGTAAACCGACGTTAGGACGACTCCGGGCAGAATAATTAAAAACAGCAGTCTGCACCTGTCGTCGGGAAAAACAGGCGCTAAAATTCCCTTGAACGTATAGCAGATTATACAAGCCGGCAGACAGACCGCGAGGGCGACGGCAATGCCCGCCGTTACCACCGAATTAACGCAACGCTCGCGCCCCGCCGTGCGTTCGCGGATCATCATGCGCGAAACTGTTATCGGCACGCCCGACGCCGAAAGAGTCATCAATACTCCCACGACCGACAGCGCTATTTGATAAAGTCCCATTCCCTCCGAGCCGATAGTTCTCGAAAGGTATATTCTGTATAAAAATCCCAATCCTCGTTCTATGCACGACAAAACGGTTACAGTCGTCATTGTTTTTGCAAGTTTTTTGATAATATCACTCTCCGCGGCATATATTTTAAACGGTATAATATATTCGCAAGGCTATGAAGTTATTAACTCCGTTTAAAAAGGAAAATACAATCGTTCACCGAGTCGCTATCGGCGAGAGTTTGACTGACGTCGCAACCGCTTACGGCGTAACCGTTTGGCGGCTCGTAAAAAACAACGGCATTACCGAAAGACCGAGGGCAAATTCGATTTTATTTATCGAAAAAGGCGGGCGACTTTACGAAATAAAAATCGGAGACACGCCGTCGGCTATAGCCGCTCGGTTTAAAGTGAACGAAGAAGAACTTTTAAGGTTGAACGGAGAAAACGCTTTTTTCCCTTTTTCGGTTATAGAAATTCCTTAAGCGTAAAAAACGCTCGAAACACTCGATAATCGACCTATAGTGCGGCTTTTTAATTAAAACGGATTAAAACGACTTAACCTCAAAAAAAGGATTTTAATTTTTTTGCGGGGGGGCTTAACCGCGCGGAATAACTTTTTTTCGGCTTTTTTTCAGTAAAAAAGCCTTTTTTTTGCAAAAAAAACGGCGAAGGCGTTTTATAAGGTTGAAAAAAAACGCAATATATGATATACTCTAAAAAAATATTACGCGGAGGGTATTTATGGCAAGTCAATATAAGTCCTCTGACATCAAAATACTCGAAGGTCTCGACGCAGTAAGAATGCGCCCCGGTATGTACATCGGTACTACCGGTATAAAGGGACTGCATCACATTCTTTGGGAAATAGTCGACAACGCCGTTGACGAAGCGGCGAACGGCTTTGCCAATAAAATCGTCGTCAAGCTTTACGCCGACGGCTCGGCTTCGGTCGAAGATAACGGTCGCGGTATTCCTATCGACGAGCATCCGACGGCAAAGGTTTCGGGCGTGGAAGTCGTATTCACTCAGCTCCACGCGGGCGGCAAGTTCGACCACGAAAACTACAACTACTCGGGCGGTTTGCACGGAGTCGGCGCGTCTGTAACCAACGCTCTTTCCGAATGGCTCAAGGTCGAAGTTTACGACGGCAAAACCACTTACGGAATGGAATTTTCGAGCTATGCGAACAAGCGCGGCAAGATCTATTCGGGCGTTCCCAAGGGGCACCTTGCCGACCTCAAGATTAAGACTAAAAAGCGCGGAACGTTCATTCGCTTCAAGCCCGACGCTCGCGTTTTCGAAACGGTCGAGTTCAACGACGACATGATAATCAAGCGCCTTCGCGAGCTTGCTTTTTTGAACGAGGGCGTAACCATAGATTTTATCGACGAGCGCATTCCCGACGCCGTAAACGAAAAGCATTTTTATTTCAAGGGCGGTATTAAAGATTTCGTCAAGTATTTGAACGAGGGCAAGCGCACTCTTTATCCCGAGCCCATTTATCTTTCGGCTGAAAAGGACGATATAAAAATTCAGCTTGCCATTCAGCATAACGACGAGTATACCGAAAACCTTTGCTCTTACGTAAACAACATACCCACGGGCGAGGGCGGCGAGCACGAAACGGGCTTTAAAACGGGATTTACCACCGTTTTAAACACTTACGCTCAAAACGTTAAGCACGTAAAAGAAAAACTCGTTGGCGACGACTACCGCGAAGGGCTTACCGTAATTCTTTCGATCAAGATGAAGGACGCCCAGTTCGAAGGGCAAACCAAGACCAAGCTCGGCAACTCCAAGGCGAACGCCGCCGTTAGAAAAGCGACTATCGAGGGGCTTACCAAACTGCTCGAGGAACGCAAAACCGAACGCATTTTTGCGCTCATCGTCGAAAAGGCGGTCGGCGCGGCTAAGGTGCGTAGGGCGAGGGCGGACGCAGGCGATCTTATAAGAAAGCAAAACAAGCTCGACGTCAAAAAATTGGTCGGCAAACTTGCTTCTTGTTCATCGCGCACGGCTGAACTCAACGAACTGTTTATCGTTGAGGGCGATTCGGCGGGCGGCAGCGCCAAGCAGGGCAGGGACAGACAGCATCAAGCCATACTCCCCCTCCGCGGTAAACCGCTCAACGTCGAAAAGAAAAACGTCAAAGAAGTTCTCGAGAACGAGGAAATGCTCTCGCTTATCAGCGCGCTCGGAACGAATATAGGCAGTGAGTTCGATATCAAAAAACTCAACTACAACAAAGTAATCATTCTTTCGGATGCCGACCAAGACGGTGCGCACATCAGGGCGATTTTATTGACTTTTTTCTTCCGCTATATGAAGCCGCTTCTTCTCGAAGGGCACGTTTATATCGGTCAGCCTCCGCTTTACAAGGTATACAAGCGCGATTCCAAAAAGGAAATAATCGAATACGCTTACGACGACAACGAACTTCAATCGAAGATCGACAAGGTCGGCAGGGGATATTCGCTTCAGCGTTATAAAGGTTTGGGCGAGATGAACCCCGAACAGCTTTGGGATACGACTATGAATCCCGAAACGCGTTTGCTTTTGCAAGTTACACTCGAGGACGCCGCCGAGGCGGACAGAATGATAACTACGCTTATGGGCGACGCTATCGAAAGCAGAAAGAAATATATTTCCGAATACGCCGATTTCAACAAGGTCGACTCTTTCAAGGAAAAGATCGGTTTTTAATCGTGCGGCAAAAGGTCGCGGCGCGGCCATTGCGTTTACCTTGCGCGGGTTGTTTAAAGGCGGCGAGGGAACGGATACGGAGGAAAGTTGAATGGATAAAGACGAAAAGAAAAACGGTATAATAACCGACTCTCTCGAGACGGTTCTTCATAATTGCATGCTCCCGTACGCCGAGTACGTTATACTCGACAGAGCGTTGCCGAGGGTAGAGGATGGACTCAAACCCGTTCAGCGCAGAATACTCTATTCGATGTACGATCAGGGCATGCTCCCCGACAAGGACTATAAAAAGAGCGCGAGGGTAGTAGGTGACTGCTTGGCGAAATACCATCCTCACGGCGACACTTCGGTCTACGACGCTATGGTTAGGCTGGCTCAGCCTTTCAACATGCGCGAAACGCTCGTTTCCGGTCACGGTAACTTCGGTTCGGTCGACGGCGACAGCGCGGCGGCAATGCGTTATACCGAGGTTAAACTTCAGCCGCTTGCTCTCGAACTTCTTCGCGATATCGATAAAAATACCGTAAATTGGGATCTCAACTTCGACGATTCGTTAAAAGAACCGGCAACTCTTCCCGGTCGTTTCCCGAACCTCTTGGTTAACGGCGCTTCGGGTATTGCGGTCGGCCTTGCGACGAACATTCCTCCCCATAATCTCGAAGAGGTTATCGACGGTGCTTGCGCGGTGATAGACAATCCTAAAATCACCGTGGACGAGCTTATGCAGATTATAAAAGGTCCGGATTTTCCGACGGGCGGCACGGTTGTCGCCGGCGACGAGCTGAGAAAAGCTTACGAAACGGGCAAGGGCAAAATCAAAATATATTCCAAAATGACGGTCGAGCGCTTGGAACGCGAAAAACGCGGTTCGGATGCGGACAGGGCGATCGTCGTTACCGAACTTCCTTATCAAACCAACAAAGCCGCTCTTCTTAAAAAGATTTACGAAATGGCTGAGGCTAATAAGGACGGTTTGGGCGGCATAACCGAAGTGTGCGACGAATCGGACAGAACGGGCATGCGTGCCGTTATTAAAATCCGCAAGGGCGTGGATGCCGATAAAATTATCGCTTCGCTCAATAAAAACAGCGGACTTATGGCTTCGTTCGGCATAAACATGGTAGCCATTGCCGATGGCAAACCCCAACAAATGGGGCTTAAACAACTTTTGTCGTATTATGTCGAATATCAAAGGTCGGTCGTTCTTCGCAGAACGGAATTCGACCTCGAGCGTGCACTCGAACGCGCACACATACTCGAAGGTTTGATTATCGCCGTAACCAATATCGACGAAGTAATACGGATAATAAAGAGCTCGGCGGATACCGCCGCCGCGCGCGCAAACCTTTGCGAGGCTTTCGCGCTTACCGAAAAGCAGGCGCAAGCCGTTCTCGATTTAAGGCTTGCAAGACTCACTAAACTGGAGGTTACGAGCCTTCAAAACGAGCTTAAAGAACTTAAAGAACGCATCGAGTATCTTCAAAAGGTTGCGGCAAGCAAGAGAATGCAGTTCACCATCGTCAAGAACGAAATGCGTGAAATCAAAAAGAAATACGGCAATCCTCGCCGCACCGTTATCGTCGGAGGGGAGCAAGATATATCGGTCGAATGCTTTAACGACAATCGTCCGCCCGAACTTTGCTATATCGGCGTTTCGGCAGACGGGCTCGTGCGTAAGCTTAAAACCGACGAATACAAAAAGATACTTACCGCCAAAAAACCCGAGCGGCGCGATATTTTCGCTTGCGGCACTATGGCAAACAGCAGACAAACGCTGTTCTTCTTTACCAACTTCGGCAATTGCTACAAGCTCGAAACCGAGCTCGTGCCTTGGTCGAAGGGTAAACAACTCGACGGCGTGCGCTTCGATCAAATTTGCAAAAAGGCGGGTTCCGAAAAGCCCGTCGCACTATTTTCGGTCGACGACGAGGCTCAAGGCAAGCTGATTTTCTTCACTAAGGACGGAGCGGTAAAACTTTCCCCGTGGGACGATTATTTCACGGCGAAAAGTCCGTTTGCCGCGCTTAAGCTTAAGGACGGCGACGAACTCGTTGCCGTTGAAGCATACCGCAGCGGCTCGCAAATGTTCTTTGCGACTAAAAAGGGTATTTGTCTTTATGCCGACGGCGACGTTCCCGAACAAGGCAGAGTTGCAGGCGGCGTAAAAGGCATTGCGATTGCCGATGGCGACGAGGTCGTTTATGCCGCTCAGGTAGACGATGACTTTAACGGAGAAATCTTCGTTGCAACGAGTTTCGGAACGTTCAAGCGCGTTATTTTGGGCACTATAAATAAACTTTCAAGGGCACGCAAGGGAGTCAAGCTCGTCGAACTTGGCGATCCCTCTAACGGCGAATGCGTCGTTTACGTAAAATGGCTGGCGGGCGGCGAACGCTTCGACTTCGCTATTTTCGATAGGTTGGGTACCGTGTACTACGCAGATAGTTCTAAGGTCGCGGTTGAAAACAGAACTACCAAAGGGAAACAGTTACCCGGATTAGGCGTTTGCCAGCCGGAAAGATTGTTTCCCGTTGCCAGGCAACGCTGACTTACTTAAAGCCGCAAGGCGGAAGAAAAACGGCGAGTGTGATAAGCCGAAAGCGGAGGCAGTGCGCGAGCCTTTTAAGGAAGACGTCGCAACCGAAGACAAACCTTTTGCAGAAGAAGTCGATATCGAAGACGAACGCGCACAGGACGGTAACGTTGCGACTGAAAGTAACGAATCTTTTATAGACCAACCTTTTGCAGAAGAAGTCGAACCTATGCCAAGCGCGCCGATCGAAGAAAACGACGACGGCGAGCAAGAGTCTATACGAAAAATTATCGGACTAAAAGAGAGATTGATTGCCGAAGTGCGCGCGCTCTACAACGCAAGTCTTGCTAAAAGCGGATTCGGTGGCGGTGTGGACGCCGTTGCCGACGATTTGGCAGTATATATTGCACGCTCTATCGGGCGGCTGAAAAACGACGGCGAAAGGGAGGGTGTTCCCGGTAAACTTTTCGCAAAGCTTATGGCGACCGCATTTTCGGAATGCAAAGATTTTTACAATAGCGGCGAACAGATAAAACTGCCGCTTGCCGCAAAAATTACGGTTGCGCTCGATATACATTCGGGGGGCAAGCGTACCGCGCGGCTATGCGATACGATATACGAAATATTTAAAGAAGCGGCTTCGCTTATATGCGGAGACGAATTACGGGCGAAGGAGTTGATCGGCGATTTATTATCGTTCGTCGTCGGTCAAGGTATAAAAACATAAATGAAAAAATATTTCAGAATTTCAATCACGGGCGATCTCGGTAGCGGAAAATCCACCGTTGCCGACAAGCTTGCCGAGCGATTCGGCGTCGAGCATGTAACTCTCGGAACCATTCAGCGCGCCAAAGCCGCCGAGTTCGGAATGGATACATGCCAATTCAACCAGTTTATCGAGGGTAAGCCCGAGTACGACAAGGTATTCGACGATTACCAAACGGCGTACGAACATAAAGAGGGCGGTTTTATCATCGATTCGCGACTGGGCTTTTTCTTCGTGCCGTCGACGTTCAGCTTTTATTTGTCTGCCGATCCGCACGTTGCCGCCGAAAGAATCGTCGCCGCACAGCGTTCCAACGAGCGTTATAAAAGCGTGGACGACGCGGTTGAACGCATAGAGGAGCGCAGAGCGAGCGAGCGCAGACGTTTTAAGGATTTTTACGGCGTCGATATTCTCGATATGTCCAACTACGACTGTGTGATCGACACCACAGATCTCACCGTCGACGAGGTTGCCGAAAAAATGATCGCCGCTTACGAGGCAAGCGAAGACTAAGCTAAATCGTTTTTGTTTGCGTGCGGAAAAGCATTTTCAAACCAATCGCAAAACATCGTGCGAAGACTTTTGGGCGTGCGTAAAAAGCGTTAGGGGTAAAGCCGCTATCGCCACGTTAATTTTGGAAACAATAACAATAAATAAAGTATAAAAGCGCGTAAGCGCTATGGAGGATTACTATGCATTGGGCAGAAAAGCTTGCAAGAGAAATAATCGAGAGAAAGCCTAATAAAGAGGAATATGTTTGCGCCGCGGGAATAAGCCCGTCCGGTTCGGTACATATCGGCAACTTCCGCGACGTCGTAACCAGTTATTACGTCGTTCGCGCACTGCAAAAGCTCGGCAAAAAAGCCCGCCTTTTGTTTTCGTGGGACGAGTTTGACAGACTGAGAAAGGTTCCGTCCAACATCGCCGCAATTACCGACGGGTTCGAAAAATATCTTGGCATGCCTTACGCCGAAATACCCGATCCGCACGGCGAATACGCTTCTTACGCAGAGTATAACGAAAAGGAGTTCGAGCGTTCTTTGGACGAGCTCGACATTCAGCCCGACTATCGTTATCAAGCCAAGGAATACACTTCTAACCGTTACGCGGAAGGAATCGTATACGCGCTCAAAAACAGAAAGCGCATTTACGACATACTTTTAAAGTATAAAACGCAAGAGGAGAACGAGGACGAGCGTGAAAAATACGCGCCCGTAAACGTTTACTGCTCGTGCTGCCATAAGGACGTTACCGAGGTTATCGACGTATCGGACGACGGCGAAACGCTTACCTATCGTTGCAAACTTTGCGGCAAGGAAGAAAGCGTAAACGTTCGCACTTACGGTCACGTCAAGCTCGTATGGAAGGTCGATTGGCCTATGCGTTGGGGCGTCGAGGGCGTTGACTTCGAACCGGGCGGAATAGACCATGCGGCGGCAAGCGGAAGCTACGTCGTTGCATCCGACGTCGCTAAAAACATTTTCGGAATAGAACCGCCACTTTTTCAGGGTTACGGCTGGCTGTCCATAGCGGGATTGGGCGACATGCATTCGTCCACAGGTAACAACATCACGCCCGAAGCCGTTTTAAGGGTTTACGAACCGGATATGGTGCGTTGGCTGTTTGCCAAATACGCGCCCGAAGCAGGCTTTGCGTTCAATTTCGACGATACCATCATTCGCCATTACAGCGAGTTTGACAAAGGGCTCGAAAGTTATAAGCGCGGCGAAACGGACGAGTATAATACTTCGGTATACGACTATTGCATGCTCGGCGGCAAGGATTCTTGCTCCAAGGTGCCTTTCGGCGTGCTCGCGTCGGTTGCGACCATCGTGGACTTTAATCCGCAGGCAGTGGGCGAAATGCTTAAAAAAATCGGAGTCGAGTTCGGCAAAGCCGACGAAGAGCGATTGCTCCGCGTTAAAAATTGGATAACCTGCCACCAGCCCGGCAAGCTGTTCAAGCTTCTTCCCGAAAAGAACGTCGCTTTCTACGACGGGCTCGAGGATGGCGACAAGGCGCTTATCAAAGCCCTTCACGATTATGTTGCCGAGAACGATTTTGACGAAAAGGGCATTCAGAGTTATTTGTACGAAATAATTAACGATCCCGCTTGCACTAAAAAGGAAAACATGGCTCGCCAAATGAAGGCGTTCAAGGTGTTGTATAACGTTCTCTTCGGTCAAGATAACGGCCCGAGACTTTATTTGTTCCTTTCGGCGGTAGATAAGGCTCAATACTTGCCCTTGCTCGAATTTTAATTGCGAGTAAAATATCGTCGTAGGCGCTAAAGATAAAGCGGCGGTTAATTCCAAGCGGCGGTTAAGTCCAAGTGGCGGTTTAGCCGAAAGACGTGAACAGGGCGGCGGTTATAAAAACCGCGTAGGGTAGCGGTGTAAATCGGCACCGCAAAACGATAGCGCAAAAGCGTTAAACAGCGATATAAAAGGCATTCCGAACGCAAACGACGGAACGCCTTTTTTTTCGTCCGATTTTCTCTTAATTCGACTGAGAGACCGGGTATATAATGCCGTTATGAACGTTTACGTCGAATACGCCGTCGTTGACAATTTCGTAATGGATTATTTGCTGTTAAAGCTTGCGGCGCTTGGCGGCGGTGTGAAAAGCAGTGTTAAAAAGCGAGTGCTCGGCGCATTGTTCGGAACGGTCGTCGCCGTATATTTGCCGCTGTTTAACGCAGATAACCTAACGTTAATAGTAATAAAAGCGGTTACGGCGGCGTTAATGGTGTATTTTTCGTGCGAGTGCGGAGGAGTGAGGGCGTATTTTGCTCGGCTTGCAATTTTTTTGTGTTTTACGGCGCTTTTCGGCGGCTTGCTGTTCGGTATATGTACGGCGCTCGGCTACGACTACGATTTTTTTACCAATTCCGTTTCGGGCGATTTTTTGCTTGCGCCCGCCGTTGTCGGCGGCGTGCTCGTTTACGGCGTTTGCTATTATTTTTGCAAACTGTTTTTAAAGCGAAAAATCGTCGAACCATTTTTACGGAGTTGCATTATCAAATCGTGCGGGCAGACCGTTTGCGCGGTTGGCTTTATCGACAGCGGCAACTCCCTTACCGCATCCGATCTGTGCGGCGTATGCGTTGCGGATAAAACGCTTGCCGATTATCTTTTAAAAAGCCGAACCGTTTGCGGCAAATGCGAAAAGACGTTTTTTCAAACGGCGGCGGGCGGCTCGGTTATGTGGGTTTACACGGTAGACGAATTGACCGTCATAAATGGCAAAAAACAAAATATAATATATAAAGCGAAGATAGGCGTGCCCGATTGTCCGATAGGTTTCGGCGGCGAATATTCGCTATTGCTTCCGGCAAGCTATGCGTTTTCGGATAGCGGCACTAACGATGAAAAATAAACCGCAGGCGGTGGGAAGATGAAGAAAGTTTTTAGCGGAATAATCGAAAGAATACGCCGTGCGTTTTTGCGCGTTTTCGGAAAGAAAAAGGGCGGCACGGTGTTTTATATGAGTAACGGCGAGGCATTGCCAAAGCCGTTTACCAAGGAAGAGGAAGAGGAAAAAATCGACCGCTATTTAAACGGCGACGAGAGCGTTCGCTCGCAGCTCATAGAGCACAATTTGCGCCTCGTCGTATACATTGCGCGTAAATTCGACAACACGGGTATCGACCTCGACGACCTTATATCTGTCGGCACGATCGGGCTTATCAAGGCGATAAATACGTTTAACGCGGACAAAAACATTAAACTTGCCACTTACGCCTCGCGTTGTATCGAAAACGAAATACTTATGCATCTTCGTAAGGTCGTGCGGCTCAAAAGCGAAATCAGCCTCGACGAACCGCTCAACGTCGATTTCGAGGGCAACGAACTGCTCTTATCCGACGTTCTCGGAACCGACGGCGATTGCGTTTTTACCACTATCGAAAGTTCTGTAGACGAAGAACTCTTGGCGGCGGCGCTCGCAACGCTTCCGCCCCGCGAACGAAAGATTATGGCAATGCGTTTCGGCTTGGGTGGTTGCCCGGAAAAAACTCAAAAAGAGGTCGCCGACATGCTCGGCATTTCTCAGTCGTACATATCGCGGCTCGAAAAGAAAATCGTTTTAAAGCTTCGCCGAGAGATGAATAAAATGAATTAAAAAAACAACAAAAAACCGCGGTATAGGTCGATTATCGGCACTTACCGCGGTTTTATAACCAAACTTAATCAGTTGAACTTGATTTGTTTTTCGACAAAAGTGATAGCCTCGTCTACCGAAAGGCGAACTTGCGACATCGTGTCGCGGTCGCGCAGGGTAACCGTTCCGTCCTCTAACGTATCGAAGTCGACGGTTAAGCAGTAGGGGGTACCGATTTCGTCCTGACGGCGATAGCGTTTACCGATAGAACCCGCCTCGTCGTAGGTGCACATAAACTCTTTGGAAAGCTTTGCGTAAATTTCGCGCGCCTTTTCCGAAAGGTTCTTTTGCAAGGGGAGAACGGCAACTTTATACGCCGCGATTGCGGGGTGGAAGTGCATAACGACTCTCTTATCGCCGCCCTCGAGCTCCTCTTCGTCGTACGCTTCGGAAAGAAGCGCGAGCATCAGGCGGTCGGCGCCGATAGAGTATTCGATAACGTACGGAACGTATTTTTCGTTGGTGTACGGATCGACGTAGAGCATACTCTTGCCCGAGTATTCTTGATGGCGCGAAAGGTCGAAGTCGGTTCTGTTATGAATACCGTTAAGCTCGGACCAGCCGATGGGGAAAAGGTACTGTATATCGCACGCCGCTTTAGCGTAGTGCGCGAGTTTTTCGTGGTCTTTAAAGCGCAAGTGGTTTTCGTTTATGCCGAGATCCAAAAGGAATTTTTCGGCTTTAGCCTTATACGCCTCGTAAAATTCGTGGTCGGTGCCTTCTTTGCAGAACCACTGATGTTCCATTTGCTCGAACTCTATCGTGCGGAAAATGAAGTTGCCGGGGGTGATTTCGTTTCTGAACGCTTTACCTACTTGACCGATTCCGAAAGGAACCTTTGCTCGGGTGGTTCGTTGAACGTTTAGAAAGTTAACGTATTCGCCTTGCGCGGTCTCCGGGCGCAAATAAATTTTGTCTTTAGCGTCCTCGACGACTCCTCTCGACGTTTCGAACATCATGTTGAACTGACGAATGGGCGTCCAATTGTGCTTGCCGCAAATGGGGCAGTTGACGTGATGTTCTTCAATATACGCTTCCATTTCCTCGTTGGTCATGGCGTCGGGATTGACTTCGCCGTGCGAGTGCGCTTCGATGAGCTGATCGGCGCGGTGACGGCTTTTGCATTCCTTGCAGTCCATTTTGGGATCGGAAAAAGACGCCGTGTGTCCGCTCGCTTCCCATACTCTCGAGTTCATTAAAATGGCGGCGTCGAGTCCGTAGGTGTTGTCGCTTTCCTGAACGAACCTTTTCCACCAACAACGCTTGACGTTGTTTTTGAGTTCTACGCCCACGGGGCCGTAGTCCCAAGTATTTCCCATTCCGCCGTAAATATCGCTTCCGGGGAAAATAATTCCGCGTGCCTTGCACAGGTTGACGAGTTTATCCATCGTAACCGCTCTTTTCTCTTCCATAAAACACCTTGCCTTATAAAATCGGGCTCTTGCCCGTGCCGTTTTCGCCGTTTTTGCATAGCGCTTTCGTCGTTTGTTACGCCGCACTTTACAACGTGCTTTCGGTCGAAAACGTATCGATTTATATTATAGTAATAATTTTATCTTTATTTTAAATAAAAGTCAACGCTTTTAACGCTCATTTCGTCGACAAAACGTTTTTAAGCATATTTTTTTAATAATCGTTTTAATGGTCATTTTTTCAAAATATGCCGATAATCGACCTATAGGCGCAGTTATTGAAATTTTTTTAAGAAAATCGCTTGCAAAAGTCAAACGTACATGGTATACTTAAACAAAACAAAACGGAGGGATGTTATGGCTAAAAAGAAATCATCCAAAAAAAACAAACGGTTAATTCAACTCATCACGTTTGCCGCCGCACTTTTCGGCATTGCCGCCGTGTGCATGGGCTTTGTGAAATTCGTTACGTACGATGGTGAGCTTCTCAATTTTGACGTGAACGGTTTTCAAACGGCGTTCGGCTATTCCGAAACTAAAAGCGGATTAGGTTTGAGCGTAACCGCTAATTATCTTGCATTCTCGTTTATGAATTTGTTGCCGTTTATTTGCGCGCTTTTCGGTACGCTTTTGGTTTTGGGCGGCTTGTTCGGCAAAAGCGGTTTTTTGACTAACGTCATCGCGCTTGCCCTTTTCGTCGTCGCGGCGGTTTTCTTCTTCCTTTCGCCGTCGATGATCGTTCTTGTCGAAGATAGTCCTCTTAATGCGGAGAATTTCTCTCTTGCTATCGGGGCGATTCTTGCGGGCTCTTTTTCCGCCGCGTCGGCTTGCCTTATGCTCGGCAAATGGTATCTTAAGGGTTAATTAATACTTATAAAAAAAATATGCGTGCTTTTAAAGTGGGCGCAATTAAAAACAATTGCGCGTGCATTTAAAGCAGCGCGCACGGAAAAATACATATTTTTTGCGGCGAGGAACTTAACCCCGCCGTTTTTTTGTGTCATTGCATATAAAAAGCGACTTTACGCGAGCATAGCAGTCGCTTAAATAAATGCATTTTAAGTAGGTTCTATAATAAATATGGGGGTGTGCCCGATAGGAAAAAAGTTTAACGGCGGCAACCTTTTAAGCTGCCGCCGTTATAATTAAACTATTTGTTTGTTTTGGAATGGCGGCGAAAGACTTTTGGCGTCATGTTGGTTGCTTGTTCGAAGGCGTGCGTGAAGTGCGATGAGTCGAAGAAGCCGCACTCTTGCGCGATGAACGAAATCGATTTATCTGTGGAAGAAAGCATCGACGTTGCGTGCGAAATGCGGATTTTTTTAAGATACTCCATAGGCGAGGTGTTAAACACCTTTTTAAAATATCTATAATAAGTCGGGGTGGACATATTGACGATTTTGCTTAAGTCGTCGACGGTGATTTTGGAAGCGTAGTTTTCTTCCATATATTGCGTAGTTTTTAAAATAACGTAGTCGGCGGCTTTGTCGTCCGTTTTGCTGCCCTCGGCGTATTTTTTTGCCGTGAGTTTTGCGAGTTTTATAAGCAAGCAAACTGATTTCAGATCGAAAAGAACGCCGTCGTTTTCCTTTTTGTCGTCGATTGCGATGAGTTCGTTTAGGTCGGTAGAAATCTCGGCGAGTTCGCCCTTGCTGAGGTTGATATTGAGCGACATACTGCTAAACGCCTGACGAATTTGCGGTTCGATCTCGAACAGAATTTTAATTCCCGAGTAGGCGGACAGCTGGTTATCATAATCCTTAAGAATATGGTTTTTAATGATAAGGTGAAAGATCTTCGCGTTTTTTTCGTTAGTCCAATATCCGTGTTCGAAGTAGGGCGGGATCATAAAGACGTCGCCGATTTTAGCCGGGTGGCTCTTATTATTAAAGTAATGTATACATTCACCCTGAATGACGATATTAAGTTCGTAATAGTTATGCGAATGCATAGGTACGGGGAAGCGCGTATGGTTATACGCGTAGCCTTGCGAAAAGGACGACTCGTTGTCTAAGGTATAAAACGGATTTTCGCTTCGTTCAAGTTTTTTCGGATAATTCTTAATCATAATAAAAAATGATAGCAATTTACAAAAAATTGCAATAATTATACAATTATTATATCGCATAGTGATATATAATGCAAGTAAAATAGAAGCATAAATAGAACTTTTTCAAAAGTGATTTTTTGCAAAAAACTCAAGTGCGCGCCTAAAAGCGAGCATTATGTTGCATGTTTGGCGTGTTTTTGCCGCAAAAAAGCAACGAAAGCGTTTGAGTATTGTTTGGTAAACGGCGCTTCCTACGCAGTAACGGTCGGCGCAATATGCGGCGCAAAACCTAATGCAATATGCGGCGCAACGCCAAATGCGAAGCACGCCGCAAAACCAAGCGTAATATGCGCTAACCATTATATATATAACGCGCGTGTAACCGTTTTGTATATACCTATCGTATACGCCGTACGATTAAGCAAGGGCGGCAAAGGGTATTTGCAATCGGGGCGTGGGGGCGGCAAAACTTTTGGCAAAGCAAAAGGGATGTGCCCGTAAAAACCATAAAAAATCCGGAAAGGCTAGCCTTTCCGTTCGTCTGCGACGAACGGAATATCCTTTATCGGTTGAAAATAATTTTTTGGAGGAAAATTATGAAAAAAGGCTTATTCAGTGTTATAACGTTATTGTTATCGCTGACATGTTCCATTGCCTGCTTCGCTTGTATCGGCGTTTCCGACTTTGACGACAGTACGTCCGACAGCAGCGTAGTGGAAGAACACACGCACGAATTTGACGGCATAGTCGTTACGACTAATCCCACCAAACTCGTTTATACAGCAAAAGAGACCTTTGACATAACCGGCATACAAGTTTCTAAACATTGTACGCTTGAAGAATGCGAGGGGGAAGAGATTACCGAAGGCGTAACCTTTGAGTATGAAAAAGAAGGAGCGACTTATCTTACCGGCGACATGACCAAGGTTGTAATAAAGGCGTTGGACTATACGACCGACCTTGCGATAACCGTCAATAAGATCGAGGTTGATTTGCCCGAAGTCGAAGACGTAGAATACACCGGTTCGGCTATTACCGCTACCGTTCCCGATAGCGATCTTTACGACGTTACCGAAAACGTCGGTGGAACGGCTGTCGGCGAATACGAGGTTAAACTCACTCTTAAAGATTCCGTAAACTATAAGTTTAAAGACGTTGAGGGCGCCGTTGCAACCGTTAAGTACAACGTAACCAAAATTTCGAACACGGTTACCTTGGAAGACGTTGCCGCTATCAACTGCGGCGGAACGCCTGCTCTCTCCGCAACCGCGTTGCAAGAAGCTGTTATTAGTTACGTATATTCCACGGCGGAAGACGGCGAATACACCGCAACCATAGAGGGCGGTTTTGTTGAAGGCACTTATTACGTAAAAGCGCTTGCCGCCGAAACCGATAGCTACAAGGCTACTTACTCTGCGGCTAAGAGCTTTACCGTTGCTCATAAACTCGCTTCGTGGAACACCGAAGGTGCGGACGAAGACGTAGCGCTCTGTAAATGCGGCGCTACCCTTACCGAAAAGTTCAGCAAAAAGGTTACCGCGGGCCGTCAAGACGTTGTTTTAACCGCTACGACGAGCGCAATCGTTCTTACCGGCGTAAGCGACTACGCAAGCGTTAAATCTGTCAAATACGGCGAAATCTCGCTCGGTACCAATATCGCGAACCTCGATAAGACTGCCGAGGCGCTTGCCGATGCCGTTCACGGCGAACAGAACTTGACCGTTGTCGTTGTCGATTCTTACGGATTAGATCACACGATCACCGTTCCCGTAACGATCGTAACCGACTCGTTCTCTACTGTTGATGACATCATTGCTAATATAGGCTATCACGTTCACGAATCCGGCAAAACGCACGAGGGTAAATATTATACTCTTGCCGGCAATATTAGTTATTCCGGCAACTATGCTTGTTATAAACAAGGTACTACCGATGCAATAGGCGGTCAAGGTAACAACCACGGTTTTGCCGGTACGTTTGACGGAAGAAATTATACGATTACCGGCGGTAATTTCTATGGCGGCGGATTATTCGGCGCGCTGTCTGGTGCGACGGTTAAAAATATTAAGTTTGCACAAGTAAATCCCGTTGGTTGCAACAGAACGCTTATTGCGGCTTCGATTTGGAATTCTGTACTCGAAAATATCGAGATTAATACTTACACTGCGACAATTACCGATCCCGGTATTTATTTCGGTGTTATATCAAGCGGACATTGCGTTAATTCTACGCTTAAAGATATCACTATTAATATGGGGGACTCTGTCGTTCCTTGGATATTCGGAAAAGGATTCGGCAACACGGATGCCGGTTCTCTCACATTCGATAACGTCAGCATAAAGGCAAAATCAGTCGGTTGTTTGACTATGCATTCAAGTACCGGTGTAAAGCTTTACTTCGGCGACGTATCCGGCGTTAAGTTTAACTTCAGCGGAACGGTCATCGATGCACCTGCAGATGAAAT
>CAZHGN010000002.1:59327-83040 GCA_964532155.1 uncultured Acidiphilium sp.
CCGGCGTTAAGTTTAACTTCAGCGGAACGGTCATCGATGCACCTGCAGATGAAATAATCGATCCTAAAGAAACAGGATGGTTCTTTGACCTTACAGAGCCTTGGTCGGAATTCGGCGCTTTAAAAGCGGTAACCCTTGTTTGTGGCGAAACTCAAGTCGATATAACCGAGTATGCCGAGCATGTAGCCGAAGGCTCTTCTAACGGAATCGGCTTTACAAGCCTTTCAGAGTACATAACCGAGGCTATGTACAACAAGAGCGCAACGCTGAAGATCGAGTTTAACGTCGGCGAAGATAACGTTGCTAAGTTCGATTATAATGTCGGTATCGGCGACGTAAACATAGCCGTAACACTTGACAAAGCACGTCAAGACGTTATTTTGGCGGATAGCACGGGAGCAAAGACTACTTTCACTTTGGATCTCGGCGATTATGGTGCCGAAGACTGCACTTTAACAAAAGTTACGTACGGTTCAGTCGCGCTTGACGTAACCGAAGACGGAAAAGTAACTATAACGGACGCCCTCAAGAACGCTACGCACGGCGAGGCAAACCTTTTGGCTGTTGTTTCTAAAGAAAGAACCGTTTACTCGATCACCGTTCCCGTAACGATCGTAACCGAAACTTTCTCTACTGTTGATGCTATCATTGCTAATATAGGTTATCACGTTTCCGCATCCGGCGAAACGCACAAGGGGAAATATTATACTCTTGCCGACAATATTAGTTATTCCGGCAGCTATGCTTGTTATAAACAAGATACTACCGATGCAATAGGCGCTCAAGGAAACAACAACGGTTTTGCCGGCACGTTTGACGGAAGAAATTATACGATTACCGGCGGTAATATGTACGGTGGCGGATTATTTGGTGCTCTGAGCAACGCAACTATAAAAAATATCAAATTCGTTAACGTGAACTTGGTAGGAGTAAACAGAACGCTCATTGCGGCTTCGATTTGGAATTCCATGTTGGAAAATATTTCAATAACTGCAAGTGCGAACAAGGTAGACGTTCCGGTTCCTCAGTACTATTTTGGTGTAATTGCAAGCGGACACTGTAACGGTGTTACTTTAAAAGATATTAGCATAGACTTAGGTGCATCTTCCGTTCCTTGGATTTTTGGTAGGGGTAGCGGTAACGGAACCTCAAGCAACTACACGTTCAATAACGTCCAAATAAAAGCAGCCTCTATTCTTTGCTTGGGCGAGAGTTCTGAGACCGGAGCTGCAAGACTTTATTTCAACCAAGTACCCGGCGTTAAGTTTAACTTCAGCGGTTCTTCAATCACCGCACCTGCCGGCACCGAGATCGATCCTAAGGCAGAAAACTTCGAGTTTGCACTTTCCGATCCGTGGAGCAAATTCACTGCTGTAAAATCTGTTTCCATCGTTCTTGGCGATAATGCACCTGTCGTTTTAGAAGTGTCCGATATTAGCATTACTACCGACGGTAAACTTAAATTTTCCGGCATTAAAGATCAGCTAACCACTGAAATGTACAACGAAACCGTAACCCTTAAGATCGAGTTTGACGTCGGCGAAGATAACGTTGCTAAGTTCGATTATAAGGTCAGCGTTGGCGACGTAAACGTAGAAGCAAAACTCACAGATCGTCAAGACGTTATCTTGAAGGATAGTACAGGGGCAAAGACTACGTTCACTCTGAATCTTGGTGATTACGCAGGCGGTACGCTTGGCGACGTAAGATGTGGAACGAACGTGCTTGAAAAAGCCGCCGACGGCAGTATTAAAACCGACGCGTTGCAGAACGTTACTCACGGCGAAACCAATCTCACCGCAGTCGTGACCAAGGACGGAGTTATTTACACGCTTACCGTTCCCGTAACGATCGTAACCGAAACTTTCTCTAATGTTCGCACGATAATTGATACTATAGGGTACAAGAGTACCGATTCCGGCAAGACGCATGAAGGGAAATATTATACGCTCGCAGGAGATGTTAGTTATAGTGAAAGTTATAGCGGAAATATTCAACAAACGGGCTTAGGTAACGGCTTTGCAGGCACTTTCGACGGAAGAGATTATACGATTACCGGTGGAAAAATGTACGGCGGCGGATTATTCGGTTCTTTAGAGGGCGCAACCATTAAAAACATTAAGTTTGTTAATATTGATCCTGTTGGTATAAACAGCACGCTTATAGCAGGCTCGGCATTTAACACTACGTTCGAAAACATTAGTATTAAAACGTCAATATCGGTTACAGTTACTGGTAACGAATCGGATTTCGTTTTCTTCGGCGTTATTTCAAGTCATAGAGCTGCAAATCTTACCCTTAAAGATGTTTCTGTCGATATGGGTGAATCCGAAATTCCTTGGATATTCGGTAAGGGCTGGGATAATGCGTCCGCAAGCAATAGTTTCACTTGCGAAAACGTCGTTATAAATCTTAAATCGCTTAAATGCCTTACAATGAATTCTAATAGTGATGGTTTAATGATTGCCAACAATGCGGTTACCGGCATAACGGTTAACGAATCGAGCAAAACAGAAGGCTAACGACCTAACAGCCAAAGCGGCTTTAGGGTAGGCTAACGACCTAACGGCAAAAGGGTTAACAAAGTAACAAAAACAAATGCAAGGGGCTGCCCCTTAAGTCGGCAGCCCCTTAAAAAAAACGAGGGGCTACTTTTAAATTCGGCAGCCCCTTAAAATAAAAACGATAAAAGGTGAACAAGATGAAAAAAGGCAAAACAAAACTTTTAGCATTAGGGCTTGCGACTGTGCTTTCTTTGGGAATGTTCGCGGCTTGCGGCAACGGCGATATCGGTCAGGAAGCGGGTAATTCTTCCTCCAAAGTAACCGAAATTTCCTTCCGTCAATGGGGTGGTACTGCTTCCAACAGCGATTGGCTTAAGAATGCAATCAACCGCTTTACCGCGCTCAAGGCGAACGAGTCTTACGAAGATGGCAAAACGGGCGTAAAAATAACGACGGCAACAACCAAGGCTAACGAATATGCGAGCAGTTTGCCCGAATACGACATACTTCTCGACGAAAACGTCGCCAACGTTTATAATATGCAAACGCGCGGACTTCTCGCCGACATAAGCGACGTCGTCGGAAAACTCGAAAGCAAGATCGAGCCCCAACTCCTTCCCAAACTCAAGGGCGCAGACGGCAAGTATTACGCTCTTCCGCACTATACTTACGACGTAGGTATTTCTTATAACATAGACGTTTTCAAAACGAATAACCTCTATATTGCCGCTCCCGGCGAAACTAACGTAAGAGCATATAAGAGTAGCCTTGCTGAAAATTCCGTTAACTTTGTTTTAAACGAAAACGTTAAAAAATCGTGCGGCCCCGACGGAAAGACGGGTACTTACGACGACGGTCTGCCTTCCTCGCTCGAAGAGTTTATCGTTCTTTGCGATTACATTAAAACTCAAAAAGGTTTTAATCCGTTCGCACTCAACACCATAGACGAGGGCGCGGGTTATGCGTTCATGCTTATAGAGGCTTTGTGGTCGGGTATGGTCGGAACAAACGCTATGAAGGCGGCTACTTGTAACTTTACAAATACCGCGGTAGAGGTCGTAAAGGACGGCGCGCTTTCTTTCGACGGCACCTTCCTTAGTACCGGCATTAAAGCGCCTAAAACCGAAACGATTACCATAAGCGAAGAAAACGGATATAAGATGTACGATATGTCCGCTCGTTATTACGCGCTTTCTTTCCTCGAACTTGCGAACAAACAAGGTTGGTTTAAAAACGAAAACTTGACCAACCTCAAAGCCCAAGAATATTTCGTTCTCGGCGAATACAACGGCGATTCTAAGGATAGATGCGCAATGCTCGTAGACTCTTCTTATTGGTACGGTGAAGCGGTCGCGGCGGGTACTATCGCTAAATTCACAACGGCGTCGGGCGGCGATGAACCTAAAGTCAGCATTATGCCCACTCCCACTCAACTTCTCGGTCAGGTAACCGAGAATAACGGCAAAGCACCCACTATTATCGATACCACTTCAACCCTTTTCGTCAATAAGCGCGTTGAAAAGAATCCCGGTCAGTTTAGGGCGATAAAAGAGTTCATCGAATTCCTTTACAGCGATGCGGAACTTAAAGCTTTCACCGAAACGAGCAAACTCACGATTAACATGGATTACGACTACGATGAAACTAAGCTCGGCGAGTTTTATAAAGGCGTTCTCGCTATCGAAACTGCGGCAGGGGATAAGGTATATACCGCATCCGAAAACTCAAAATATTTGAAGAACAGAGAGTCGTTCTCCCTCATTTGGGGCGGAAAACTCAACTATTTCGGAAACTATCATAACGGTTCTTACGCCGCGTTGAAGGGCGGAATGACCGCTGAGCAAATTTTTGAAACTACCAGAAGAACTCAGACCGAGTGGGAACAAATGGCATAAGGCATATGGATATGGTAAACGGCTTACAAGCGAAAAAATCGATTTTCAAAAATAGAGCCAGACGGAAACAGCTGGGATTTTACTTGCTGTTCTTGGCGTTTCCTATTTTGCACTTTTTGGTTTTTTACGTATATATAAACTTCAACTCGTTCCTTCTTGCGTTTAGGGAATATTTCGTAGACGAAGAATTGTTTACGTTGACTTTTAAGGGAGCGGGATTCGATAATTTCGTGCAGGGCTTTAAGGTGCTTGCCGACAATTCGAGCGCTATATGGAATTCGCTTATGATGCTTGCCATACAGCTGTTTATCACGACTCCGCTTGCGCTTTTGTTCTCGTTCTACATTTATAAAAAACGCCCCGGAACGGAATTTTTCCGCGTAATGCTATTCTTGCCCTCTATTTTGTCGGCGGTCGTATTCGGATTGCTATATCAATACATATCCAACGACGTATTCGCTTGGGTTTCGACCGAAGTGTTCAATGCGGAGAAGTCGGTGAAATTTCTTGCCGACGCCGATACTATGGTTTGGGCGGTAATAGTGTTCAATATCCTTATGGGCTTCGGTATAAGCGTTTTGACTTACTCCGGAACGATGAGCGGAATTAATATTTCGCTCATCGAGTCCGCAGAACTCGACGGTTGTACCCCTTTTCAAGAGTTCATTAGTATAGTAATACCCATGATTTGGCCCACGGTAGTTACCTTTATGATCGTTTCGTTCTCAAGGGTATTTACCGAGCAATGGCAGGTTCTTACCATTTTAAAGCGTAACCCGCTGCAAGCCGAAAACCTCGGGTATTTCCTCTTTACGAGGGCTATGGACGGCGACTTTTATATCCCGAGCGGAGAAACCAATAACGTTTCTTATTCGGTTATGTCGGCAATAGGTCTTATACTTACGGCTATCGTATTGCCGCTCACGCTCGTTATGCGTTGGGCGCTCAATAAATACGGGCCTAAGGCGGATTAAAGGAGAGATTATGGCTAAGATTAAGAATAACAATTCCCGTAAAAAATCCGTCAGTCCGCTGTTTATAGTGCTTGGTATAGTACTTATAGTATATTCCCTCATCATGATATTCATGTTGCTTTGGGGATTGAACACTTCGCTTAAAAGCGATACGGATTACTGCAACAGACACAATGTGTTAGGCTTGCCGTTTTTGGGCGAGGGATTAGGAAGCAGTCGCAACGAATTTCTTCATTTGGGCAATTACAAGCTCGTAATACAAAACTTGAAATATCAAGTGGGGTTCGAGTATTATAGGGGGGATACTTTAGTCCATCGCACCACGATGACCAACTTCGGCGTTATGATGGGGGCGCAGACGGTAGAAGACCTTAAATACGAGTATTTTCCCGATTTAATAGTAAACACCCTCGTTTACGTCGGCGGTTGTGCGCTCGTGGCTTCTTTCGTGCCCGCGCTCACGGCTTATCTGACGGCTAAATACGATTTTAAACTCAGCGGAATTATCTTTATCGTTTACACGATGATGATGTGCATGCCGATCGTCGGAAACCAGCCCTCTCAGCTCGCGTTTTTTAAAGCGACCGGGCTATACGACACGATGTTCGGTATAATACTCCAATGGGCGAGCGGTGCCGGTATGTATTATTTCGTTTTCTACGCATACTTTAAAGGTCTTCCCGAAACCTATCGAGAGGCGGCGTCGATAGACGGCGCAAGCGAAACGAGAATAATGTTCTCCATTTATTTTCCGCTTGCGATAAAAATGATCATGACGGTATTTCTGATTCAGTTCGTTTCACTTTGGAACGACTATCAATATCCTCTTATATTCTTACCCACGAAGCCGACTTTGGCAACTGCGGTATATTACATGACTAACCTTGCAAACGGAACGCCGGAAGCAAGAGCGTTTGCCGAGGCTCCCGCAAAAATGGCGGCGAGCATGGTACTTGCCATTCCCGTTCTCATACTCTTTATCTTTGCCAAAAACAAGCTGATGGGAGATATTTCTCTCGGCGGCATTAAAGAATAATTCACAAGGAGGAAAGGATGAAAAAATCATTAACAAAAAAACTGCTTTTATGTATAATGGCTGCCGTTACGGTTTCCGCTTCGGTATATGCCGGCGTTTCACTCGGCAATAGCCAAACAGTTTTGGCGGACACGGCGGCGATTATATTCGAAAGCCTAAAAACAAGCTATTCCGCGGGGGAGAAAATGGAAATTCCCGACACCGCGAAAATCAATTATAACGGCGAACTTTTGGCGGTTGAAAAAAGTTACGTCGTAAAGCCCGACGGCAACGCGCTCGTCGGAAAAACCTTTGACTTGGACACAATCGGAGAATATACTCTCGTTTTCGAATCGACGAAAGACGGAAAAAAGGTCTCCGCTAAACAGACGTTTAAGGTTCTTAAGCAGTTCTACACCGTAACCGGCGATTCAACCGTTTATTACGGCGATTTGAACGCGCAATTTGCAAAAGAGGGAATGGAAAAAGGTATCGTCGCGGAACTTGCCGAGGGCGCAACCCTGAGTTTTGCCGAGCCTATCAACGTTATCGGTAAACCGGGCGAAAGGCACAATTTGTTTACCTTTAACCTCGTAAGAGCAGACGCCGCCGTTAACTACCTCAGCATTCGCATAGTGGACTGCTACGATCCCGAAATCGAATTAGATATCCAATATTGGAGAAGAATAAATCAAGAAACTTACCTCAACGCAGGACCCAAGGGCGGCGGTTTGGTAGGTCTTAGTGAAAACACTTCCGGTCAATACGCCATCGGCGACAGAGTTTATTCAAGAGGTATATTCGGCGCCGTTCCTACCGGCGCGTGGGATCACGGCAATGGCAAGATTACCTATAACAACATTACCATATCGCTCGAGTATACCGAGGACGGCAAGATCAGAATTTGGTCGCGTACCCCCGATGTTTCGAGAGAATATCAACTCGTAACCGAAATCAACAACGATAAACTTTACGGCACGACTTTCCCCGGCTTCACGACGGGCGAGGCTATGCTTTCGATAACGGCGACCGGATTTAGCGGCGTTTCGACCGCTCGCGTTGAGTTCGGCGATATTCAAGGTAAGAGAAACGATGATTTGAATACTTTCGGCGAATACGTCGAAAGCAAGAAACCCGACATCGTTCCGGCAAACCAAACCGACGTTAAGATCGTCGCCGGCATAGAAACTAAGGTTCCCGAAGCTATAGCGTACGACGCAAGCGGACTTAAGAGAGCCGTCGACTATACCGTTTGGTATAACTACGCCAGCCCTTCGACAAGGAGAACGATTGCCGTCAAGAACGGCAAGTTCACTCCGACATCTCTCGGAACGTACACGATAGAATACAGAGCGGAAGACGTTTACGGAAACAAGCAAACCAAACTGTTAGACCTTATCGCCGTAAAGACGGCGACGAGCGGAATTTCCATTGACGTCGACGAGGTGAAAAGCGCAAATATCGGCTCCGAAGTCGATTTGAGCAAGTATACGGTAAATTCGCTCTGTCAAAACCCGACGGTTGCCGTAACCATTACCGCGCCGAGCGGAAGAGTAGCGGATATAACTAAATCCGCGTCTAATTATTCGATAAACGAAATCGGCGACTATAAAGTAAAATATACTTATTCGGACGCTTTCTATAGCGGCGAATACGAATACACGATTACTTCCGTTTTCGGCGGAAAAGCCATTTTCGAAAAGAACGCCGTTCCCGTACCCGAATATTTCATCGCGGGGGCGACCTATTCGGTAGAGGACGTTAAAGCGTATACTTACAGCGGAAGCAACAAGCAGGCTGTAGAACTCAAGGCTTACGCCAGTTACGACGGCGGTGCTTACGAGGCGATCTCTCAAGAAGAGTTCACCGTAAGAAATGCAGCTACCCTCAAAATTAAACTCGTAACGAAAGACGACGAAACGATCGCTATCGAAAGTTCGACGGCGAAAATCGTCGACGTCGGATACGGAACAGCTAATTTCGACGTTGCAAAATACTTCGTCGGCGACTTTACCGGCGTTGCCCAAAGCGGTTCGAGCACGTTTACGGCGACTAAAGGCGGCAACCCCTCGATGGAATTCATCAATCCGTTGCTTCTGTCTAAGTTCTCGTTTGCATTTAATGTAGATAAAGACGCTTCCGTTTTGGGGCTCGATTTAATCTTTACCGATTATTACGACAGAACCAAAACGGCTGTAATCGCCTTGAACGAAGGCGACGGCGAGGCGAAAAACGCTACGATTAAAGGCATTTCGTCTCCTCTTACGGCAAGCTGGAAGGGTAAAGAGACTGCAATTTCTTACGACGGCGGCAAGGTGGAAATCGACGGAGTTCCCACCGCCGTAGACTTCGGCTTTACTTCCGATTTGGCTTTGTTCGAGGTTCGCGCAAGGTCGGCAACCACGGACTTTGCTCTTAACGTCTTATCGGTTTGCAACCAGCCTTTCGGTAAGCAGTGGAGCGACGAGGCAAGTCCGCTTATTTCGGCTGAGCTTCCCGCCATACTTGCTCTTATTAACGAAGAGTTCGTTACCGGCATACCGCAAGTGGCAGACGTTTTGTCGCCCTCGGCAAAAAAGAACTGCTTACTCACGGTAACGTTTACGAAGTTTAACGAAACTTCGCCCTCGACTCATAAAGACGTAACCGGCAAAACGCTTTCTAACGTTTCTGCCAACGTTAATTATACCGTTAAATTCTCCGAATACGGTTGCTACGTCTTCACTTATAACTATACGGACGGTGCGGGTAGAAGAGGTAGACTGCAACAGCTCGTTTATGTTTACGACCTCGTTGCTCCGACCATCGAGTTTAAGCAGAAACCGAACGCGACGATCGGCGTTGCAGTCGGCAGTCAAATAACTCCGTTAGAGGTAGTCGTACGCGATAACCTTACCAAAACGGAAGACCTCGAAATTTGGGCAGTCGTGTACGATGCGAGAGGAAGATTTATCTCGGCGACCACGGAGGGCACCTTCGTTCTTAAAGAAAAGGGCACTTATACCGTTTATATCCACTGCAAGGACGAAAACGGTAACGCGGCTAACGTAAAATACGAAGTATATGCGGGGTGATAAAAGGATATGAAAAGATTATTCAGCATTTTATTGGCAGTTGCTTCTTTATTTTCCCTCGTTGCGTGCAATAACGGCGATAATTCGGGCGGCGGAACGGTAGTAGTTCCCCCCAATGCCGAAACCACCTCTAACAGATACAACGAAGATTCTTCGAGGTGGACGAAAACGCACCGGTACGAGGCGCAAGAAACTAACGATTATATAGTTAAGGACGGCAAGACCGATTATAAAATTTTATTGCCCGAATTGACGACCTTTACGACTTACGCTCGCGACGAGCTTATAAGATTTTTCGGCGAGGCGACCGGCGTTACGCTCGAAACCGTTTCCGATCAAACGATTGCTCACAGCGCTTCGGCAAAGTATATCTCGCTCGGCGATACCAACGCCTTCAAGACGAGCGGACTTACCGTAGATAAAGAGGCGCTCGGCCGCGACGGTATAAGAATACTCACGAAAGACAAAACCGTATATATAGTCGGCGGTACCGACAACGGCGTTTTGTACGGCGTGTACGACTTCCTTAAAATCAATTTCGGCTTCGAAGTTTATTATAAGGATTGTTACGATTTGGATACCGGCGTAAAATCCGTCAAGCTCCGCAACTATAACGTTACGGATATATCGGATATTCCGTGGAAGGCAAAAGCGGGTATTTTGAACTGCGAGTCGCAGGATATGGACGATTTCATGTTCAGCTATCGTATGCGTGCAACCGACGATATGGAAAATATTATTTTCCCGATTCACAAAACGAATAGCCAGAGCTCTGCTTCGGATAAACTCCACAACAGCTTGTATTATTTGCCAAAAGAAACCTATCAAGGAACTTATCCCGAATTTTTCTCGACTAAGGGCGAACAGCTTTGCTACACCGCTCGCGGCGATAAAGAAAAATACCAAAAAATGGTCGAACTGTGCGCCGAAAAGGTAGAACAGTCCCTTCAGTGGTACACAAAAGATAAAAATCCGCTCAGAAATACCGTTCAGATCGGAATGATGGATAACTGGCAGAGTTGTGAATGCGAAGCTTGTAAGGCGTTTGCGGCAAGCCACAACAACGCCGAGTCCGCCGCAGTCTATAAATTCGTTCAAGACATGGCAAGAAAGGTCGTCGATTGGATGAACGAACCGGGCAACGAGGCGTATAAACGCGACGATTTGCAGTTTACCTTCTTCGCCTACCAGTGGACTCTTAAGCCGCCTTTCGAAGTAAAGGACGGCAAGGTTATAATCGCCGACGACATCGTTCCCGACAGCGATTTAAAGATTAAGCCTTTTAACTGCTTCAGCTCGTTCGACTTCGGCGTTCGCATGGACGATCCTTCCAATGCCGAACAAATCGAATACGCAACGCAATGGGCACAATATGTTTCGGACGGTTGGTCTTGGACTTACGGTTGTTTCTTTAACGATTACTTCTGCTTTTACGATCCGTATACCTTCTACGAGGATTATTATAAATGGGTTTACGAGCAGAAATATCAATATTCATTCGCTCAGTTCCACAGCCGTCAACGCGGTGCGGATACCGGGTTCTACACTCTTGCAAACTACGTAACGTATAAACTTTTGTGGGATACCTCGCTCAGCACGGCTGAACTAATCGATAATTATTTCAACGCAATGTATTCCGACGCAGCGGATGCCATGAAAGAAGTGTTCAACGAATGCAGAATGTGGTTTGCCGAAACGCACGAAGAAGAAGGGTGGGGATGGAGTGCTAACCAACTTCAACCGACGACTCAGAAAAAGCTCATTTCTCTCGGCTTTATAAACACGTTATTCAACAAGCTCGACAAGGCTTACGCCGCAATCGAGAAATACGAAAAGGACGAAGCGACTTATTCTAAACTGAAAGAGCATATCGATATCGAGTGGCTTTTCCCCGCTAAATGCGCTATTGGTCTTTACTCGGATGAATACGACGTAACCGAAATTAAGGTTCAGTTTAAATCGATTTGCAGTTCACTCGGCATTAAGAGAGTGGGCGAGCAAGTAGGTCTGGAAACGTTCACCGATACGTTCTAAGGAGGAGAAAAATGAGAAAGAAAAGCATTTTATTGACTGCAATGTCACTTTTCGTTGCCCTCCTTGCCTCCGCATTCGTTTTTGCCGGATGCGGCGGCGAAACCAATCCACCCGACGGAGGCGACTCCTCGACGGGCGGAGGAAGTGTTTCGGGCGGCACCGATATTCAAAATACTTTGACTTTAACCAGAACTTCCGTTCAGCTCGTTTACGGCGAGACGGCTGTCGTCGTCGCTAAATATAAAGACGAGGACGGAAAAACTCTCGTTTGGCAGACTTCCGATTCGTCGGTCGCAACGGTAGACGGCGGCGTTATAACCTCCGTCGGACTCGGCAGCGCCGTCGTTACGGCAACCTACGGCAGCCTAAGCGCGACTTGCGCAGTTTCGGTTTCCTACGGTGCATATCAGCCGACTTTAAAGGTCGACCATATCGGCGACGAACTCAGCTTGCTTAAAAACGAAGACTACGAAGTAAACGCGCACGTTCTGTTCAACGGAAAGGATTATCCCTGCGAACTGACCGCCGTGATCGACGATTCGACCGTCGCTACTTTCGAGAACGGAAAGATTAAGGCTTTAAAGAGCGGCACGACGAACGTTACGATAAAGGGCGTTTGGAAGGGGTTTGAAAGCCCGCTTATGGAAAAAATTATTTCCTTAAACGTTGTCGAAAGCGACGTCGTAATGTATTTGAACGTCGAAAAAGACGGCGAAAAAGAAGTTCGCGACGAGGTTACTCTTTACGTAACCGATTCGTTCGAGGGTAATTCTTATACGACTTCCGCCAAAGTTGAACTCGTCGCAACCGAAAACGGCGTTTCTAAAGACGGTACGCTTAGCGTTGTCAATGGTTCTAATTACGTAATGCTCGAAGAAGACGGAGTCGTTACCGCCAAAGGCGTCGGTTCGGCAACCGTTAGGGCAACTTACGTTAGCGGCGAAACGACTTATACCAAGGATTTAATCGTCAACGTCATTTGCCCGGTCGTTCCTTATACCAAACAGTTTATACTCACGGACGAAGTAATCGGCAGCGGAAGCTATAAGGATTATTTTGACGAGGGTGCAACTTTAGTTAGCGTTAAACAAGGAACGAGAGAAATAAAAACTTTTGGCAAGACGTGGTCGGGTATCGTTTATAACGGTGCTCAAACCGAGGCAGTCGAAATTCAAACGAGCAAAGGCGGTTATCTGTTTGAAAACGTTTACGGTTGCAACGTACTGTTAACTACAGAAAACTTTGCTTCGACCTTAACGCTTGGTTCTAAAGACGTAACGCAATATTACGGACTTATCGGCGATATCGGCACGCCCGAAAACCCCGTCTCTATGAACGGACAGAGAAACGCAAGCGACAGTTCTGCGTTTAAGGGTACTTTCGACGGAAACGGCAAAACCGTATACGCAAATGTTTACGAAAACGGTATTTTCGGCGGTTACGGCGCGGGTGCGGTCGTTAAGAATGCGAAATTCGTTTTGACCTTTAACGGCACGAAAGCTAACGGACTTTCTTCCGATAAGAGCCGTTGGGGAAAGAATCTTAATATAACCTTAGAAAACCTTTATATCGAAACAACCAATTTCCGCAAGGGCGACCACGCTATATCTGAATTTAAGGCCGAAAGATTAAAGATGAAAGATATCGTCGTCGTTATCAACAACGCTACCGGCTTAACCGATTACGACGGAAGCGACGACGCGGGCGTTTTGTTCGGAGTTGACGTTTGCTATTTTACGTATAACCAAGGCAACGTCGGTTTGGAACTTTTCGATAACGTCAGGGTTGTGGTCGATAAACTTCTTCCCATGGCGAGCGGTAAGTATTATTCAAACACCAAATTCGTTAACTTCGCCGTAAACGATATTTCCGCTTTCGGCAACGTTACGAGAAAGAGTAATTATGAAGAAAACGCCGACTACTGCCTTATAACCGCGGTTGAAAACCATTCCGATTGGCTTACCGACGTTTGTTACGGCGGCAACGGAAAAGTAGATCAATACATTAAGGGCATATACTTCTGCTACGGAGCAACAAGGCTTGAAAACGGCGGCGTTTATCGCTACAATACGTTTAAGGCAATGACTGAAGCAGGCGTTAAGCAGGTCGGTACTTGGAAAATAGTTTAAAATGAAACGAACAACAATTAAATTACGTACCGAAAACAGCGGTAACGTAAAAATGGATTGCGGTGCTAAAAAGCCCCTTTCAAGTGTAACGCTTATGGTAAAAAAGGGCGGAAACGTCCTTTTTAACCATAGTTACGCAGTAAAACCGTCCGCTGAATTTGCGGACGATTTTCATATCGAAAGCCCCGATTTATGGTCGATTTCTTCGCCTAATCTATACGATTATTCGGCTGAAATAGTCTATGCGGACGGCGAAAAGGAAACGATTCAGGGCAAGTTTGCTTTCAGGGAAATATCCAAAAACGAAAAGAACGTTCTTCTGAACGGAAAGCCCGTTTTTATAAGAGGTTTTATTCGTGGCGCAAAGGCGCACGACCATGCTAATTTATACGGTCTTTCGCTAAAGGATTTTTATTTAAAAAATCTTAAGGAAGCAAAAAAATTCGGTTTTAACTTCGTCAGATTTCATTCGGTCGTGCCCGAAGAAGAACTTTTCGAGGCAGCCGACGAGGTGGGCATGCTCGTCCACATAGAACTTCGTCCGCCGCACGATATTTACAATAATCTCGAAGAGATGGTTACGACGGGCAAAGCCATCGTACCCGAGGAATTTATCGAAGAAACGGTTAATAAGTGCTTTAATCATCCGTCGTTGTGCGTTTATTGCATAGGTAACGAAATTAAGCGCGCGAGCGAAGAGGATATTCGCAAGGTGCGCGAAAAAATCGAGGCGCTCGACGGCACACGGCTGTTTTTGGATACTTGCGCTTGGGGTAAAAACAACCGCGAGGGCGTCGATATGGACGTTCAGCACCTCAGTTATTATTTTCCGTACGGCAGGCACGCCGGAATGTACGACGATACCGATAACCTTTTGGTCGTATCCTCGGACGAGGGCACTCCGCTTATAACCAACGGCGAGAATTCGACCGTTACGAGAAGTTTATATTTTAAAGTGCCGCTCATTGCTCACGAGGTATGCCATTACACCGCGCTCCGCGATTTTTTCGCGCTTAAACGCAAGTTCGAAAACGCGGGAGTCGTCGCGCCTTGGTGGGTTGACGAGGAGATTAAAATGATCCGCGCCAAGGGCTACGAGGATATTTTCGGCGAAATGTATGCGGCGAGCAAAAAATTTCAGCTTGAATGCTGGAAAACGGCGTTCGAGGAAATGCGTTCGAGCAGACTGCTCGGCGGTTTCCACTTTTTGCAGTTTGCCGATACCGACGCTTACGAAAACTCTAACGGCGTAGTCGATTGTTTTGACGAAGAGGACGGAGTTAATCCGAGCGACTTTCTCGCCTTTAACGGCGACAGAGTTTTGGTTGCGAAACTTAACGAGCGCTGCTTTTTCGCAGGCTCGAAAATAACCGTTCCGATTTATTTGTCCAATCTTGGCGAGGACGAGGTCGCGGCGGCGGATTTTGAATTTAAAATTTTTGCGGGCGAAAAAATTATTGCGCGCGGAGAGATGAAAAACGTCGACGTATCCCGAAAGGGTTCGTATGCCATCTGCAAAATCAACGCCGTTTTGCCCGAAGAAATTAAAAACGCACAGCTAACGCTTAGCGCAAAACTGACTGCGAACGGCGAGGTTTATTCTCAAAACAAATGGACGCTTTGGACTTTTGAAAAGACCGAAAAAACCACTTATGCGGATTTTACGTCGTTTGAAAGCGAAAGCGCGGTTATAACCGACGATTTCGAAAAGGCGCTTAGCGCCCTTGAAAAGGGTAAAAACGTTTGCCTCGTTTACAGGTCAGACTTAACGCGTCACAGAGCGCATATGGGTGGCGAACGCCCGAAATATGCGTTTAAGGCGAGTTGGAACCGCTTTAAACCGGTAATTTGGGACAGAGGAACCAATTTCGGCGGACTGTGCAACAAGGAAATACTCAATAAGCACGGCTTTGCCGGAAGTGAATATTACGACTTTAATTACGGAATTATCAGCGAGGATTGCGATAAAATCGTGCTCGACGATTTCCCGATCGTGCCCGACGTGCTCGTTCGCGGTATAGACAAAAGCTCACGCGACCGTTTCGACGCGTATAAGGATTGCTATAATTTGCCCGAGCTTATGTACGACCGCACCTTGCGCGATTTCGGCTATTTGTTCTCGTTAAAGGCGGGCGGTGCAAAATTGCTCGTTTGCGGTTTTAATCTGACCGCGATGGACCAAAACGAGCCGTCGACCGTCGGCATGGCGAATTTTATCAAACGGTATATCGCAAGCGACGATTTTTCGCCGAAAAGCGAAATCGGCATTGCCGAGCTAAAGGCATACGCCGCCGATTGCGCAAAAGAGCCGATAAAAGAAAGAACGATGACTCAGTTTTGGGCGCTCGACGACGCGCCCGTCGAAAGTCCCGAGTTTTGGCGCACCGCAAAAGAATATTTAAAATAGGATTATTGCGGCGTTCATGGTTGTAAAAGGTTTGCAAGTGTGATATAATTCAAGCATAAATAATCTCGAGGTTGCCTAAATGAAGTCATATAAGCTAATATTTAAATCGCCTGCTCAAAGAACGGACGAGGGGTGGGAAAAATATTCCTTGCCCATAGGCAACGGTTATTCGGGAGCGAACGTTTTCGGCGGTTTCGATACCGAGCGCGTTCAGTTTACGACCAACGCTTTTGCAAACGATTTTAGTCGCGGCGGAGTTTCTAATTTTGCCGAGCTTTATATCGATTTTAACGACGAGGCAAAAGGCTACGAGCGCGGTTTGGATTTGACGAGCGGCATTGCTTATTCGGAGTATTTATCGCTTTTCGGTAAGACGAAACGCAACGCTTTTTTAAGCTATACGGACAAGGTTTTCGTTTATCGTACCGATTTTGAAAAGCGTAAAAGTTTAACCGTGCGCCTCGAAATACCTTACCTCGGCGCAAGATCTGTAGAAGACGGCGGAAGAGAGGGCAGCGTTTATTCCGAAAACGGCGAAGTCGTTATGCGCGGCAGATTGCCGTCGAGGGAACTTGTTTTCGAGGGCAGACTTGCCGTTATAACCGACGGCGAATACGCGGTTGAAAAGGGCGTTGTTTCCGTTAAAAACGCGCTGTCGGTCGTTATATTGTTTGCCTTCGACACTTCGTATAAACTGTGCCCGAAGACCTTTTTAACGCATAAAGCGGAGGGCGACGATCCTCACGAAAAGGTTGTGGCAACGCTTGCCAAGGCGAAAGAACTCGGCTACGAAAAGCTGCTCGGTAATCACGTCGACGACTTTTCGGATATTATGAAAAGAGTCGAATTGGATTTAGGCGGCGAGCCGTCCGATAAATGCACGGACGAACTGTTGCAGTCTAACCGCGACGGAAATTTCGAGCCGTATCTCGAGGAGTTATATTATCAATACGGCAGATATTTGCTCGTTTCGTCATCGCGAAAGGGTACGCCGCCCGCATCATTGCAGGGCGTTTGGACGGTACACGATAAATCGCCTTGGGGCAGCGGATTTTGGCATAACATCAATATTCAAATGAACTATTGGCATGCATTCAGCGCAAACCTTGCCGAGTCGTTCGACGCTTACGCCGACTTTTTTAAGGCGTATCTGCCCGAAGCCCAAAACAACGCGAAAGAGTGGATTAAGGAAACTAATCCCGAAAACTACGACGACGATTGCGGTTGGACGATAGGCACGGGCGCGTTTTGCTACGAGATAGAGGGGAAAAGCCCCAACAGTCATTCCGGACCGGGCACGGGCGGTTTGACTGCCAAACTCTTTTCGGACGCGTATTATTTTACGCTCGACAAGGAGTTTTTAAAGAATTACGCATATCCCGCCGTTCACGGCATGGCGAAATTTTTAAAAAGGACGTTGCGACCTTACGACGAAAAAATGCTGTGTTCGTTTTCCGCTTCGCCCGAACAAATTTTGTCGGGTGAATGGGTGAACGAGCATGCATTGCAACAATATTACCATACGGTCGGCTGTTCGTTCGACCAACAAATGGTAAAAGAAATATTCGAAGACGACCTAAAACTATCTAAAATTCTCGGCGTTCACGATCAAACCAACGAGTTCGAGGAGCAAAATTTAAACTCTCTCGATGCGGTGCGAGTCGGTTATAGCGGACAGATTAAAGAGTACGACGAAGAGCATTTTTACGGCGAAATCGGCGAGGCGCGGCACAGACATCTATCGCAGCTCGTCGCGCTAATGCCGGGCGAACAAATTACAAGTCAAACGCCCGCCACGCTCGACGCCGCAAAAATCACGCTTGACCTTCGCGGAGACAAGTCTACCGGTTGGGCGCTCGCACACAGACTTTGCTCGAGGGCGCGCACGGGCGAGGGCGACAGGGCGTATATATTACTTCAAAATCTTTTGCAAACGAGAACGCACCCCAACCTGTGGGACGTTCATCCGCCTTTCCAAATAGACGGCAACTTCGGCGCGACCGCAGGCATAACGGAAATGCTCTTGCAAAGCCACGGCGGTTATATATCTCTTCTTCCGGCGTTGCCTAAAAAGTGGAACAGCGTTAAATTCCGCGGACTGAAAGCAAGGGGCAACTTCGAATGCGCCTTGACGTATGAGGACGGAGTTATAACCGAATGCGAGATTATTTCGCTTAGCGGCGGTAAATTATCGGTATATTACGGCGGCGACGTTTCGGACGTTTGCGTAACCGAAAGCGACGTAAAGATTGCGACCGGCGCGTCGGACGGTTTGATTATTTTTGATACGAAAGCGGGGAAGACTTACCGCTTTACGGGCTTTAAAAAGCGCGTTAATCGACTTATAGCCTCACATTTAACCGCAAAATGGGAAGAAAACGGCGCAAAACTTTGCTACCGTAACGACGGTAATAGTTACGACGTTTTCCGTAGTCAAGGGAGCGACGAGCAATATACCTACGTCGGTACAGCTACCGGCGGTGAGTTTATTGACGAGGCGTTTAACGCAAATAACAAAGCAAGACTTACTTATAAACTCGTTTTTGAAAGCGAGGATAAAAGCGGCAGAGGAGAGGGCGCGCTCGTCGTTCTCGATCCCGCAAGTGCACTTGAAAGAGAGCGTTACTTATACAAATTTAGAGTTAATAACTTGAATATACGTTAAAAATAAAGGAAAAAAATATGGTTAAAGAAAGTATGAAGCTACCCGCGGCGGGGCAACTTGCAACGAGGGGATACGTCGGTGAAATGATTAAATTCCCCATAGACAACCAGTTCTTGAGCGACGATTTATGGAAGTTGGTCGTAAATCAGTTTAGGCTCGCTTCCGACACCGAAACGAACGGCTGGCGCGGTGAGTTTTGGGGTAAGTTTATGAGAGCGGCAAGCCTTACTTATAGGGCGACGGGCAGTTCCAAACTCTACTCGCAAATAACCGAAAGCGTAAAAGAAATGCTTGCGACGGCAGGCAAGGGCGGCAGATTTTCCACCTATTCTTTGGAAAAGGAATTTAGCGGCTGGGATATGTGGTCGCGCAAATACGTCATGCTCGGTTTTTTGTATTATCTCGAAATTTGCAAAAGCGACGCGCTTAAGAAAAGAATAGTAAAGGCGTTGAAAAAACACGCCGACTATATTATGAAGCACGTCGGCGACGGCAGGGGTAAAAAGCATATTTGCGACACCACGTATATATACGGCGGCATGAACTCTTGCTCGATTTTGGAGCCGTTCGTAAAACTCTACGAGATTACCGGAGAGAGCAGGTACCTCGATTTTTCAGAGTATATTATATCCACCGGATTTTCGAAAGACCAAAACATTATCGAACTTGCAAAGAATAAATCGCTTTATCCGTACGAGTTCAAGCACACCAAGGCTTACGAGATGATGAGTTGTTTCGAGGGGCTTTTGGAGTATTATAAGATTAAGGGCAACGCGGAAGATTTGCAAGCGGTAATCAATTTTGCGGACATGGTTTTGGAAAGCGATTTTACCGTTATCGGTTCTTCGGGCTGCACGCACGAACTTTTCGATCATTCGTCGGTTAAGCAAACCGAACCTGCCGAAAAAGGCGTTATGCAGGAAACTTGCGTTACGGTAACGCTTATGAAACTGTGCGCAAAACTTCTTTTGGTAACAGGCGATTCAAAGTATGCCGACGCAATCGAGCGTTCGGGCTACAACGCGCTTTTCGGCGCGGTAAACAGCGAGCACCAGACGATGAAGAATTGCCCCGGTAACGTGTGGACGGACGAAGGGCTTACTCAAATGTCGCACGAACCGTTTGCTTTCGATAGTTACAGTCCGTTATATTACGACCGCAGAGCAAAACTCGTCGGCGGTTTTATGATGATGCAAGACGGCAAATCGTGCGGTTGTTGCGTAAGTATCGGTGGTGCGGGGACGGCTATTTTCGGGCTTGTCGGCATAACGCAAGGCGAGAACGGCTATTACGTCAATCTTTATTTCGATAATACTTATACCGACAAAAACGCAGGCGTGAAAATTGCCGTAAAAGCCAACCTTTATAAAAAAGGCGAGGCTAAAATTACCGTTAAATCGGGCGAAAAAATTACTTTACGGCTTAGAGTTCCCCAATGGGCTAACAGCTTTGCGCTTGCGGTAAACGGCGAAAAAGCGGATTATCAAACGCAATGCGGTTACGCCGTTTTAACCGTTTCGAACGGCGATAAAATCACCGTTTCTATGCCTATGCGCGTTAAAAGGCGCATTTTAAACGGCAAGGTCGAGTTTGAAAGGGGACCTGTCGTTTTAGCGCGCGACGAACGTTTCGCCGAAGATATTACCCTTCCGCTTAACGTTCCAAAAAAGGACGGCGGCGCGGTAGCTAAGGCGGTCGTAAACGAAGATTTCTATAACAACGTTACCCTTAAAATTAAAACCAAGAACGGCGAGGCGACTTTCTGCGATTATTCGTCGGCGGGAAAAAATTACGACAGCGATAATTGTATGATTACCGTTTGGAGCGATTTGGAAAAATAAAACGATGGATATTATTGCTTTACAAATTGATTTAGGCAGGCAAAAAGAACGACTCGATTTTATTAAAAATTACGTTGATTTTGCTAAAAAGTGGGGCTATAACGCGATTATCTTATATTTAGAGTGTTCTATCCGCACGAGCGTAACGCCCTTTTTAGACGTTGACGACAGCTATTCGCTCGAAGAATTAGGCGTTATCGCAAACTATATCGAAGGGCAGGGCTTGACGGCAATTCCCGCGTTCGAAAACTTTTATCATATCGAAAAACTTTTGCAGTACGACGAGATGAAAGATTTTTCGGAGTTTATAGACGAAAGGACGGACGGGCGCGGCTGGATGGGCGAACGCTTCAAACGCGGTGCGGTCGGCTGTACGACTAACCCCGAATTTAACAAGTTTTTCGATAAGTACATACGCGAGGTTACTTCCGTTTTCGGCGGTGAATACGTGCATATGGGCTTGGACGAAATTTTCGAGTTTGCCGAATGCCCGAGGTGCAAGGCGTTAAGGGATACCGGCGTTACCAAAAAAGATATCTTTTTCGCTCAAATAATGCACAATTACGAGCTCGCAAAGAACATGGGCAAGACCATGCTTATGTGGGACGACTTTTTCGAGTATTATAACGTCGTCGAGGATCTTCCGCGCGATATAATTTTATGCCATTGGAATTACAATTTTATAGGTTCGGAAACCAAGGGACATTGGACGAATAGAGTCAGAAAAGACTGGCTTTCGATATACGACCGCTTGGGCTTTAAGTATATTTTTTGCGCATACGGCAGTAACGCTTCGTCGACCTACAACGTCGATACTTTGACCGATTATGCCACTAAGCATAAGCCGATCGGCGCAATCTTGACCGTTTGGGAGCGCGCGAATTGCTTTTATAACGGAATTTATCCGCTTATTGCACTGTGCGGCGAACTATGGAAGGGCAATATTAAAGATTTTGCCGATAAAGTGCGTGTGTATACGTCCGTTTTGGGCGACGAGGAAATCGCCGAAACGCTTTTGAAAACGCAAGTTTTAACCTCTTGTCTTATCGGAACCGACGTCGGAGTTAAAGCCGAAGACGATAATTTCGTAAAGCGTCTTTATTGCGGTGTTTTGCAATCGTTCGTGGAGAAACTTCGTGCATTTTTGCAAAGCGATCGCATAGTAAAGAATAGCGAGCAGTACGATATTTTGCTCGATATATACGATTTTACCCTTGAAAAATATCTAAATTATAAGATAAATTCGCTGGGAAGTAAGATTTTCGACGGTTACGAAAAAGAAAACTTCGGTACGGCGACAGCCGATCTTACCGAACTGTTCGCAGTTTTGGACGGCATAGGGGAGCAATATAAAAAGATAAACGCAAATTGCGACTATTTGTGGAAGAAATACCGCGAAGGTATTAAAAGTTCGGGCAATTTTATGGCTGAAACGGCAAAAAGACGCGCGGCGCTTGCTCAAAAAATTAAAAGTTCGGTTTTGTTAAACCGCGGCTGCGGCGTTCTTTACCTCGATATGATAACGCCCGACGGATTCGGTTCGCCTAAAATGAAGATTAAAATCAAATACGAGGGCGAAACGGACGAAACCGAAGTTTATTTCGGCGGCGTTAAGGCTGAAGCCGTTACCTTCGATTTAGGCGGTACGTCGACATTGCGCTTTGCAATAAAAAACAAGGTTATAGATTACGTCGTTTTGGAATGCTACGGCGAAGATTCTCTTTTCGTTACAAATGTGCGCTATCTTGCGCTCGGCAATAAATATTCGGTTAAAAGCGCCCGAAAGGTTTGCGGCAACGTTATAAACGAGCAACGTTTGACCGCGTGCGATACTACTTTCGCAGAACTTGGTTACAGCAGTTCCCTTGCTCATTTGGACGATATTTCGCTTGCAAAAAACCCGAGCGGCGTTATGCTTAAATTCGATCTTATAAGATAACTATAATCAAAAAAGTAGGGCTATAAGTCGTTTACCGGTAAATTCGGCATATTTTAAAGGTGAATAAATATGGAAAAATTAAAATTTGATTCAGTATTAATAGGCGATAAATACCCTAAGGATTTTGCCCTTCCGGATTTTTTGAGGGAAGACGGCAAGTTTGCGAGAGAGAAAACGCTCGATAAGATTTTAACCGAGGAATACGGCAGAGTTGACGAGCGCGGCGTTACGATAACCGTAAACGACGTAACCGACGCCAAGTTCGACGAAACTTACGCCTATACTTTTTGCGCGAAGGCAAAGCATACGGCGCTGGAGTTTGCCGTAAGCAAGGACGGAAAGACGGCGAAATTCGTCGTGGATTTGTTTATTCCCGAAAGAGTTAAGGAGTACGACACCGTCGTTCAGCTCGATTTTATGAAGTATTTGCCGACGAAATATTGCCCCGTGGAAGAACTTATGGACGGCGGTATTGCGCTCGCTCATATATATTATAGAGACGTAACGTCGGACGACGGCGATTTTTCTAACGGAATAGCTTCCGTTCTCGTCGACAGATCGGATGCGTTTTCGGCGGGCAAAATCGCGCTGTGGGCTTACGCCGCAAAAACGGCGGGCGAGTACCTTTTGAATAACGGTTACGCTACGCAAGAAAGATTATACGTCGCGGGGCATTCGCGGCTCGGCAAAACCGCACTTTTGGCGGCGGCTGAATACGAATTGTTTACGGGTGCAATGGTTAACTGTTCGGGCTGTTGCGGCGCGGCTATTGCGCGCGGAAAAGGTGGCGAAAATCTTAAAATCATTACCGACGTTTTTCCTTATTGGTTTACGCCTAACTTTAAAAAATACGCCGAAAAAGAGTTTGAAATGCCCTTCGATCAGCATTATTTGATGGCGGCTGTCGCACCGAGAAAGGTTTTCGTCGTTGCCGCAAGCGAGGACGATTGGGCAGATACGAACGCTCAATATCTATGCTCGGAGGCGGCAAGTCAAGCCTATCGCGAACTCGGTCATGCGGGGCTTGCTCCGCAAGATAAAATGCTCGAGGTCGGCGAAAAGAACGTCGGCGGCGATATTACTTTTTTCCACCGCGCCGGCATTCACTTTTTCAGCAGAGAGGATTGGGCGTTCTACCTAAGCTGCCTTGCGAATAAATAAGCCGATTTAACAACTTAACACAACCTAAAAACAAACCGCGTTATAAGCCGATAATCGACCTATAGCGCGGTTTTT
>CAZHGN010000003.1:0-6069 GCA_964532155.1 uncultured Acidiphilium sp.
TGTAAGTAGTTAGCCTTGTAGGAGTATTATTTGGTACTTTTACAGGGCTTTTTTCTTTTAAGAGATAACACTACGGAACGAAAGCCTCATTAACGAAACGAAAGGTGGTACTGCAGGACGAAAGGGTATCTACGAAACGAAAGGTGGTACTGCAGGACGAAAGGTGGGTACTGCAGGACGAAAGGCTTTTGATAAAAAATCGAATAGCACCGTCTTATTCTTGCGAACCACTTGTTTTTTTCTTAAAAAAGTGCTATAATCTTTAATAAAAGTTAATAAACTGTATTGGGGGGGAATATGAAAATAGATTATGCGGATGCAATTATAAAATTGAGAGTGAAGCTAAACTTATCTCAAACTGCGTTGGCAGAACTTTTAGGAGTTTCTTATACATCGGTAAATAGATGGGAAAATGGGAAATATACTCCTACTAAAATAGTGAAAAAGAGAATTGAAATTTTATGCGAAGAAAACAAAATCGTCTTAGAAAAATGTAAAGGTGCGTTATGAAAAAGAAAAGAATTGTCGTTCAGTTTATTGAAGCCGGACAAGGACATATGGTCACTGCCGAAGCAATAGCCGAATGTTTAGAGAATAGATATTCTGACAAAATCGAAGTTGTCAGAGATTATGCGTTTAGAGATAGCGGTGACAAAACTTTGGAAAAATACGAGAAGTTTTCTATCAATGAAGTATATAAGGCGAATAGGAATAAATTGCACTTTTTAATTCAATATGCGGCTATGAAAGTTTTTGGTGAAATGTCATCACTAAAATTTGTATATTCCACAGTTTTCAAAAAGGTTAGGAACAAACTTATTAAAAGAATGCAATCATACGATGCGGATATGATAGTATCTACGTATTTTATGACCTATCACACGGGGGTTGTTGCTAAGAAAAAGGGGTTAATAAATGCCGAAATAGTAGCCTATGACCCGGACCACAACGTGCATGGTTGGTGGGATAGAAGGGGAGATTTGTTTATAGTTAACAACAAATCGGCGAAAAAAGAAGCCATAGAAGTTCGCAAAATGCCAAAAGACAAGGTAGTTGATGTTAATTTTATGGCAAGACAAATTGTTTTAGACGCCAACGAGACAAAAGATTACTATCGTAGTAAACTGGGTATTCCAAATGACAAATTAGTAGTACTTTTGGCTGACGGCGCATATGCCGCTGCAAAAATAGAAGATTACACCGATGCACTTTTGCAATCAGACAAGCCGCTTACAATTATCCCGGTTTGTGGCAAGAATGAAAAAGTTTATCGAAAATATATAGCGCTCAAGGACAAAACAAAACCGAATATCACGCTTATGCCGCAACCATTTTTGACCAATATCCCGGAGTATTATAAAGCCGCAGATATTTTCGTTACCAAGGGTGGTCCTAACGCGATAACTGATTGCGTATTTATGGGAACGCCTGTTATTATAAATTTTTACTCGGGGCCTATTGAAGAAACGACGATGAAGATTATGACCGAAGAGTTTAAGTGTGGTATCAATATGAAAAATGCAAAAGATTGCATAGCAAAAATTGAAAGTTGGGTAGACGATAGGACGGAACTTGACGAACTTGCTCGCCACACATCAGTATTAGACAAAAACAAAAACGGTGCGGAAGAAATAGCCGACATTTTGGCTCAAAGACTATTAAAAAGTGAGGGCGAATAAGTAAAGATAAGTTTTTTAGGCTCTTTGTCAAATGTTGGGTGAAAGACAGAAAAAGTATAGTAGCGGTGGCAACTTTTTTGAGTTGCTGCCGTTTTTTTATGTTGAAAATTGTTGCTTTTTGTCAATTTTTTTTTGGGGGATAAGTCGTTTTCGAGGGTGCCAAGGAGGGGGGGGGGCGTAAAAAATAAGCCTCCATCTTCGAGGGAGGTGGCGAGGCGAGGGAAAAGAAAAGCGCACTCGCGGGCGAGTGCGCTTTAATTGATTCAGTTTGACGTTCGGTCAGTTTGGTTAGACTTTGAAATCTGCGTTGGTGTATACGCTGCCAACAGATACATGACTACTTGCATATGGGAATGAACCACTACTAAATGTTATTTTTCCGTCAGCGACCGTAAAGGTAAATTCGCTACCTACCGTTGCTCCGGTACCAACTTGCGATATTACTTCGCAGGTAAGAATGCCTGTTGTAGAATCATAAGTACCTGTAAACGTTACATACCAACCACTATAACCGCAAACAAATGTACCGGTGATTTCGACTCCATCATTAAATTTGACGTAGTTTGAAGCAGCCTTTTCAAACGTCAAGCCGGCGAAGATGCTCTTGCCAAGCAATTCCTTCTTGGTTGTGTCTATGCCGTAGTTGGTGGACGTTTCGCCGTCGTAGATGGTAACGATCGTGCCGTTTACAACGTAGGTCTTGGTTGTTCCGGTGATAGCGCCGTAACCGTCGAGTTCAACGGTAGCGTCGGTGGATCCTTCGGGCATAGTATAAGTGCCTTGGTAGCCGTCCTGAACGTGGGTGTAGGTACCGGCTGTATCGAGGGTGAGGACGTACATTCTGTTTGCGTGGACAAAGGTAATCTTGGTTCCGTCGAGAACGTACGAAACGGTAGCTTCGCCGATTGTGGCTTTGCCGTAACCGTCGAGAACGATAGAGCCTAAGCCCTTGTCCTCGGTAGCAGTGTAGGTGCCGTCCATGCCGTCGTTCAATACGAAGTCGCCGCCGACGTAACCATAAGTAACGATAGTTTCGGTTCCTTTCTTGATGGTGATAACGGTACCGGCAGTCTTAAGCGCGGAACTAATTGTCACAGATGAACCTGTTGTATCAACGACATCGACGTTGCAATAAACTTCGGTATCGTTGATGTAAATAATCTTCGCTACGCCGTCAACGACAAACGGAATCAGTCTTGATTTGTTGCCGTTCCAAGATACGATATTAGACGAAGTAACGGATAACGAAGTTGCATCTTTGAAATAGAAGTATGCGTCGGTGCCGAAAGAAGTTGTATTTGAGCTGTAGGTTATGACTGCTATACCGTTTACGCTGTCGTAGTAGCTATAATATTTGCTTGTACCGTTAACCAACGTGAAGTATCCGGTTTCCGCATTATAGTCGGTAATAGTGCCGGTTTTAGCTCCGGATGTAATCTTTCCTAACGCAGTAATGGTCATAGCAGTTCTGGAACTGGCTGTATTAACTCTTTCAACCTCATATCCCTTGTAACTACCTGCCATTGCATGGGGGACAATCCACTTAGCATAGTAGGTGGTGTTGACGTCGGTGAGCTTAGTGGAAGAAGTAACTTCGGTGCCCCAATCGTCGTCGGTGCCGTTTGCGGTGAACCAACCGACGAAGACTTTCTCGCCGTACTTAACGTCATTCAAAACCGTGGGGAGCGTTCCGACAGTGTCGTTGACGTACTTGATGTCGGTGGGTACGGAAGAACCTTTTCCTTCCGCATCGGTATAACCGTTATAATCGTAGGTGATCGTTACGGCGGCATCGTACTTAGCGTAGTAAGTTACGTTTTCGGTGGGTTTAATCCTGCTGGCGTTCGTGCCCCAATCGCCATCGGTGCCGTCTTTCGTGTACCAACCGCGGAATATGAAACCGTTTACGTTGTTGGGCTCTGCAAGGTCGTGCCAAATGCCTGTGTAAACATTTTCGTTTTCGACTGTAACCTTATCGTTGACGTAGGTGATCGTTACCGTGTTGTCTGCCTTGGTGAAGGTGTTATTGGTCTTGTCAAGGGTAATTACGTAGTTTGCGTCAGAAGTCAATGCGGCGATCGTTCCGTCGGTGCCTACGGTGTAGGTGCCCTTTGCGTCGTTAATGTAGATTACGTCTGCGCCGTTAATGACTATATAGTCGTCGCCGTCGGTATATTTACCTTGAATATCGGTATTAGTTGCCGTAACGAAGGAGCCGCTTGAATTCTTAGCGTAATAGTAGGTTGTTGAGCCTGCGGTTACGCTGAGCATTATTGCGTCAGTCTTAACGTTCTTAAGGCTCTCTACGTTGGTGTAGTCCGCCTTCTTAGCATTCCAGTCTGCGCCGAATACGACGTTGGTTGCGCTTTCGATGAATATCGTGCGGGTAGTGCTTTCTTCGGTGTTTTTATCTGCAAAGGAGATAAACTTGCGGTATACGCTACCTTCTTTCCAAGTGAACGCTTCGAAATCGTCTTTATTGTACGCGGCGCTATAGGGTACCATCATATAGACGGTGGCGTCAAAACCTGTTGCACCGCTTGCTCTTACGATAACGCCGGAAGCTGCATCGTACACACCGTAATACGTACTTGTGTTGGCTTTGATTACGACAACGGAAGTACTACCTTCGGCAAATTCGATGGAAACCGTATAACCATTAGTAAATCCGTTATAAGCGGTTACGGTGCCTTTGCCGAATGCGTCGATGACGAGCTTTTCTGTGTCTTTGTTATAAAAGCTGCCTGCGCCATTTGCATCATTATAGAATATCAACATTGTGTAGGTTCCCATAAACGGACTGGGAACAACCCATTTAGCATACAGTGTGATATCGTCCGTGATGACGGTATCAAGCGCATAAGCATCGCCCCAATCGTCATCGGTGCCGTTTTTGGTGAACCAACCGACGAACACTTTATCGCCGTAGGTGAAGTCTACCGTTTGAAGTGACGTTACCTCGTCGTTTGCATAATAGGTAGTATCGGTTGCGTCGGCATGGGCATCGCCATCGTTATAATTATAGGTGATCGTTACGGCTTTGTCCCATTTTGCATAGAAGGTTACGTCGTTAGCGGCGACAAACGTAGCGGCAGCTTCGGTCGTAAACTCGGCATCGGTGTACCAACCACGGAACTTAAATCCGCTTGCCGTGGGGTTCTCGGCGAGAGTTTGAGTCGTCATCTTGTCGACGGACGTCATGCTATTATCGCCGTGACCACCGTAGTTATAGGATACTGTAACTTGCGGAACGCCGATCGTGCAGGTGCCGTTTGCTTTATTAAGAGTGATTTCTTTGTATACGCCGGCAAGTGTAAAGCCGATTACGTTGTCAGAAATGGTTGTATAGGCTGTTGAATCTTCGCCGATAGTTACAAGTCCGCCGGCTCCGACCACAACGGTCGTATCGCCGCTCGTATAAGTTCCGGCGATATCCCTGTTAAGGGATTGTTGCGCCACAACGGGAATGCCGTTAACGGTGAGGTTGCGGATGTATGCGGTATCGGAACCACCGAAGCCGCTAGTGTCTTTTTGATAAGTAATACGTACGCGTTGATTAGTATTGTCAATCGAAGAATCGAGCGTGGTAGTTATTGTTTTCCAATTCCAGTCACAAGCTTTGCCACCTGCGGTAACACTCTTCCAATCGGGTCCATAGTATATTGTCATATAGTCGTATGAGGATTGGGATTCCGATTCGCAGTAATAGTCGAAGGAAACGACGGCTATGCCGGATGTGACCGTAAATTCCATTGTTGCTGTCGTGCTGTTTTTACCTTGGTTATTGCTCTTCCAGTAGCCGTTGGCGGAATCGTATACGAAGGTATAACTTGATTGCTCTTCAAAAGTTATGTTGCCTGCCCATTCCCAATCTGCGATGACGGTAACGTCGTCAGTAGCAGTGGTGAAGTTGTCGACCATATCTTCTTCTTCGTCGGCGATGCCGTTGTCGTTCGCATCGATATACCAACCGGTGAAGCGGTAGCCGTTTTTAACGGTGTCGGCTGTGTAGGAGGGCATTTTGTCGTTAAGAATAAGCGAGCCTGCACCGATCACAAAACTCTTGTCGGTGCCTTGTGCGTCGATAACGGTAATGGTAACGGGGTCTTCAACCCAATCTGCCACAAAGGTTATTTCGGTCGTAGTGGGTGTGTACTTGGCGACGTAATCGTCGGAAGAGGAACCTTCCAATTTCCAACCCATAAACACGTACTCCTTGCCATTTTCTCCGGTTATGATGTCGGTGAAGGTGGGGAGAGTAAACTCGATATTAGTGTTTACCGATTTATAGCTGTCCGCAACAGTGCTGTGCGCCGTTTCGTAATGAACGGTAGTCATCGGCTTTACTGCCGTCATGCTGCCATCGGCAATGGTGATTTGGTAGTAAGCA
>CAZHGN010000003.1:6169-35418 GCA_964532155.1 uncultured Acidiphilium sp.
CATCGGCTTTACTGCCGTCATGCTGCCATCGGCAATGGTGATTTGGTAGTAAGCATCGTTAGCGTCATCTACAACTACGTACATATCTGCAGTGTATGATTTATCGCTTACGAGGGTGTACGTACCGGACTTAGCGCTTGTGGTAAATGCGCCGATACCGTTGAGAATAACGGTTTCATTGCCGTTGCCAAGGTCTACGGTGTAAGAGCCTTCGTGGCCGTCGGTCGCGATAAGGTCGCCGGCGCTGTCTTTTGCAAATGCGCCGAGTTTTACGCCGTCTTTCAGCACTTTAACGTAGTTCGCTTGATGAACGTCGCCTGCGCCGATTGCCGTACCGTTTACATCGACAAAATCCACGTCGAAGGTTACTTTGCCGTCTTCGTCAACGTAGATATTGAACTCGTGCTCGCCGATTGCGCAATTGTACGTATAAGAAATGGCCATGTTCGAGCTCCAAAAAGAGCCGGCAAACGCATTAGTTTTAAGCTCGCCGTCTTCGAACCAAGAAGCAACGAAAACTTTTTTTGCGAAGGGGTTTTCATTGCTGAATACAACGATGCCGTTCGTCATATCAACGTAACCGTTGTAAGTGGTCTCTGCTATTTTCCAAGTGATTTTGCCGGTGCTCGGGTCGACCATAGTCACGGTATTTTCACCTCTTAAGGGGAAAGCGTTGCCCGTGCCCTTGCCGTTTCCGTCGAGGGTAACGGATGCCACCGACCGAGAATATACGCTTGCGGCGCCGATAGTATTATCGTCTTTCGAATTAATTTCAACGAGGCGATAGGTCTTTCCGTCGTAGGGGGCAACGAGTTTGGGGATAACGAGGGTATATTCGTAATCTCCGTGTGTTCCCTTTTTGTAGCCCGCTTCGTTATACGTAGCTTCTTTGCTGTCTATAACCGTCCAATATTCGAAGTAACCGAGGTTATCGGCTACGTCTTCGGTATAACCGCAAACGCAAGCGTGTTCGGCTGCCATTTGCGTACCGAGGTGTTCCTTGGTTGCGGTAACGTAAGTATCGCCGTAAGAGTGTCCTACTTTATTCGCTTCGTCAAAGGCTCCGCAGGCGGTACAAGCGTGGGCGTGGTAAGAAGACTCCGCGTCTTCTTCGGTTATAACTTCGCCGGTATCGGCGTCCCAATATTGGTTGTTACCGAAGTAAGGATGCCATTCTTCGTCCCAAGTGTGGCCGAGTGCCGCAATAACGCTGTTATCGTTTTCGTAATCGCATTTTTCGCATTTTACGCTTGCCGTGCCCGTTTCTGTGCAGGTGGGGTTTTTGGTGAGCGTGAATTCGCTAAATTCGTGACCGGTACCTTCGCCTACGTAGAAAACGTCGCTATCGCTTACCGCGCCGCAAACGCACGAAGAATAATACTGTGCGCCGGTAGTGCAGGTTGCATCGGACTTTTTGGTCGTGGAATTAGCAACGTGTTGATTGTAAGCGTGCTCAAGAGTTTCTGTCTCGCCGCATTCGCAAGAATGGCTGTGCGTGCCGTCTTCGTTGGCGGTCCACTTGCCGAAAGAGTGCGTGCCCGCGGGTACGTCGATCGTAACGGTGCCGTAGTCGGAAGTATAAATAACACTGCCTGCCACGTCGTGAGAAGGCTTGTTAGTATCGTCCTTCGTCCAGATATTGTTGGTTAGCGCGGGGACTTCTTCCGTAACGGAGTGTCCGCAATCGCAAACTTTAATTGCAGAACCTACGGCGTCCATCGTGGGGGCTGTGGTAATGCGCCAATCGCCGTAAACGTGCTGACCTTTGTCGGACGTCGTGGTGACCGTGCCGTACGTGGATTTGTAAACCGCGTAACCGTTGGTTGCGTGCGTTGCTTCTTGGCTTATCTCTATGCTCCATACGGATGCGTCGGAAAGGTTAGCAACGGTTACGGATTGTTCGTCGCCACATTCGCAAGAACGCGTTGCGCTGCCGTCTGTATCCATAGTCGGTGTCGTTGTGAATGCCCACGCGCCATACCTGTGCGTATGATAATCCGTGAGGCTTTCATCACAAGCGACTAACAACAAAGACGACATAACCAGCATGGCGATTACAAACCAAAACTTGTTTCGTTTCATTGTATTTATCTCCTTAAAAGAATTGCAAATTGTTAGGTAAACCGCAGTTTCGCCCCCAAGCCGTAAGCCTTAAGCCGCTTTTTTTGCGACAGCCGCAACCTTTTATTGCGACAGCCGCAAGCCGCTTGCAAGGGCGTATGGGCTTTTTTGCCATACGGTCGCGGCGTGGGGCGAATAATTATGCAGTTATTATGAATGAAATAATTATAGGACCATTTTTTTTATTTGTCAATTTTTCTTATGCAAAAAATTGAGTTCCTACAGAAAAATATCCGTGATCGGTGCTCGAAACGGTCGTATTAGTGCATTTGAGCGCGCTAACGACGGAAACGTCGTCGATTTCGAAGGTGAAAGAGTAGGTCCCGACGGTTACGGTTACCGTTTTGCCGCTAACGCTAAACGTGCCCATATTGCCCGTTTTGCTCGCAAAAGGCGGATTATAAACGTCCACGGAGCAAGCGTCTTCGCCGTCGTCGTGCTCGCTCGAAGAGGAAGTTACGCGAACTTTGCCGTCGGATAAAAATTGGAAGGCGGTTACCGCTTTGAACAGTCCGCTATAATAAGTATCGTCGCCGTCTTCGTAGCAAGCGAAGTTGTAAGACGCGGTGAACGTCTTGCCGGTTACCAAACTCTCGTCAAGAACGATTTTGCTGTTAGCGTACGTTTTGTTTTTAAGATCGACGTCTAACACGAACGTATCGTCGCCCAAAACTACCAGTACGGAGCCGTTTTGGTTGATCGTGTAGGTACCGTCGGCAGTGCCTATCTTAAGCTTGCCGAAACCGTCTATAACAAGGTCGTCTGCGGCGGTTTTCGTATAGGTGCCGCGGTAAGAGTCGCTTAACATAAGACCGCTTGTCATGTTGCCCCAAGCAACGATTTTAACGATGTAGGCTTTGCCGTTTATCGCGAAAGATACGATCGAGCCGTTTTGCATGTCGTCGCCTTCGATAACGGTGTAGCTATCTATCCGTTGCATCGTGGAGTACGCCGACGACGAGAAGAAGTAAGCGTCGGTTCCGTCATAGCTGAATTTACGTATGGTCGCGCCGGTGCCCGAAACGACCGACTTGGTGCCTTTGGTGAAGTATTCACTGAAGGAAACCGCGCCCGAAGCCCTTACGAGCAGCAAGCCGTCGGCGTTGTCAACCCAATTGCCGTTGAGTTCTATTTTGCCGCCTGCGCCCTTAAGCGTTGCGTAAAGAACGTCGTTTGATAGGTTTGCATAGCCTTCGTAAACGTCGTCGCTTACGGTTGCGGTGACCATGCCGGTGTTTTCGATTTTTAGGCTGATTGCCGAGTTTATCGCGCCCGAACCGTAGCCGGTTACCCAATCGGTTGAACTAAATCCGGATATCGAGTTGACGATCTGCACGGCGTAATCGGCGGTAACCGATTGCCCCGCATAGCTTAGCGTTACGTAAACGTTGTAAAAGCCCGCGTTGCCGTAACTAACGTTTTCAACGTCGGTGCATTTTTTCTTTTCGGCATCCGTCATTTCGCCGTCTACGGTAACGATTTTTAATCCATTGAAAAATTCACCCGCCCAAGCGTTGCCCTTCGGGAAGCGCGTTTGACCGATGGTGACCACTGCGCCGTCCGTTATGTGCGAATTGACGAAATCGACGTTGTCGAACCCGGTCATTTGCTTGACGGTGAGCACGTTGCCGAAGGTGGCAAGATAAAAGGTCGCGCCGTCGCCCCAAGCGAAATCGTACGGCTTATCGACGAAGGTCACGACGAGCTCGTTTGCTACCGGTTCGTAGGTCAGCTTGCTTTCGCTGTAAGATACGGCGGTGCCGTCTGTCTTTTTCCTAAAGCGTGCAATACCGCTGCCGTAGCCGTCAAGGAAAATCGACTGACCGTCGTATTCGTAAAAGCCGAGCAGAGAATCGCGCGGTTCGCATACGAAGACGTTATTTTGCACGTCGAGGCGGAATTTGTATGAATAGAACTTGCCGGAAGTGTATTGGTACAAGAAAACCGTATCGTTTTCGTAGTCTATACCTCCGTTTTTCATGCTCGAAATATCGTACGGGGTTGCGCTAAATATCGTTTTGCCTCCGACTTGTAGGCTGAAACTTTCGTTTGCACCGACGTAAAGCTTGGAATTCGCTTTGCCGTCTACCGAGCCGGTGAACGTTTTGTTTGCGTATTTAAGCTGAGTTACCTTTTCTTTTACCTTGGACGTAACGCTCGTGGACATTTCGAAATCGTAGGTGTTTCCGTTGTAGGTAAGAGTGGATATAGCGCCCGCTTTAGGCGTAAAGTCTTGCGGCAGACTTGCCTGCCCCCAACTTACGTCGTAAACGGAGTCGGACGAGGCGCTGGAAATAAGCCTTACGTACAATGCGTACCACATGGTCGAACCGTCCGCTTTGCTTTCGGCTTTGAATACGTCGAAAGAATAGCCGGAGTTCGTCGTGGAAAGCACGTAGTTAGAACCGCTGTTTACTACTATTCGCGATTTAAGATCCCAATCGTCGGCTTTGAAGTAGACCATCGGGCGCTTGGCGTCGTGGAAAGCCATTCGCAAGCGGTTGTCGGGATTTATAACGACTATGCCGTCGTTTAAGTATAGCGTAAATTCCGTTCTGCTCATTTCGACGACGAGAGTGTTTTGGTCGATAGCGTCTTTTACCGTGGCTTGCATGCCGTTGATCTTAATCGTGCCGTCGCGTAAAATCGTCATGTTGGCAAGGGGGTATACGGGCTTGACTTCTTCGTCGTTATCGCTATCGGGCGAATCGCCTACGCCGGTGTACCAGTCGTCCTCGCTTATATCCGTCGAGGTGGACGAACTGACCGCGCTCGGAATGGTGGTCATGTTGGTCTTGTATATGCCTATAACGTCTTCGGATAATACCACGACGTTTGCAACGGCGGTCAAGCCCAAGTAGTGTATCTTGATGGGGTAAACGCCGGCGGTAAAGGTGTCTACTTTACCTTCGAGCATATCTGTCGTTACGGCAACGGCTTTGCCGTCGTCGGTTATGGCAAACAGGTCTTTGGTATATACCGTGTCGCCGCCGAAAGCAATCTTGCCGGTGGTCGTAATGACTACGTTGGATTTGATTTGCAGCGAGTATTCGTATACCGCGGGCGCGGAATCGGCGCCTTCGAAGTAGACGGCGATCTTTATGTTTTGCACCGCAACGGAATCGTAATCGATGCCGCTTATTATTTGCGCCCATACTGCCAAGCCGTCGTTCTCGGCAACGCTTTGGTCGGTCGTGAGCGTGCGTTTAATGCCGTTTACTTTTACGTCGACGTTTTTAAGAACGTTGTATTCCGTCGTGCCTTTCGCAAGTACGATATTATCGTCGATAACGCTTGCTTCGTAGGTGTTTTCTTTTACGACGTAGGTTATTGTGTCGGTAACGTTAACTTTGCTTGTGCCGGCGCCGTAAGGAATGGCAATGTTTGCCGTGTACGTGCCGAGCTCGCTGAAATCGACGTCGGTCGTGTCTATATGGAATATCGTGCCGTCGCCGTATGTCACGAACGAGAACGTCAAGCCGTTTACTATAACCTGAATATCGTTAGCAAAGTCGTAGGTGGCTTTGTTCGTGCCTTTTTTTACGATGACGGTATCGCCGCCGACTTTGTTGATAACGACGCCTTTTTTGACTTCGATTTGCGCATCGCGCGTTTGACCTTTGTAGCTAAGCGTTATTTTGTTTACGCCCGATTTCGTATAGTCAATCGTGCCGCTTATCATGTCGATCGTTACGGCAACGGGCTCGTCGCCGTCGAAGATAGTGAACAGGCTCGTCAGATCTATGGGCTTGCTGTTGGGGTAGGTGACTACGTTTTTGGCTGTAATAGAAATGCTCTTCGGTTCTATTATTTTAACGTAGGCGACTTCGTTTATGCTTGCATCGACCGTTTCGCTCGGGTAGGTATAACTGAACTTAACCTCGTACGTTTGCCCTGCCACAGCCTCCTCAAGCGCCGTGGCGTCGATCATGTCTGCGGTAACGGCAACCGTCTTGCTGTCTACGTATAGCGAGAAAAGATCGGTTACGTCCAGCGTTTCCAAATCCGCTTCGACGATTTCGAGCAGACGATAGGTTTTTACTACCTCGAGACGGTGCGCTTCGGTCACGTGGACGGTTAGTACTTTCGTGTCGCTCCCGAAGGTTACGCTGAAAGTATGGTCGCCGACTTCACGCGTGACTTTGTCGTCTATCATGTCGGCTGTGATCTCCGCCTTTTCGCCGTCTTGATAAATTGAAAAAAGCGCAAGAAAATCGTAGCCGTCGTCAATCTGAATCTGAGTAACGGTTATCTCTTGCGCGGATAGCTCTACAGTGCGTTCAATGGGTACGATGGTAACAGAGCAACTTGCGCTCGCGTTTTGGTACGTGCATACGACTGTACCCGTCTCGCCCGCGGTCTGAGGTAAACCGCTCAAATCGAGGTAGGACGGCTGTATAAGTATTTGTTCACCGTCAACGGTGACGATGAATAATGAAGAAAAGTTAAAGTCTTTAAAATCCTTTTGACGGATCGATACGCTTTCTTGCTTTGCGCTAACGCTAACGTTGGTCGGCGTAGGCGGTTTAGGCAAAGGAGACGATGTGCCACCGTCTCCTTGCTCGCTACATCCTACAAACGTCAAAGCAGTCAATATCAGTATCATTCCGATGATAAGAAATATCTTCTTTTTCATAATATTAACTCCGACGTTATCTTGCGGTGTTATTTGGAAAGAGTCCATTCACCGACTTTGTGAATTTCTATCCAGAAATACTTGGTGTGGTTGTTGTTGATCGAAATGATATACGTTTCGTTTGCAAACGCTACCCATCTGTCGCTCGTGCCTTTCGCGCCGCCGCTGTAGTCGGAGTTGGCTTCGCTATACGTAATGCCGAGACCTGCGTTTTCGAATGCGGATTTCATTACTGACAAAAGCACGGTGAATTGCGCGTCCGAAAGATTGTTCTTGTCGTCCAAATATTGTTTGGGTGCCTGTGCGGTAAAGCTTACGTAGTCGATATAAGACTTCGAACCGTCGGCAAGCTCCTTTTCGTCATACTCGAAGAAGTACGGAGTGTAGATGTTGTCGCCGAAAATCTGCCTGAAGGTAGCCATCGTCGGGAATAAACTTGAATCGATGCCGAATACGTTTTCGATGATCGTGTCGAGAGTCGCTACGTGATCGCAATTGCCTACGTGGTAGGGATTGTCCTTAGTCTTGTCGTAGCAACCGTAGTCCGCCATAGAATTACTGTGCTTGTAGTAGTACTTATCCGTGGTTATATCGTCCCATTCGGGGAGTACTCTCGGGGCGTAACCATCGAATTCGTCGGTGAATGAGAAGGTGTCTACGTTGGCGTAAGTAGTCTTGCAATATCCCGAATAAGAACTGTAGTTGTAGGGGAAGGAAGAATATACGACGTTGCCGTCGCTATCGACTGCGATTTCGAACGGATACTGAGAAGAAGCAACGGTGTTGTTTACATTGGAGTGCATGCAAACTTCTTTTGCTACGTCGCCAATAATCGCGGTGTCTCTCAATATGTATTTCGTAACGGTTTTGCCGTTTGTGTCCGTAGAGCTGCCGTTAAACTTAAAGACGTTAACGTTGAAATCCCAACCGGGTAAAACGCTGTTGATAGAGCCGCTGTATTGGTGCGTACCTTCGAGTCTTCTCGTCGAAGCGTTATAGCTGAACTCGTCGTATTTATCGGTTTCGACTTGCTTATAGCCGTAGTACGACATGTGATATGCGTTTTCGCCGGAGGCAGTAATTTCGTATTTGCCGGTGTTGGTTATTAATACGGCGTTGTCTTTTACTATTTTACCGGTGATACCGACGGTGCCGGTTGCGGAAGATACGGGGAAGGAAGCCGCCGTAACAACCGGGGTGGCGGTGTATGCCGAAAGCGAATAGGTCGATTCCATCGAGTAGTCGCTGTCGTCGTAGCTGGGAGCTTGAGTCGTAACTTCTTCGGTCTTGAAAGTGTAGCTCGTCGCTGCTTTCATCTTTTCGATGGCGGTCTTAAGAGCCTCGTTTCTATCATCTTCGGCATACGGCGCGGGATCGGGAACTTCCGTCGAACCGATGTCTGCAAAGGTGAACTCGACTATGGTATAAGATCTCGAATTGCCGTACGTTACCTCTGCCGTCTTGGCGAGAAGTTTGGTGATCGCGCCGTTTTCCATTTTGAAATAGAAGTTCTCGAAAGTGTCGTCCATCATCGGGGTGAAGGAGTACGAAATGTAAGTCATAAGATACTCGTCGTACGGATCGGCAATTATCTCTTCGCCGTTTGAGCCGTACGTTTTCCACAGATAAGAGAAAACGTCGTTTTCGGAATCGTATTGGAACTTTTTCTCAACGTTTTGAGCAAATTCTTCAAGATGGTTCCAAAGATGGTTGTTTTCCCACAAATAGGGGTGGGACATGCTGTCGGTTTCGACTTTTTCGGCACGTTCGTTGTTCTTGTTGATATAAACTCTCTTAAACTCGGAACCTGTTACGCCGTTTGCGTCTTTAACGCCGGCATTGCCTTTGAGGTAACTGTCGGCAATAACGTTGGGAGTGTTATCTCCTTCGGGAACAGCATACCATTCGCCGTACCATTTGCCCTCGTTCATCTTTACGGTAGTTTTATATTCAACGGTTTCTTGCGAGCCGTCGCCTGCTATGAAATAGTCGGTAACGTCTCCGTTTACGGTAATGTTCTTGTTGCCGAGGGCTTGGATAAGCTCGGTCGTCAAAACGTTGCCGTTTCCGTTTACTTGACCGGTAACGACGGGTGCCTTAACGTAATAGGACTTGGAAGCCTTAATCGTCGGGTAGTTTTTGAGCGTTGCCGTAACGATAAGCGTGGTTTCGTACGCGGGCTGAGCGATAATCTTTACGACGTTGCCGTCGATTTGGGCGATGGTATCGTTGTTTACGGACAATACAGCTTCGCTTCCGTCGCTTACGACCGGTGTAAAGGAAACTTGGTCGTTAAGCTCGAGACGGGAGTTTTCCGCCTTGCTCGCTTGAAGTTCTACCGTAGGAAGAACTACGGGCGCCTTGAGCAAGAACTTGACTTCCTTTTTGCAGTCGGGCAGACGGTTTATGGTAACGATAAGCTTGATTTCGGTGTCAACGGTAACGTCGCTTAGCACTTTCATCGTGTTGCCGTTTTTGATCGTCGCAAGCGCTTCGTTGCTGACGGAAACGGTGTAAGGACTATCATCGGAAACCATAATCATGAAAGTAACTTCCTGTCCTTTGGTTAGGACGGAATTTTCTGCCACGCTTGTCTGGATCTTGATGGTGGGTGAATCGCCGTTTGAATCGTCGCCGCCGCAAGCGGTCATAAATACCGTAATTGCAACCATAAGCAAACAAATCACTCGGCAAAAGGTAACTTTGTTAAATTTGCGTGATTTCATATATTCAGCTCCTTTAAAAAATTTTTTCGTTTTATAATCAAATCGACGGTGTTTGGTCGGTTTTGGGTATCGGTGTTTTCCAAACGTAGATCATAAAGTCGAGGCTCGAATCTACCGGTGCGACGTAAATATAGTTTTCATCGTCATACGCCTTGTAATATTCGTCGTATCGATTTTTTGTGAAACCTGCTTTTATCAATTGGTCTTTTACCGCCATGAGGGACGAAGTAATGGTGTAGTCGATATCCAAAGGCACGTCGTAATAGAACACGATTGCGTTTTGGTTTACTTTTGTTCCGCCGGGGATCTTGGTGGTCTCAAGACCGAAGCCGTATGAATCGCCGAGAACGTCGCCGAAGAAGGGCAATTTAATAATTCCGTCTTCGTCTGCGATACTGTCGCCGAAGAAAGCCTTTAAGCACTCCGGTGCAGATTTTTCGATGTCGTCCGCAGTCGTCGAGGAACCCTCTTTATGTGCGTTTATCGTAAGCTGATCCCAGCTCGTAGGTACGTCGCGTTTTTCGAAAGTAACGTCAACGCCGTCGGGTATTGTTGCAGTGTTGAAATCGCTGTAGTTTATAGAGGTAATGCCGAGCATCGAGCCGAGGTAGAAATAGAAGCCGGTTTGGACGATATATCCGTCCTTTACGACCACGTACGGCGTGAAATCCGTCGCGCCCGTCAACGCCTTGGTCGCGAAAATACCGTAAAGATTGCTGTCGTTGCCCACACCGTAATAGAAGGTGGATGCAACGCCGCACATCAATTCGTTGACGTAGTAAGTCGTGGTGCCCGCCTCTTCGTCTATGTAGTACGCGTTGAATATTTCCGAAGAAAACATAAACGACGGTTTTGCGTTTTTAAAAGACTTATTGTACGCACGCGTTGCGGCGTAAGTCGGCTTGTCGTCGTCATCGGTGCCGGTCGTCATAAACGAGTTATATAAATTGTCGTCTATCTTTTTAAAGCCGTACTCTGCGCCTTCTTGGGGATTGCGCACTTCGTTTTGCTTGTTGTCGTAAACGATGTTGTACGGGGCGAAATAACACAGGTCTTCGGTTATCGTTTCCACGTAGCCCGAATAGGTCGTGCCGTATTGCGAACTCGTAGTTTGCGAGTAGTCGAGCGTGTAGTTTTCCAATTCGCGCATGTTGTCAATAGCCGTCTGCAGAGTCTCATACAGTTCGTCGTATTCGGCTTCATGCGTAAATTTGCTTATAGTAGGAACTTGAACGTTGTCGCTCGCGTCTACCGCAAGGTACAGTTCCTGAATTGCCTTAAAGCCCTCTGCAATCTGATAGTCGTCCTTGCTTTTTGCGTAAATGCCGACTATTTCGCCTTCGTCGATAAGCAAGCCCCACTTGTCAATTTCAAAATCGTACGGAGTGCAAGAGGATATCAAGCGTTTGCTAACCGCTACGTCTCCTTTGTAAATCCACTTCCAAAGCGTTTCGTCAAATTCGAAATCGTTTACGGAAAGAGCGGTGAGTGCGTTGTAAAGACCTGCTTCTTCCCAAGTTACGTACGAGTTTTGATCTTCTGCAAGCATGGGAACGTACTGTTCTTCGTTATTAAAGTTAACGCTTACCTGACTGGCTATTTCTTTTTCGTCGATGGTGCGCTTAGTATAGTAAATGCCCGTTTTTAAGCCGGTATCCGAATTTTCGTATTCGGCGTACCAGTTGTCGCCGTCCATTGCCGTTCTAATGGGCATGGTAGCGGTTCGATAATAGGTGCTGAACATGTCCGTTCTGAAAAGGTCGATTTTGTCGTAGCCTTCGAAGCCGATTTTTTGCTTTTGGAGCAAGTTGAGCATTTCTTGAGTGAGATTGGTTTTCGCAAGAATCCAAATTTCCCTTTCAGCCTTGCAATCGGGGTTCTCTTTGCTCGTCGCAACGACTTTAATGCGCTTGTCGCTGTCCACTTCGTTTGCCGTAATAACGCCGCCCTCAGTGATCGTCGCGTAGCTTTCGCCTTCGGTAATAGCCCAAGTTATTATATCGCTCGTGGCTTCTACGGAGTCGATATACGCTTTAAGCGTAGCAGTTTTTCCGCTTTTTATTTCGGAAGTTTTGCTCATCGTAACGGAAACGGTCGGCAGGATAGGGTTGTTTCCTTTTCCTACAAAGGTCAGTTCGGGACTCTTCGGCGAGTTTTCGTAGCCGTCTGCAACTGCGTAAACGCTATATTTAATATCGTTCGACAGCAAGTCGGTTGCAACCTGATAAGACGTTTCCGTCGTTCGATATTCCGCGCCGTTAAGCGTTACCACGTAACCTTGAGCGTTTTTAACCGTGTTCCAAGTGATAAGTCCGTTTTCGCTCATTTCCACGTTCAGAGGTGTGTCGAGCGTGGTTTTTGCTTCGCCGCGAGAGTTGTTACAAACAATGAACGTCGTTACGACGCCTGCGGCAAACAAAACCGTAACTAATATAATAATAAGTCTCTTCATAGCAACCTCTTTCAATACGCAAAGTCGTAAAGCACGGAAACCGTCTTACCGTCGTCGGTTACGAAATCGCAAGAAATCTTGGTTAGTTTTTTGTCCGAAAAATCGCACGAAAGCGTTGCCGCCTCTTTGATTTTGTATGAACCGACTTTAAGAACGCTCGCGAAGTTTTCGGTGGGAATTTTACAAGAAAACGCATTTTTTTCGATAGAAACGTTTTCCACGCTCCATTCGCTGAGGGCGATGGGCAATAAGGTCGTTCTGTCAACGTCGTCGATTGTGGACGTCGACGTGCTCGTCGCTAAATTAAAGTTTGAGTCCAACGCTTTTTCGGTAATTTCGACGTTCGCCGAAGAACCGCTAATCTCCATAGTCTTTTGATATTCATAGACTAATACGTTGCCGTCGTGCATGCTTATGTGTGCACCGACGACGGTTACGCTGTCCATAGAGCTTTTCATGTCGCTTATAAAGCCTTTAACGTCCTTTTTTCCGTTACCGCAAGCGCAAAGGGCGCAAGTTGCAACTAAAAGAGCAACGATTAAAACGATTATACGTTGTTTTTTCATTTTTACGCCCTCCTATTATATAATTCCGCGCTTAAAGATAAACGCAAAAGCGCTTAGCAGTAACGCATTCATAAAGGCAATTGCAACGCCGAGGTTTTCCGCAACGTTCTTGATGGGGGCAACCTGTTCGTTGACGGTGTTGCGATATTCGTTGTACGAATCCCTTAGAGCGTCCAACTTAGTCGTGTCGAGAATTGCGCGATCGCTTGCTTGCAGCTCGTTCATTTTCGTCAATACGTCCGTAATTAATTCGAGGTCTCTGACGTCGAAAACGGTGGGCAAGTCGTCGATAAGGGCTTGTACGCCTTTTACCTTCGAGGTTGAGTTTGCAAACTTAATGTCTCTTATGGTTGCCTTCGCTTGTTGAACGCAAGCAACGAGGTCGTCAAACTCCTCCTTGTCGTAACCGTAGGTAGTGGGATCTTGAGTAATCGAATTGTATGCGGTTAGCGCTTTGTTAACGATATCTTCGCTAACGAGCGTTACGTTTTTGAGCTGCGCGACTTGGTTAGCGTATTCATAGAACTCTATAAGGCTCTTTTCCATAGCGACGTAATCGCTTACCGGCGTGTCGGCTCCGACCTTGCCGAAGTAGACGAGGTAGACGAGCGAATCGTAACCTTCGAGCTTTTTGTTTCTCGGCAAGACTATTTCGATAGGTTTGTTTTTGCCGAGCAAATCGATAAAGTTGTAATAATATAATTCGTAGCCGAACAGATCGAATTGGTTGTGCAATAAGTCGTAACCGGGATCTTTTTCCGTAAGCGAAGAATCTTTGTTGTAGGAATCTTCGAGGGCGGGGGCGATAACCGATTTAAACTCAACGCGCTTCAGTGCGGTATATCCGTAGAATGCGTATTGACCTATTCTCTTAAGACCGTCGGGCAATACGATTTCGGTAACGTGCTTGTTTGCGTTTCCGGCGTAGTCGTCTATGCGTACGGTGCCGTTCATAACGACGAGTTTGTTCGTCATAGAAGCCGCGGGTACGGCTTTAAGTTCGTAACTGCCCGATTTCAGCATGATATACAGCACGCCGTTGTCTAAATAAGCGTAGTCGTTAATCTTTCCGTTTGAAGTTAAGTTGCCGTTATTTTCATAGTTGAACGAAATTAGCGACGTGCAACCGTAGAACGCACCGCTTCCGACGTATTCGATATCGTTCGTAAACGTAAAGGATACCAGTGAAGACGCGTCTTCGAAAGCGGACATGCCGATATGCTTAAGCACGGGCGCGTTTATCGCGACGAGCTTAGTCTTTTGGAATGCGAGATCGCCGATTCTTTCAAGTTTTTCGGCGTTTACCGTGTTATCGGAAATATTAATAATCGGGTTTCCGTCGTCGTCTACGAAGGTGCCGAAGCTCGATTCCGCAAACGCGCCGTCGCCGAGTTCAACTACGTTCGAGATGTCGACGTTGTTGAGTTTTTCGTCGAACCTAAACGCGCATTCGCCGATCGTCGTTACGTTTCCGAGATTGATTTTGGAAAGTTCCATGCAACCTACAAAAGCGTATTGTTCGATCGTCGTTACACCCTCGGGTAGCGTTACTTCTTTGAGCGAAGTGCAATAAGAGAAGGTAAATGCGCCGATCTTTGTAACGGAGGAGGGAATAGTTACGGATTTGAGTTTCGTGTTATACAAGAATGCGGCGTCGCCTATCGTCGTTAACGATTCGGGAAGCTCGATGCTCTCGAAGCAAGGAGCGGCTGAATACTGCGTGTAACGGCTGAACGCGCCTTCGCCTATTTCAACCACTTGGGGAACTTTTACCTCAGAAAGCCCCGCGCAATCGGCAAAAGCGTATTTTCCGATTGTTTTGACGTTTGCAAGGTCTGCTTTCATCAATTTCGTGCACTTGTAGAAAGTTTCGTCGGCGATTGTATCGTTCGTTTTCGAAAGGTCGATCGTTGTGAGCTCGGAACAATTTGCAAAGCAGCCTTTTCCGAACGAAACGCCGCCGTCTTCGGGCATGTTAACTTTTTTCAACGAAGTGCAGTTTTGCAAGCATCCTTCGCCGAGCGTGGCGTTCGAGCCTATGGTAAGCTCTTCGATAAGACTTTGCAAAAATACGCCTTCATCGAGCACTGCGTTTGCGCCTATAGTCGCGTTTTTAATCGACGTCGTAGCAAAGGCGTATTTGCCGATTGTTTTGACGTATTCGAGGTTTTCGACGGTGGTAAGCTTACTCATAAAGGTCTTGCCGTCCACCCACGAAGCGAACGCTCTTTCGCCGATGGTCATGTTGCCCGCGCTTACGGGAAGGGTAACCTTTTCAAGCTTGTCGCAACCGGCAAACGCAAACGCGCCGATAACGGTGTCGGGATTGGTGATAGTTAAGGTTTTTATCGAAGAACCCGCAAATGCCGATTCGCCGATTTTCGTAATTCCGTCGCCGATAGTTACGTTTATGCCGTCCGTGTTAGCCATCGTGCTCAAAACGATTGTTGTGCCGTCTTTTGAAACGAGATAGCCGTCGGCGGAAACTTTATAGTACTCGTTGCCCTCGTCAACCCAGAAGGTCGTAAGATTCGTATCTTTAAATACGAAGCCTTCCAAGTCGTGAAGTACCGTGTCTTTACCCAGTATTATCGTGGTGAGAGCGGAGCACTTAAAAAATGCGTAAGACTTAATCGACGTCGAACAGTTCGGCAATTTAATCGTTTCAAGCGCCGTGGATTCGTAAAACGCTTGCTCGTCTATTACGTCTACGCTGCTTTCAAATACGACTTCGGTAAGTTTGGGGCAGTTGCTGAACGCGCCCACGCCGACAGTTAAAATATTGTTGTGTATCGTTACTCTTTCGAGATTGTCGCATCTTGCAAAGCAGTACTCGGGAATATTAGTGCGTTTGCTGTAAATATCCACTTCCTTAAGTCCCGATTTTGCAAACATTGCGTAAGAAAGTTTGGTCGCTGTATCGAGAACGACGCTTTCAAGCGAAGTGCAGTTTCTGAATGCTTCTTTGCCGGTGTTGCGCAACTTCTTAAGATCTGCGCTTTCAAGCGAAGTGCATCCGTCGAAAGCGTTTGCGCCTATCGCCAAAATCTTTGATAAATCGAGAGTGACAAGCGATTTGCAGTTGTTAAACGCGTTTGCGCCTATAACTTCCACTTTGCTTTCGGACAATTTATTGTCTTCGACAAGCGTTCCGTCTTCCTTCGTTACGTTGATCGTATCCAGCTTCTTATCGCCGTAGAAGGCGTATTCGCGGATATATTTGACGGTGGAGGGGATAGTTATGGATTTTAGCGACGAGCAGTTGTAGAAAGCGTATTTTTTGATTTCTTCAACGCCCTTGGGTATTACTATAGAAGTAACGGAGGTGTTCGACGCGGGGATTTTGTTGGCGTCGTAGTCTTCTTCGTCAAGTTCAAAGGAGTTATCCGTTTCGTACAAGCAGAAGGCGAACGCGCCGATGTACAAAATACCTTCGTCGTCGGGAATAACGACGTTGCCGCCGAGACCTTTGTATGCAATCAGTTCCCTGTTTTCGATTACGAACGGGTTTTTAACGACCACTCTTACCGTATCGAGAATATAGGAATTAGACGCTCTGACGGAAATATCGACCTCACCCTCTTTTAGTGCGGTAACTTCGCCGTTTTGATAAACTATCGCCTTTTCGGTATCGTTAGAGGAGAAAGTAAACTCGTAATTATCCTTGCAATACCAAGGCTCTACGTCAAAGTTAAGGCGGATTTTTTCGCCCGGGTACATGCTTATCACGCTGGACGCGGAGATGTACCGTTTATCGCCCGTTTTGCCGATCTCGCTCGTTTGAGCGGCGCGCGAATAAGCGAACAAAGTGTCGTAGTTGGACAATCTGATTTCTTTAAGACTCGCGTCGTTATAGTCGTCGAGGATGGACTTGGAATTTAAACGTCTTGCCGAAGCGAATACCGCGGGCGTGGCGCTTGCTTCGGTTGCTTCGAGCTGTGCTTCCGTTTCGCGCGGCTTTACGTTGATGATGATTACCGCCTGATTTAAATCCATTTGCTCTCTGACGGTAACGGTTGCTTTACCTTCGGCAACACACTTGATTATGCCTTTCTCTACTTCGATTACCTTTTGGTTGGAAGAAGACCAAGAAAGATGCTTGAGATAGTCTTTATCCGCGTCGACCGTGGCGTCGGACGTGGCAAGGTACTGCGTTAAGTCTATAACTTCGCCTTCGTGCGCGGACAAGATTATAAGATCCGTTCCGTCCATAGTACCGTCTTTGGTGAATTTAAAATCGCCTCTGGTACCGGGTAACTGGCAGATGTAAAGGTTGGAGTTGAGCGCATAGTCGTCGACCGAGAAAGCAAGTGCGCTCGTTATCAGCGCGTCGGTACCGATATCGTTCAGATATTCGGTAATCTCAAATTTAACCGTGTTGTCAACGCCCTTTTGGCTATATACCGGAATGGGGTTTTCCGTCAAAAAGGTGTAGCTGCTGTTCGACGTGAATATTATCGGAGTGATAGATTGTACGTATTGATTGTCGTAGACAACCATGTTGATGTAATATCTATCCTTTTTAAGAGTTCTATCGTACTTTTTCTCGTAAGTAACGCTCTTAATAACGGGGGCTTCGTCGTCGGCAACAAAATCGAAACCGAAGGAATTTCTGACGTTGGTGGCGGCGCCGCCGTCTTCACCGTAGTCTAACTTGCCCACCATTTCGAATGAATACTGCGCGTTGTTTACAAGCCCGTTGGTATAGGACTTAAACCTGAGTTGCTCGTAATAGGGCATGGGCGTGCCGCCGTAGGAATACGCCTTGTTTGCGTTGTAGTCCACATGCTCCCAAATAACTTCGCCGGTAACCTTATCTTTTATGGTAAACCGCATTTCTTTAGCGCCGCGCAATAAACCTGCGTAGACGACCGAAATGCCGTCGATCGTGCCGAGTATATTGGATACCGCGATGCGGTCGGTACTTGCGGGGATTTCGTCGTACTTATTGGTGTCGATATCGTAAAGATAGGTGCCGAGAGGAATGATATAGTTGTAAAAATACGAACCGTACGGAGTGGTCGCAACGTAGTCGGCTTTGAGCTTATCGTCGTCGTCGATGGCGTTGTCGTGCGCCTCGCTCTCCACTTCGTAGTACGTTTTGTCGAACATGGGCGCTTCGGTCCAATCGCCGTAGAATGCCAAGAACGGGATGTTAAGGTCAACGGGTGCGTCGCTTCCGGTCTGCTGCAATTTCACAAAGCCTTCTACGTACATACCGTACGGGAAAAGTTCGTTCAAAAGGTTCTTTTCTTTGTCGGTAAGAGTGTAAGTGACTTTTATTTTAGCCGTGCCGGACGCATTTACGGTTACGGTCGAACCGTTAAGCGTTCCGTCGCCGCTTACTTGATAGGTTTTGTTGCCGTTAAGAATTTGCGGCGTTTCGGAAACGTGCTTGGAATCGGACGTGGAAACGCTTTCCGTCATGCCGACCATCGATAAATCGTAGGTGAGCGTTTCGTCGGAAATATTTACGACGTTGAACTCCATTTCGTAAACGCCCGTCCTTTTGGGATCGTCGAAGAGTTCTAACTTGGTTCTGTCCTTGCCGTCAACGGAAAGATATGCTTTCGTGTCGACGAGTTTTTTAAGGCTTGCAAGCCCCGCGCCTTGCTTGCGCGGCGAGTACGGATTGCCTTCCTCGTTCAGCGCTATCGTCGCGGTGGACATAAGCATTTGGTTTGTAAGAACGGAAATTTCTTTCCAAGACTTATCGGGGTATTTTTCTTTGAGGTACTGACGGACGAGAACGACTATACCGCAAAGGTTAGGCGTTGCCATCGAGGTTCCGCTCAAATCGTCGTAACCGCCGCCGGGTACCGAGGATTTGATGTTTCCGCCGTGCGCGGTGATTTCCGGTTTAAGTTCCAGCGAAGGAGTGGGTCCCCAACTGGAGAAATCGGACATGAACGGACCTGCAAGCTTTTGCCCGGAAAGCACTAACGTGCCCGTCTTTTTGCTTGCGAGAACGGTGCCGTCGTCCTTGGAAATGGAAATGGTCGGGATATGGTCGTCTTTACCCATCGACATAAGAATATCGCCGTCGATGTTGTTATAAATAATACAAGCTATCGCACCGTTGTTTTTAGCGATGCGTGCTTTGTCCTCGAAGGTGTTGTCGCCACGTCTTACGAGTGCGATTTTGCCTTTTACGTCAATGCTCGAATAACTTGTTTTGCCGCCGGTGCCGGGTACGGTAACGTATTGGTATTCTTTGGTTACCTCTTCGGTAATGCCGAGTTCTTTAAAGAAATCGTTTTCTTTTCCGGTTATATCGTTGGATTCCTTGAAGAAGATAACTTGCTCGCCGTTGCCGACCATATATTTGCTCTTCGTGCCGCTAATGGACGCGACGGAAAGGCATGCAGCGTAAGTAGAAGGGGAGCCTACCGTTCCGGAATCGGGATTGGTTACCATGTTGGTATTGCCTTGCTCGCCGCCGTAGCCCGAGCTGTAGCTATTGCTTGCGGCGGTAAGTACGCTTATACCGCTTGCGTTGAGTTTGTCGTATACTTCGTTGATTTTTTCTTCGTCAACCTCGCGCGAGAAACCGCAAGAAGAGCCCAACGACATGTTAATGCAGTCTACGTTTAAAAGAAGTGCGTCTTCGAGTGCGAGCAGAATATCTTCGGTCTTGCCGCCGTCGTCAAGGTCGGGGAAAACTTTCATTAAAACGAGCTGGGTATCAACGGCAACGCCGGTTATTACATCGTCTTTTCCGCCGATTATGCCCGCAACGTGAGTGCCGTGCTCGGAATCGAACGGATAGACGTTAATATCCTTGTCGGCGTAGTCGTAAGCGAAGGGGATTTTGCTTGAAACGTATACGTGCTCGATGTCGATATCCGCAGTGTATTCGGCAGCCCTCGAGCTTGGCAGTAGCTTCTCGATAGCTTCTTTTGAATACAATACTTCGTCTTCGGCTAATTCTTTATCGAAAACGGTGTGCGAACAATCGAAGCCGCTGTCCAAAATGGCAACCGCCGTTTTTTTGCCGGTATACTCTACGCTATCCGATTTAAAAATACCCGTGGGGTAAACGTCGACAAGGTTTACGATCGACGAGGCGTCGCCGTCGGTGGTCGCTTGCGGCAAATTGTACGTATCGCTGATGATAACGTCCTTTATGCCGTTATAATTTTCCAGTTTAGACAGATCGCCGTATTCTATGGTCGTTGCAAAACCGTTAAGAAGTGTGTCGTAAGTGCATTTTACTTCGCCGATTAATCCTTTTTTGCTAAGCTGCGAAATAACGGCTTTTTGCTTGGTTTTAAGGCTGTTCCTTTTGTCTGCGCCGATAGCGCTGCCCGCATAATCGGCAACGCTGTCGTAAACAGAGGAATACTTGTCGATATAGTCGTCTGCAAGGGGAGCGTCTTCAAGCGTGATCATAACGGCAATCTCGTCCGAATCGAGGTAACCGTCGTTTTGTTTTAGAAGATCCGCTCTGATTTGCGAAGTAACCTGATCTTGCGTAAGTTTTAAATCGGTGTTAAAAATACGCAATTCTTGCGAGGTATCCTTGTTTATCTCGGTTATTTCGCCGCCGGAATTGCCTGTCGTATCGTCTCGGTTAATGCATGACGTAAGAGTTCCTAACGACATCGATATCATCACAACGAGAAGGCAGATGCTTATAGCTTTAATTTTCATTATTTATACCTACAAAATTGTTTTATGTGTACTTATTAGTTTAGCCAAAGATAGAGCAAAACGCCTGCTATTACAAAACCTATAACGGCGCATGCCACGCCCGGTAAATAGGTCTGAAACGCCGCCTTGATAGCCGCACGCCGCTCGTTTTTTTCGAGGTGCGTGTTTTGCTTTTTGTCGCTCCGTCGGCTTTGCGTTATTTTGTCGGGAATAATAACGTTTTGTTTGCCGACGCCGTCCATATTATATACGGTTCGTCCGTCGTCCACGTAAATTATCTTGACTTTTTTCTTTTTTTGTTTTTCTTTCATTACAATCCGTTAGCTTAACGTGTTTTGTTAAACGCTTATACGTCTTGGCTAAATTGCGCCGTTTTCCGCTTAAAGCGTACGGCGCGTTTTACTACTCTTCGTCCGAGCGAATATTTTCGTCGTACAGATGGCAAGCGACGAAATGTCCCGGCGTAACCTCGTGATAGGTCGGTTCGACCGTTTTGCACACGCCCATACATTGCGAACAGCGAGTGTGGAATTTGCAACCTTGAGGGGGATTTGCGGGGGAGGGAATGTCGCCTTCGAGTATGATTCTGCTACTCTTTACGTCCGGATCGGGTACGGGAACGGCAGAGAACAACGCCTTCGTATACGGATGAAGGGGATTATCGAACAGCTCGTCCGTTTCGCCCTTTTCCATCATGTTGCCGAGATACATAACCAAAATTTCGTCGGTGATGTACTTGACGACGGACAGATCGTGCGAAATGAATACGTAGCTGAAATTCATCGTATTTTGCAACTCTTTCAGCAAATTGATGATTTGAGCTTGAACGGATACGTCCAACGCGCTGACGGGCTCGTCGCAAATTACCAGTTCGGGTTTGACCGCAAGCGCCCTTGCAATACAGATACGCTGCCTTTGTCCGCCCGAAAATTCGTGCGGGTAGCGGTCGTAATACTGCTCCTGAAGCCCGCATTTTTTCATAATGTCGCGCACGTACGAAGAAATTTGATCTTTCGGTACGATTTTATGCACTTTTACCGCTTCGGCAATAATACTGCCTATAGTCATACGCGGCGGCAAGCTCGAATAAGGATCTTGGAAAATCAATTGCATCGAAGTGCGGTACTTGCGCATTTCTTTTTTGGATAGGTTGGTTATATCGTCGCCCTTATAGATTATTTTTCCGCCGTCCGAATCGTAAAGCTTTAAAATAGTTCTGCCCAGCGTGGTTTTTCCGCAACCGCTTTCGCCTACGATTCCTATCGTAGTGCCGCGTTTGAGCGTGAAACTGACGTGATCGACCGCTTTCAGCTTTGAAATAGGCTTGCCTAAAAGCGTGCGCGAAAGTACGAAGTGTTTTTGTAAATCTTCTACTTGAAGAATTACGTCGTCGCAAGCCGTGTTCGGCGCCGCGGTTTGCGCGTTTTTATCGTCGGATTCGGGAAGGGCGTTTACTTGAGTGTTGATATCGTCGATATTATTCATTATCGCACCCTCCGTCGTCGTAAAGATAGCAAGATACGTAGTGAGTTTCGCTCACTTTGATTTGGCGCGGATATTCGCCGTTGCATTTTCCGATGCATTTTTGGCATCTGTTTTTAAAATAGCAAGTGTTGGGTAAATCGATCGGATTAGGAACCTGCCCGGGTATGGAATATAGTGGTTCGTCGGAAGGCGACGTGATAAGCGGTTTACTCTTTTGCAAGCCTATCGTGTAGGGGTGCATCGGATGATGGAATATCTCGCTCGCGGTGCCTTTTTCGATAACTCTGCCCGCATACATAACTACTACTTCGTCCGCCATTTCGGCAATTACGCCGAGGTCGTGAGTTATGAGCATAATGGAACAGCCTTCGCATTTTTGTAAATCTTTGAGCAGTTCGAGTATTTGTGCTTGAATGGTAACGTCGAGCGCCGTCGTAGGTTCGTCGGCTATTATTAGTTTGGGACTGCTTACGAGCGCCATAGCAATCATAACTCTTTGGCGCATACCGCCCGACAATTCGTGCGGGTAGGAATCGTATACTCTTTCCGGCATGGCAATGCCGACCTTTTTGAGCATTTCGATACTGATATCCTTGGCTTCTTCCTTGGTTACGTCCGGATTATGCGTAAGCGAGACTTCGTCTAACTGAAAGCCGATCGTAAACACGGGATTAAGCGAAGTCATCGGCTCTTGGAAAATCATGGAAATTCCCTTTCCGCGAACGTTATACATTTCTTTGGCGGGCATTTTTACGATATCGTACGCAAGTTTATGCCCGTTTTCGTCGTAGCCGAGTTCGTCTAAGTTATAACGGATTTGTCCGTCGACTACTTGACCTTGCGGCGCTTGAACGAGCTGCATAATGGAAAGCGAAGTAACGCTTTTTCCGCAGCCGCTCTCGCCGACTACGCCTACGATTTTGTTCTTTGGTATATTGAAGGATACGCCGTTTACGGACATTACCGTGCCGACGTCGGTGAAGAAACAAGTTTTTAGCCCGTCGATCTCGATAAGATTGTTTTCGTCGCGCATAACGGTGGTGTACTCGCTCACGTCGCGGTTTTTGCGTTTTTGAGCTTCGTAAAATCTCATTTGCTTGACGTTATATTTGATAATCCTTCTACTGTCGCGTATGGACAGATAATTTGACGTTTTCTTTTTATTGATTTCGCTCATATAACACCCGTTACTTTTTAGCTTTAGGATCCATGGCGTCGCGCAAGCCGTCGCCTACGAAGTTGAAGCCAAGTACCGCAATAACGATCATAATACCTGCGGGGAGCCACATATTCATATGATAGCTAAGAACCTGAGGATCGTTCGACGTTGCGATCATCGTACCCCAAGCCGCTTTTGGCAGTTGTACGCCGAGCCCCAAGTAGCTGAGAGTCGATTCGTAAAGAATAACGCTACCCAAGCCGAGCGTCATCGAAACGATAAGCTGCGGCATAACGTTCGGAATAAGGTGTAAAAATATTTTGCGCCAAGTGGGGAGCCCCATAACTTCCGTTGCCGTTATATATTCTTGCTCCCTAAGCGAGAGTATTTGTCCTCTTACCAAGCGAGCAACGCCGCTCCAGCTGAAAATGGTTATAATTACCATTAGCAAATAAATGCGCGTGTCGGCACTCACTTGCCACGAATCGATCATAGCGGAGGCGATTAACAATATGGGAAGGGTAGGTACGCATTGGAATATATCTACTATACGCATTACGACGTTGTCTACCCAGCCGCCGAAGTAGCCCGCCAAACCGCCCAAAACGATGCCGATAAGCGTTTCCAGAATAACTACGATAAAGCCTATCGTAAGGGAGATTCTGCCGCCGTACATCAATCTTACGAAAACGTCCATTCCCTTGTCGTCCGTGCCGAGAAGGTGTTCCTTGCAGGGGGAGCCGTACATGTTTATGTCGGACGAGTGTTCGAGCACTTCTACTACTTTAATTACTTCGCCGTCGTCCGTGCGATATTCGTAAGTGTTCTGAATGGTTGTAAAAATCGTTTTCCTGTCTACCGTTTCTTCGCCCCAAGCGTTATAAACAAAGGGACCGAGAAAGGAGAACAGAATTAAAAATACGATCATAACGAGACCTACGATGGACAGCTTGGAACGGAAAAACCTTCTCGCTACCATTTGCAAAGGGCTCATTTCTTTATAAACGTATTCTGTTTCGTTGTTTTGCTTAACGTTTTCGGTTTGATCGACTTGCTCGTTTTGCTCTGCGTTCGGCTCGTCGATTTTTTCGTTCTCGCTCGGGCAGAATTGCTTGTCGACGGATTCTATATTAGGTTTTCTTTCTTCTTCCATTTGAGCAAGCCTCCTTATTTTCCGAGTTTAACGCGCGGATCGACGATAGAATACATAATATCGGAAAGCAGCGTTCCTATTACTGTAAGCACGGCGAGGAACATGTTATATCCCATAACGAAAGGAATATCGCCTTCCTTAAGCGCTTGATACGCAAGGCGCCCGATACCGTCGATGCCGAATACTTGTTCGGTTATCATCATACCGCCGAATAACGACGGCAAAATCCCTGCGAGTAAAGTTGCAAGGGGGATTAGCGTGTTTCTAAAAGCGTGTTTGTAAATAACGACTTTTTCCGAAAGACCTTTTGCGCGAGCCGTTCTTATGTAGTCGGCGTTTATTACTTCGAGCGTGTTAGTTCTCGTGTAGCGCATAAGACCGCCGATGGAAAGAAATACGCTTACGAATATGGGCAAAACCATATGCTGAACGATGTCGCCGAGTTTTTGCAAGGTTCCCGCAAAAGTGGCGGGGTAATCGACCGTGGCGTAAATCAAACCGTTTGCCGGTAGCCAGCCCAAATCGACGGAGAATATCTTGATGGCGATTGCTGCAAAAAAGTAGGTCGGCAGGGATATACCGATCATCGTAAAAATAGTCGTAACGTAGTCGCGTGCGGAGTATTGATGGGTTGCGCTGGTAATGCCGAGCGGTATTGCGATTAAAAATTGCAATATGGTGGCGACCAATGCAATGGCGAACGATATCCACATGTTTTCGCTTATTACTTCGGAAACGGGCTTTTCGTATTTAAAGGATAATCCTAAATCGCCCTTGCACATGTTGCCGAGCCATTGGAAATAGCCGCCCATTATGCCTTTGAAAGAACTGTCGCCGATGCCGTACAATTCCTTAAATCTATCAATATCTTCTTGCTTGATAGAACCGCTTTGAAGTTGTTGCGAATACTTAACGTCTACGTAGTCGTTAGGCATAAGTCTGACCATAGTATATATAATGATAGACACGCCCACGAGAATAAGTATGGATATAAGTAAGCGTTTGACGATATATTTAAACATCTTTATCGCTACGCTACCTAAAAGCGCTTGCTTAAAGGTAGCGCGTTTCCTTTTAGTTTTTTCGTAACGCTAACGCGTTTTTGTTTATTATCTCTCGGTTACAAGCGAAAGGTTCCACATTTCGTTCGTAAGTCCCATAAAGGATGAAAGCTTGCTGTCCGGCGTGAAGGTGCTTACGTCGATCTTGGTTTGGTTATACGCGAATAAATCGTCTCTTTGATAGGTGGGCAGTTCGACTGCTAATTCCATTACGAGATCGAGCGCGTCGCTGTAAATCCTTGCGCGCTTGCTTTGATCGTTGGTTTTACGTGCTTCTTCTATCTTTTCGGATAATTCGTCGATTATACCTTGTTCAAAGGTATATTTGCCGCTCGTATCGTTAAGAATTTGCTTATAACCCCAGTTGAGTACGCTGGTTGCGGTCGATTCTTTGTGGTAAACCTGATACATATCGGGATCGAGGGTAGAACCCCAAGCTGCCGCCCAAACCGTAAGGTCGCCGGTAGACAACTTTTTGAGGGCGTTTGCGTCGGTCGTTACCGTAATCTGGAAGCCGCACTTATTAAGTATTTGGCTCGATTGGAACAAGGCGTTAAACGCGGGGTGGTCGGTTTCTTCACCGGCGATCGTGAAGACGTATTTCAATACGTCCTTACCGTTTTGATAAATACCTTCGGCGTTTAGCGTATATCCCGCGCCTTCGACGAGGCGTTTAATAAATTCTTTTTGCTGGTCTTCGCTGAGTTTTTGGCCGCCGCGAGTATAATCGATGCCGCATTCGCTAATATAATCTTTATAGACGTCGTTTGCGCTTGAAATGTTTTTAGGGATTTCGCCGCCGATAAACGGATAGTATTGGCATGTGGGCGACTTGGTTCCGTATTGACCGTTACCATAACCGGGATACGCCCAACTTGAAAGGGACATAGAGCGGTAAATGGGGGACGCGGTAGTCTTGTAGTAGTCGACGCAAGATTGAGTGTTAATCGAGTACATAATGGCTTGTCTTACCGCGAGCGACGGAACCTTGCCCGCGTTGATACCGATATAACCGTAACCGAGCGTACGTACCGATTTGTTGCCGACTCCCTTCTCGTTAAGTTCGGAAATAGTTTCCGGCTTTGCGTTAGGTTCTGCAAAGTCTACTTCGCCGTTGTAAAGGGTGTTGGTAATCTGGTTCGTGGAAACGACTTGATAGCGAACCTTTTTAATCTTTGCCGGACCCATGCAGAAATACGGGTTTCTTTCGTAATAGATAACGCCGAGCTTATAGAAGTCGTCGGGAGTTATGTTTTCGATGCCGCCGTCTTCTTTGCTTGCGGCATAGGGGCCTGCTCCCATGGGAACGCCTACTTTGTTTCCGCCTTTAATAACTTCGTTCATAAAGGATTGCGACATAAATTCCACACCGAAGTTATTCGTAAAATCGAAAGAGGATATATAGTCTTTACCTTTCCAATTGCTCGAAGAATAGTAGTGCATGGGGGCTACGCCGATTGCGAAGTTCCAAATTGCCTTGGGATCGACGCCGTTTATCGTAATGGAAAGCACTTCGTTGCCGCTTTGTACTTTGCCGCTTCCGTCGTATTTAACGGGAGCGTAGGTTTTGCCGTTGACCGTGACGGGCATATCTTTGTTTGCAAACTTAATACCTTCGATATTGGGAACGACTCTATCGTTGGTCTTGGCGAATTCTTCCATCGCTTCTTTTTCGAGGTATTCTTTAAGGGTATAGGCAGTGTTCCAATAAGTCAAAATCTCTTTGATGTCGTCGGGCATTTTTTTGTCGTAAACGAGGTTGACGGCTCTTTGTTTCGCCCTTTCCTTGGCTTCTTCTTCTTTTTCGCCCGCTTGTACGTTAGACCAAGTTTTGATCTCGGCTAAATCATCGGTGAACGGTGCGCTGAGTTTTCCATCCGTCTTATTCCAAGTAATTAAACCTTCGTTGTAAAGGAACGCTTCTTGGTCGGTCGTAAGTAAATCCTTGTGGGGTGTGCCATCCTCGTCTCTGAAAATAAAATCTTTTGCGGTATCAACCGAGTTCGAATAGTCGGTGTTAAGCTCTTCCAAGAAGAGTTCGCAAGTTTTGTTAAAATCTTTAACGACGTTTTCGCAACCATCCTTCGAAGTGTATTCTTGCAAATACCCCGCCAATCTTTCAACGGTTAAATCGGAATGTTTTTCAATAAGTTCCTCGCAAGCGGTTTTAAGTTTGCTGATTCTGCCGTTGGCGGCTTCGGAAAACTGCTTGTTAAAGTTTTCTTGTTCGCTTTCGTTATAACTTTGCGTGCGGTATGCTTTCAAACCGACGATATCCGTCGAATAAATCGTACTCGAACCGGTGTATGCGGGATCCAAGTAAATGTAGTAGTTGAATAAAACGTCTTTAATCGTAAGATAAACGCCGTCGGAAAAGCGAATATTGTTTTTCAGAACGAAATAATAGGTGGTTTTACCGTCTTCGGTGCCGTCGGACTTTATTTCCAAATCTTTCGTAATAACGGCTTCGTTGTCGCCGTAAGTGACGTTTCCTTTTTCGTCGTTGGAAAGCATGGAAAGCTGAGTCATTCCCACGACGGAGTTATCGGGACCGGTCGACGAAAAGAAGGGGTTAAAAACCTTGTCGACCGCTTGTATGGAAAATGCCAACGGATCATTCTCGTTGTCATATGCCGTGTGTGTTTTTCCGCAAGAGGAAGACAGGCTTGTCATGACTATTACGACGACCAGAACTATACTGACCACGCCGATAATCAACGCTAAACTTATAAAACGTTTTGATTTGCTTGAGTTCATTACTTTTGCTCCTATTTATGTATAAAATCCTTTTAAATTTGTTTTTGGCAGGTTAGTTTGTAGATTCGGTAACGCTAACTTGCAGATTGTTTTCGGTAGATTCGCTTTTGGTTATGTAGCCTTTTGAATAAACGACGAAGGTGCCGTTTTCGTTAAATCCGTCGGTCGGGAATTTTTTCACTTCGTACACCATAGATACGTTGACGTTTTCGACGGTGCTATTATTTACGTCCTTTGATAGCGGCGCGACGTAGATGTTGGTAATGGTGGACATGCCGCCGTCGATGGTTAGCTTTGCGTTTTCGAAGGTGACGTTTTTCACGGTCGCGTTTTTCAATTCGCCGAAAATCGACGCGTATACCGAATTCAAGCCCGTGCCGTTGATATCGGGGCGCAAGTCGTTTTTACTTGCCAGGTAGGGTATGGTGAAATTGGAAATTGTGTATCCGTTGCCTTCGAGTATACCGGAGTAGGATGCGACTCTGAACGCTCCGCCGCCCAAATCGATATCGTTAAGCAGGTAAATGTTTCTGCCTAAAAAAGAAGAACGCAACTGAGAAGCGGTCGATACGAGGGCGTACCTGCCTTCGATATATTTTACGTATACGTCGATTTGACAATCGGTTTCACCGCCGGGGTGCTTGTAGCCTACTATCGATTCAGTGCATTCTTTGTCTTTGTAATATCCGACTTGAACGCCGTCTTTTTCATAAACGAACGGCGTGTAGTTGCCCGGGCGATTATTAGCCAAATTCGAAATGTCATCAAACTCGTCGTTTTCGTTCACTTCGTATACGCCGAGCGACTTAACTTCGTCGTTCTCGTCAACGTAACAAACGTTGTAGGTGTAGGAAAGGAGCGCCTTCCAACCGGCATAAAGCGTAACGCCTTGAGTGGTAACTTTGTTGTTTTCAAAATCCCATTCGTCGGAATAAACTACTCTGTCGCCGTCTTGGGTTTTGGTTTTGAACCATCCGGTAAATCTGAACCCTTCTCTTTGCACTTCCGCGCGGGAAAGCGTTTGCGGCGAATAAATAAAGTTTTGCGTGTCTTCTTCGAAATCGTAATACTGAACGATGGGTTCCGTGCAGTTCTTGTAAGAGCCGCCTTCCAGTTCGTATACGATTTTCGTTTTGCCGTCATAACTCGAGGAGTCGTTACAGCCCGCAAAAGCTAAAACAAGCGAAACAAGCGAAACAAGAACCATCGCAATGACTAACGTTTTTCGTCTCATATGTTCAAAATCCTTCGCACGTATTGTGTAAACATGCCTTTTTTGACTGATTGGTTGTGTAAAATAGCGTCGTGAAACTCTAACGTTGTTTACGCAACGAAAGAATTTTATCACTATGCGAATTATTTGTCAAGAAATCATGTGCCGAATTGCAACTCTTTATATTATTTTTTTATAAAAACAAAATCGTTCTTTTTTTAAAAATGTTTTCTTTTCAAGAAAACAAAAAAAATAACGCCGTACGAC
>CAZHGN010000003.1:35518-70797 GCA_964532155.1 uncultured Acidiphilium sp.
GGAGTTTGGGGTTTGCGAGTTTAGAGTTTGGAGTGTGGAGTGCGGAGTGCGGAGTTTGGGGTTTTGGAGGCGGCAACTGCCGCAAAAAATAAAACGGTATATGCCGATAATCGACCTATACCGCGGTTTTTATTCGTTTTATGTGATTTATAAAGTGGTTTTAGCCGCAGATAAATCGGCTAAAAATCAAAATTTAAATAAAGAGTTAGCCGTTTTTGCGACGTCTTGCCCAATCTTTCATTCGTTGCTCGTGAGAGAGTATGCGTTTGCGAAGTCTTATGCTCTTCGGCGTAAGCTCGACGAGTTCGTCGTCGGCAATGAATTCCATGCACTGTTCCAAGCTGAGCTGCGTGGGCGTGATGAGTTTAAGCGCTTCGTCGCTTCCGCTTGCGCGGTTGTTTGTGAGTTGTTTTCTCTTGCAAACGTTGACGGCGAGGTCGTCTTCGCGTGAGTTTTCGCCGACGATCATTCCCTCGTAAACGTCGAGACCGGGACCGACGAAAAGGGTGCAACGCTCTTGTGCGTTGAACAGTCCGTACTGAGTAGTGGTGCCGCTTTCGAAGCAAACGAGGCTGCCGCGCGTTCTCGACTGCATATCGCCCTTATACGGTTCGTACGAATCGAAAACGTGATACATAACGCCGAAGCCCTTGGTGTCGGTTAGCATTTCGCTTCTGTAACCTATAAGGCAGCGCGCCGCGATTTTAAATTCGAGGCGAGTTTCGCCGTTATCGTTTGGCGACATCGTTATGAGTTCGCCCTTTCTTTGCCCGATCTTGTTCATGACTACGCCAACGTAGTCGTCGGGTACTTCTATAACAAGTTGTTCTATCGGCTCGTAGCATTTGCCGTCGATTTCTTTGAAAATAACCTTGGGGCGCGATACCTGAAATTCGTAGCCCTCGCGGCGCATTTCTTCTATTAAAATAGAAAGATGAAGTTCGCCTCTGCCGAAGACCTCGAAAGTGTCGGTGCTTTCCGTTTCGGACACACGCATGCTGACGTTCGTTTCGACTTCTTTAAAAAGTCTTGCTCTGAGGTGGCGCGAGGTCACGAATTTGCCCTCTTTGCCTGCGAACGGACTGTTGTTTACCATAAACATCATGGAAATGGTCGGCTCGTCGATCGCAACGAAGGGCAGCGCTTCGGGCTTGTCGAGATCGCATATCGTTTCGCCTATATTGATTTTATCCAAACCGTTTATGGCGACGATATCGCCGATTCCGCCCTCGTTCACTTCTACGCGTTTTAAGCCTTCGAACTGGTAGAGTCTTGCGACCTTGCCTTGACCGAACGTGCCGTCGGTGTGGCATACGGAAACGGGCTGACCGACGGTGATTTTGCCGCGCGTAATTTTGCCTATGCCTATTCTTCCTACGTATTCGTCGTAGTCGATATTGCAAATAACCGTCTGCAAGGGCATATCGGGATCGCCCTCGGGGGCGGGAACTTCTTCGAGTATCGTGTCGAGCAAGGGTGCCATATTGACGCCGTCGTCGGTAAGAGCCTTTTTAGCCCAGCCGAGTTTTGCGCTCGCATATACCGTTTTAAAGTCGAGCTGATCGTCGTTCGCGCCGAGGTCGATGAAAAGGTCGATGATGCCGTCGACCGTCTTGTTTACGTCGCCGCCTTTGTCGATTTTGTTTATTACGACGACCGGCTTTTTGTTGAGGTTGAGCGCCTTTTTAAGAACGTATCTCGTTTGCGGCATAACGCCCTCTACGGCGTCGACGAGAAGAACTACGCCGTCGACCATAGACAGAATGCGCTCTACTTCGCCGCCGAAATCAGCGTGCCCCGGCGTGTCGATTATGTTGATTTTCGTGCCGTTATAGTGTACGGCGGTGTTTTTTGCCAAAATGGTAATTCCGCGTTCGCGCTCGAGGTCGTTGCTATCCATTACGCGGTCTTGCACGACTTCGTTTTTGCGGAATATGCCGTTTTGCTTGAGCAACGCGTCGACGAGCGTTGTTTTGCCGTGGTCGACGTGGGCAATGATCGCAATGTTTCTTACGTCCGTTCTTTTCATGTGTTTATTCTCGCTTTCGCCCGACGCTCTTGCGCAGTGGCGTATTTCGTAATCTATTCAACCGAATAATTATATAATCGCGCGGGCGTTATGTCAAATATTTTTCGGGCGGTGAAAATATTTTGCTTGTATTTTGCTCATGGGGCGTCGAAAATATTTTGCTTGCCCCTTACTTGTGCGTTGTCGGTCGTTTTTCTGCCAAAATCAACGATTTTTTTCTTTTTGTGCCTTTTGCGGTAGACTAACGGGCGGTTTAAGTGTTAAAATCATGTTGCGGCAATCATCCGCGGGAGGCTTCAAATATGGCTTTTGACAAGATAAAGGGCAACGGAACGGCTAACGAGTTTTGGCTCGATATGCGCGTAACCGACAATCAAACGGGCAGTCTGCACGGCTTAAAACCGACCGGCGTGCTCGATATATTTCAAACGGCGGCAGGCATTCACGCCGAAAAACTCGGCATTTCAATGCAAAAACTTATGGAAAAGGGGCAATGCTGGGTGCTTGAATCGGTGTGCTACAAACGCTTGAATAGGGTAGACTTGCATTCCGCAGTGCACGTTCGCACTCGGTTTGCCGATCCCGGTCGGCTGTTTTGCGTAAGGGATTACCTCGTGACGGACGGCAACGGCAACGAGCTTATCGTCGGTTATTCGCGTTGGCTTATTATGGATTTGCAAACGCGGAAGCCTTTGCCCGATGCGGTCGATTACGGCAGCGGCGGCGCGTTCGAGCCGTGCGTTCACGAAAAAATCAGGAAAAACTCGGACGGCGCCGAGCGGCTCGGCGAATACCGCGTAAGGCGGTCGGATCTCGATATCGTCGGGCACTTGAACAACACGCGCTACGCCGACGTTATTTTCGAGTTTTTTCCGACCGATTTGGAATGCTTGCAAATAGACTACGTTAAGGAGTGCCGTTACGGCGACGTTATGGAAATCTTCTCGGCAAAAGAAGACGGTTTCGTTTTCGTAGAAGGGCGTTGCGGTGGAGAGCGGCGTTTTATCGCGCGGCTTAAAACGGCGGATGAAACGCTCGATAAGGTTTAATTTTTTTAGTGCCGATATAAAGGAGAAAACCGAAAAAATCGTTTAACGCATAAAAAACGATAAATTGGCAAAACTATCGATATTCGACCTATAGCCCGCTATTTTTCGAAAAACTCTGCTTACATACCGCGCTTTTTCGGTGCGGACGGAGGAATTATGACGGGTAGAGTAAGCGTTGTCGGAATGGATACGGGCAGCCTAAAACAGCTTGGCAGAAAGAGAAGCGAAGAGCTTATGCTTAAAATCAAAGCCGGCGACGAGAATGCTAAAAACGAATTTATATTGGGTAACTTAAAGCTTGTGCTTTCCATAATCAAGCGTTTTCAAAGTTCTAAGGTTTCCGCCGACGACATGTTTCAGTCGGGGTGCATAGGGCTTATAAAGGCGGTCGATAACTTCGACGTTACGCTCGGCGTGTGCTTTTCCACCTATGCCGTGCCGATGATAATCGGCGAAATAAAACGCGTTCTTCGCTGTACGAACGGTCTTCGCGTGCCGCGGAGCATAAGGGATTCGGCTTTTACCGCGCTCAGGGTTAGGTCGGAGCTCGAATGCGACGGCAAGGAAGCTACCGTTGCGGAGATCGCGGAGCGCATGCAGGTCGAGGAGCGCGAGGTCGTTTACGCTCTCGACGCTATTGCCGACACTGCGTCCATTTACGATCCGGTCTATAATAAATCGGGCGATACGATAGAACTTCTCGACCAACTCGGCGACGAGGAGAATACCGACGAAAAGTGGACGGAGCACGTCGCTCTCGAAAAGGCGCTTGCAACGCTTTCCGAACGAGAGCGAAAAATCGTGCGGCTTAGGTATTACGAGGGCAAAACTCAAACGGAAATTTCAAGCGAGGTCGGGCTTTCGCAAGCGCAAGTTTCTCGCATAGAAAAAGGCGCGTTAAGCCGCATTAAGGCGTGCATATCTTAACGGTTGAATAAGCTTAATAAAGCGCGTTAATAGAATTAATACTTTTACGCGTATGCTATCGTGAAGTCGTTTTTTTAGCTAATATATGGGGCATGTGCGACCTTGAAATAGCCGATAACGGGCTTATAGCCCCTTGTTTGTGCCGATTATTTAAAATTTTCAGGCAAAAAAGGAAAATAATAAACCGAAAAGGTATTTTTGGCGGTGGCGGTAAAACGCTTGCAAAAAATACGATTAAAATATATAATAGTCAAGAAATATATTTTGAAAGCGATCGGCACTTGCTCGATTGCTTTTTACACGCAAGGTGAAAGATATGAAAAAAACCAAGATTATTTGCACGCTCGGTCCGTCCTCGTGCGATAAGCAGACGATAGCCGCAATGGCGGACGCCGGAATGAACGTTGCGAGGCTTAATTTTTCGCACGGCGATTATTCGGAACATGCCGCGCGCATAGCGCTTGTCAAGCAAGTGCGCGAGGAAAAGAAAACGCCGATTGCGATTCTGCTCGACACCAAAGGTCCGGAGTTTCGCATAGGCACGTTCAAAAACGGAAAAATAACTCTTTGCGAGGGCGATAAGTTTACCTTTACCGCCGACGAGATAGAGGGCGACGAAAGCCGCGTTACCGTAACGTATAAGAAAATTGCCGAGGTTATGCAACCGGGCGATAAGATACTTTTAAACAACGGGCTTATGGTCTTTTCGGTAGAAAAGGTTGTCGGAAACGGCGTTGAATGCACGGTGGAGGTCGGCGGTGAACTGTCCGGTCGCAAGTCGATGTATTTCCCCGATAAGCAGCTCGAACTCGATTTTCTTTCCGAAAAAGATAAAGAAGATCTTCTTTTCGGCATAAGTCAGGGCGTAGATTTCGTCGCGCTGTCCTTTGTTTCTCGTCCGCAAGACGTAATCGACGCAAAAGAGTTTTTAAGGGCTAACGGCGGCGAAAACATCGACGTCATTGCCAAGATCGAAAGCCGCACCGGCGTAGATAATCTTCAAGCCATCATGCGCGAGGCCGACGGCATAATGGTCGCAAGAGGGGATCTCGGCGTGGAAATTCCGTACGAAGAGTTGCCCGACGTGCAGAAAAACATCATAACTCAGTGCCGTATTTACGGAAAACGCGTTATTACCGCAACCGAAATGCTCGAGTCGATGATACATAATCCGCGCCCTACGCGTGCGGAAATATCCGACGTCGCAAACGCGGTATACGACGGAACGTCCGCGGTTATGCTTTCGGGTGAAACGGCGGCGGGAGCGTACCCCGTGCGTTCGGTCGAGGCTATGGCGAAGATCGTCGAAAGAGCGGAAAACCACGTTGAATACATTCAATATATAGATAATTACGACATTAAGACTTCGGGCGAGGCGTTGTCGCACGCGGCGAGCTTGCTTGCAAAAGACCTCGGCGCAAAAGCGATTGTCGTTTGCACGCGTACCGGCAGTACGGCAAGAATGGTTTCTCGTTTCCGTCCGAATATTCCCATCATCGGTCTTACGACGGACGAGCGCGCTTACCAAAAGCTTTCGCTCAGCTGGGGCGTTTCGGCGTTTAAGGTAGAAGAGTACGGCTCGGTCGATATATTGTTCTATTTTGCCAAGGTTGCAGCCCTCAAGAGCGGGCTTCTCAAAAAGGGCGATAAGATAGTTATAACGGGCGGTTCGCCCAACGGCAAAAGCGGTAACACCAACCTTATTTGCGTGGAAACGCTTTAATTGAATAAAAACGTAAAAGTGCCCCTATAAATCGATTATCGGCACTTTTTTGTTGCTTATTGAAAACTATAAGAAGTAAATTTTTGCCTTTCGGCATAATCTTTGCAAGACTATTCGCTTTGCCGTAAAAACTTCCGTTTTTACCCTTTATAGTGTGTAATTCGGCGAAGTCGCAAACCCTTGCAAGCAAGTTTGCTCCTTCTTGAATTGAAAAATAACGGCAGACGTTTTTGCATAAGACAGCCGACTTCGACATATGGTTTAACGAGGTGTTTTATGCTTTTGGAAAGACTGACGAAATCTTCATTTTTTAAATTTATCATAGGCGTTTTGTTGGCGGCGATAACGACGTTGGCCGTTCTTGCTTTGCTTGCCGCGGTAGCCGCTGTTTTTGGTGCGAGCGGAACCGTGCTTAAGGCGTTCTCGGTTACGGCGCGTTTGCTTGCGGCTTGCGCGTGCGCTTACTTTTTTTGCAGCGGCAGGCGCGCGATACTTAACGGAATATTGGCGGGCGTTGCTTCGTTTATCGGCGTGTTTGTCGTTTACAGCGTATTTTCCGGTATGCCGAGCGTGCCGAAACTGCTGTTAGACATTGCTTTTTCGTTGATTTTTGCACTTGTATTTTCAATTATTTTCGTTAATTTTAAAAAAACGGGCGATAATTGTTGAAAAAAAACCTACCTTAGTGTATAATATGCTTAGAAAATTGCAGTCGGACGATAGTTCGTCTTGGCTGAAACGGAGGCTTATTATGAAAAGAATTAAAACTGTAGCCGTTGCCGCTAAAAAATCCGTAGTCGGTTGCGGAGAATGCAGAAGCACCTGCCAATCGGCTTGCAAGACCAGCTGCACCGTCGGCAATCAGTCCTGCGAAAAGCAGACCAGAGAAAGAAAAGAAAAAGAAATCCTCGCATAATTTGCCTTTCGGCATAGGCGGCTTTTGCCGTCGCGAGCGTTTGCGCGAAATACGCGTTTTCTAACCGTACCGTCGTCCGGTACGGTTTTTTACGGCTAAGAAAAAGGCGGGCGAAAAATATTCGCTCCGTTCTTTTATACGCCTTTTATACGGGAGAAAAAATGGTACATTGCTTCAGTTTCGATGACGATTATTACCTTTACGACGTCGGCAGCGGCAGTTTGCATAAGTGCGACGCGCTTACTTGTCAGGTCATAAACAAAAGGCAGGGGTTGCCTTATGACTTCGGCGGCGTTTCCGACGACGTTATCGCCGAGATAGAGAGCGAGATTGACGAGCTTTCTCAAAACGGTCTTCTTTTTAAGCCCGAGGCGGCTGTCGCACCGGCAAAAAGTAAATACGTAAAGGCGCTTTGTTTGCACATTTGCCACGATTGCAATTTGCGTTGCAAATACTGTTTTGCGGGCACCGGCTCGTTCAAGGGCGAGCGCTCGTTTATGAGTGAAGAGGTCGCTTTAAAGGCGATAGATTTTCTCATCGAAAACTCGGGCGATAGAAAGATTTTGGAAACCGACTTTTTCGGCGGCGAACCGCTTATGAACTTCGACGTCGTTAAAAAGACGGTCGAATACGCCAACGAAAAAGCCGCGAAACTCGGCAAAAAGTTTTTGTTCACGATGACGACCAACGGCGTTTTGCTTACCGGCGAAATTGCTGATTGGCTCAACGAGAATATGGAAAACGTCGTTTTAAGCCTCGACGGCCGCAAAGAAGTGCACGACGAAGTGCGTAAAACCGTCAACGGCAAGGGCAGTTTTGACGTTATTATCGAAAATTTCAAGCGTTTCGTAGAAAAGCGCGGCGATAAGTCGTATTACGTTCGCGGCACTTTCACCAATAAAAATCTCGATTTTGCAAAAGACGTTCTCTTTATGGCGGACAGCGGTTTTAAGGAAATATCCCTCGAACCCGTCGTTTTGGAAAAGGGGCATGAACTTGCCATATCCGAGGATATGATCCCCGGTATTAAAGAAGAATACAAAAAACTCGCAAGGGAATATATCGAGCGCAGAAAGAACGGAAAAGGCTTCCATTTCTTCCACTTCTCGATCGACTTGGAGGGCGGCCCTTGCTTGCAAAAGCGCGTTAACGCGTGCGGTGCGGGCAACGAATACTTCTCGGTCACGCCGACCGGCGATATTTATCCCTGCCACCAGTTTGCCGACAAGCCCGAGTTTAAAATGGGCAATGTTTTCGACGGCAAGATCGACGAAAGCATACGCGATAAATTCCGTCTGAGTTCACTCTTCACTCGCGAAGGGTGCGAGGACTGCTTTGCAAGATTTCACTGCAGCGGCGGCTGCGCGGCTAATAACTACGCCTTCAACGGCGATATAAACAAGCCGTATAAGCCCACGTGCGAAATGCTTAAGGCGCGTACCGAATGCGCAATGCACATTCTTTCGTGCGAAAAAGAAAACCGCGAGGAAAACTAAATTTACTTTTTGGTAGAGAGAGTTTTTAAACGGCTCGGGCAATATTATCTTAAAAAAAACAAGCGCTCTCTTAAAAAAAGCCCGTTCTTTTAGGCTAAGGGGCGCTTTTTTTGGAAAAAGCGCGAAAAATCATTGACTAATTGCGCTAATCATTATATAATGTCAAAGTGCGTAATCGCAAGTATTATGCACGCGCGCTACGCGCGCAACGTAACTTTAGGTGCTTTTTAAAAGCAGGAGGCAATATGAGCAGTAAGGACAAACAAAGGGCTAACGGCGGACGCGGAAAATCCGTTACCGTAATTACCCTTTTGACCATTCTTATGGTGATTTTGGGCTTCATGTGTTTTGCAAGCTTCGAAATCCCGGGGTCCATCAAGGATTTTAATTCCATTCTCGATACAGTTGGTAAAGGTATCGATATTTCCGGCGGTTATTACGTCGTTTTGGAACCTGAAGATACCGGTTCCGGTTCGAGCGACACCGACATTTTGGAGCGTGCGCAAAAGATCATCGAAACCAGACTTAGCGACAAAGGTTATACCGAAGCCGTTATTTCCGTTCAAGACGGAAACAAAATCCGCGTTGAAATCCCGCAGGTCGACGACGACGGCGAGGTTCTCCAAATCATAGGTCAAACCGGCGAACTTACCTTTAAGGACGCCGACGGGACAATTTGGCTGAACGGCGAAGACCACATTAAGAGCGCATACGTAGGAATGGAAAACAGCGAATACGTAGTCGTCCTTAACTTTACGACCAAAGGTCAGTCAAGATTTGCCGCCGCTACTAAATACATTTACGACAATCTCAGCGATAAGAAGCTTTACATCTTTCTCGGCGACTCTTTGGTTCAAAGCCCGACCGTACAAGGCGAGCTTACTCAGGCTTCGGCGCAGATAACGGGTTATACTTCTTACGAGGACGCTCAAAACATCGCTTCGGTAATCGACAGCGGTAAGCTCCCCATTAAGTACACCGTTACCGAATCGAGAAGTATAAGCTCCAAGCTCGGCGACGACGCCGTTGCCAACAGCGCGATCATGGGCGCTATCGGTCTTGCCGTAATCTGCGTTCTCATGCTCGTTCGTTACAGAGGATTGGGACTTGCTTCCGTTTATTCGCTTATCATTTACGTGCTTTTATACATCGTATTCCTTGCGATTATTCCGAGCATACAGCTTACCCTCCCGGGTATCGCGGGTATCTTGCTTTCGATAGGTATGGCGGTCGACGCGAACATCGTTATTTTCGAAAGAATACGCGAAGAATCCGAAAACGGCAGAACGGTCGAGGCTTCTATCCAACAGGGCTTCAAGCACGCGCTCGTTACCGTACTCGACTCCAATATTACGACCATTTTGGCTGCTATCGTCCTTTGGATTATTTGTCCGGGCACGATAAAAGGCTTTGCAATAACTCTTCTTATCGGTATCGTTCTTTCGCTCTTTGCATCCCTCCTCATTACGAGATGGATGATAAAGCTCTTAAAGCCGCTTACGAATAACGAGGTTGCATTCTTCAATCTTAAGAAAGAAGGGGGTGCCGAATAATGAGCCGCTTTATGAATAAAGATTATAAAATTGTTGAAAAGACGAAATGGATGGTAATCGTTCCCGTATTGCTCATCGTCGTCGCTATCGTATTGATTGCTTGCGGCAGAATGAATATCGGTATGGACTTTACCGGTGGCGCAACCGTTGAATTCGAGCTCGGCGCTTTTGGCGAGGCGGATTCTTTCAAAAAGACCTTCGATAAGGAAATGCGCGATATTCTTGATGACAATTACGAAATATCCGACCAGATTCAGGTTTCGCCTTCCGGCTCCGGTTACACCTATTCTTACAGACTTACTTACTTCTTTAAGGGCGAATACGAAGGCGTAGATTATGACGGAAAACTCGGTTCGTCCGACGCCGCGCACGACGCTTTCATCAATTCGCTTAAGTCGAGCGAAGAGGGTGGCACGCTTGCAAGACTTCTTGCAAAAACGCGCGAACTCGTTCCTGCCGAAGAAGCCGAATCTTTCAATCCTACCGATTCCGAACTTATCCGTGTTTACGACGTCGGCGCGACCGCCTCTAAGACCTTGCTCGACTCGGCAATACTCGCTATCGCCGTTGCTTTGGTGGTAATCCTCGTTTATATTATAATAAGGTTTAACTTCCTCAGCGGTCTTGCGGCATTGATTGCTCTTATCCACGACATTCTCATTATGACGGCGTTGACGACGATCTTCTATATTCCCGTCAACTCTACCTTTATCGCTGCGGTTATAACCATTATCGGTTACTCTATCAACGCGTCGATCGTTGTTTTCGACAAGATAAGAGAGTGCAGAAATCCTTCCAATTCGGCTTTCGCTATGGCGAGCGACGCGGAAGTTGCTAACTACGCTATAAAGCATTCGTTCGTAAAGATTTTCCTGTCTACGCTTACCACGCTCATCATGGTAGTTGCGGTCGTTCTCTTCTCGGTTGCAACCATTCAGGAATTCGTATTGCCCATCATCTTTGGTCTTATCTCCGGCTTGTTCTCGGCTCTCTGCCTTGCTCCTACGCTTTGGGTTGCATTCAGAAAAATTCAGGCAAACCGTAAGACTGCAAAAAAAGCATAATCTAACTGAGCGATTTGGCGGGCGGGATTTTTCCTGCCCGCTTTGCGTTTATTAACTTCCGCATTTTACTGAGGAAAAAAATCAAATTATTATAAAGGAGCTTATTTTTATGATCGTCGCCGCAAGTCGATTGACTCAATCACAGCATAACGCTGTTATTGCCATAGCCGAAAAATTCGGCATGAGCGATGACTTGGCGAAAATCTTGGTTTCGCGCGGGATAGACGACGTAGAAAAAGCAGAGCGTTTTCTTAATCCCGGCAAGCATAACTTTTACGATCCGTTTTTACTGTCCGGCATGTTCGATGCGGTCGAGCGAATTACCGCCGCGCGCGACGGAGGCGAAAGGGTAGTCGTTTTCGGCGATTACGACGCCGACGGAATATGCGCTTCGACGATTATGTATAACGCCTTAAAGAGTTTCGGAATAAGCGACGTTTTCGTCGTCGTGCCCGAACGCTCGCAAGGCTACGGCTTAACGCACGACTTAGTGGAGCGCGTTCTCGAACAATATTTTCCCGACCTTATTATTACCGTGGACTGCGGTATCAGTTGTAAGGACGAAGTCGCTTTTATAAACGACATGGGTGTGGACGTAATCGTTACCGATCACCACGAAATACCCGAGCAAATTCCCGATTGCATAGTAGTTAATTGCAAACTAAAGGGGCAGGCTTATCCGTGCGATTATCTTTGCGGAGCGGGCGTTGCCTATAAGGTTGCGCGCGCGCTCATCGGCGAAAAAGCCGATTGTTTTTTGGATCTTGCCGCCGTTGCGACCATTGCCGACAGCATGACGCTTCTCGACGAAAACAGAGATATAGTATGCGAGGGAATAGAACTTATTAAAAGGGGCGGAAATCGCGCCCTTCGCAAGCTTATCGAAAAGAGTGGTCTTAAAGAAATTACGTCGACCGGGCTTGCCTTTACCGTTGCGCCGCGTATCAATGCGGCGGGGCGTATGGACGACGCGCGTTCGGCGCTTGCGCTTATGCTCGAAACCGATCCTCTTGCCATAAGCGAAAAGTGTGAAATTCTAAACGAATATAACGCCGAGCGTCAAAACCTTTGCGACGTGCTTTTAAAAAGCGCAAGGGAAAAACTGCTTAGCGGCGGTCTTCACAAAAAGTGCATAGTGCTTGCCGACGGCAGTTGGCGGGGCGGTTTGGTCGGAATAGTCGCCGCCAAACTCGTGGAAGAATACAATCGACCGGTAGTGTTGTTTACCGGGAGCGACGGTCGTTTCCACGGCTCGGTAAGAAGTATCGACGGAGTTAATATTTTCCAAGCCGTATCCGCTTGCAAGGAGCATTTAATCGACTTCGGCGGGCATTCTCAGGCGGCGGGCATTACGATTGCCGAGGACAAAATTGCCGACTTCGAACAGTGTTTTTCCGACTATCTCGACGCTAATTATACGGCGGAGCAGTTTGAGCCGATCGTCGAGGCGGAAGGCGTTATAACAAAGCCGTTTACTATGGCGTTTGCCGAGGAAATCGACCGTTTAGAACCTTTCGGTACCGGCAATAAGCGTCCGATTTTCTGCGCCGAAGCCGAAAGAATTAACGCCTACCCCATAAAAGCGGGTTCGCCGCACGTGGTTTTTAAAACCGAATATCTCGATTTTATATACTTTAACGGCGATAAAAAGCTTGATATATTGAATGCTCCGGCTAAAAAGCGAATTGCTTTCGAAGCGAATATTTCCGTCTTTAACGGCAGGTCTTCGCTTAAGGGTTACGTCAAGTGCGTTGACTATATTCTCGCCGACGAGGAACGCCTTTATCTCGATTGTTTTAAGAACGATTTACTCTCTTACAAAAACGGAAAAGAATGCCCGAAAGTGTGCGATAACGGACTTATAGCCTCGCTTGTTGCCCAAAAAGGGAATGAAAAAAAGAGTTATTTATACGCTTGCTCGAGTTTAAAAACGCTAAAAAAATACGGTTTTAATTTAGACGATTGCAAGCTTTACGCGCCCGATAAAGCAAAAAGCGGTAGTACGGTGGTGTTGTCCTTGCGCGACTTTTCGGCGCAAGGTTACGACGGAATAGTGTATTTGGACAGACCGCTTTTCAATTGCGCGAAGAACGCGCTTTCGGCGGACTATTTCGTTGCAAGCGAAAGCGCGTACGATTTGAAAGAATTATCGGTGGACAGGGCGGTTTTTGCCGAGGTGTTCAAACTGCTTAAATTCAACCGCTTTTACGGTTACAGCAGTGTGGACGTTGCTTTGGGAATAAAGAGCGAGACGCTTTCTAAAGAACAAATACTGTTCTGCCTCGAGGTCTTTCTCGAACTTAAGTTTTTTGCTTTTACGGCGGGCAGTCTTCAGCTCGACAAAACGGTAAAAAGCGAACTTTCGTCGTCGGAATTATACAAAAAGGTATCCGAACTCATTTTAAAGTAAAAGTTTTCGCTTTGGCTTGCGATATTTTAGCAAGAGTAAAGCGCGGTAGTGAATAAAATGCTCGAATTAGTCGAAAAGATTACTAATATTTACAAAAAGGAAGAAGCCGACGTAGTCGTCAAGGCGTATTATTTCGCGCGCGAGGCGCACGCAGGACAAAAGCGTGCCTCGGGCGAGGCTTATTTTACCCATCCTTGCGCCGTCGCCGAAATACTTATCGGGCTCGGAATGGATTACTATTCGGTCGCCGCGGCTTTTTTGCATGACGTAATAGAAGATACGCCCGTCACCGAAGACGATATTTTGCGCGAATTCGGCGGCGAGATTCTTATGCTCGTAAACGGCGTAACCAAGCTCGAACAAATTGAGTTTAAATCCAAGGAAGAGGAGCAAGCCGAGAACTTTAAAAAGATATTCGTCTCGATGGCGAAAGATATAAGGGTTATCATCATCAAACTTGCCGACCGCTTGCACAACATGCGTTCGCTAAACTACCTTTCCAAGGAACGCCAACTGCGTATGGCGCACGAAACGATAGAAATTTACGCCCCGCTTGCCGGAAGGTTGGGTATTTCGCAAATTAAATGCGAGCTCGAGGACTTATGTCTTAAATATATCGATCAGGCGGCTTACGAGTACCTTACGGAAAACATTCACGCCAAGCTCGAAGAACGCAGAATTTTCGTCAATTCGGTCGTTAAAGAGATTAAGGATATACTTACGGAGTCGGCTATTAAAGGCGAGGTCGTCGGCAGACCTAAGCATTTTTATTCGATATACAAAAAAATGCAAAACGGCAAAACGCTCGATCAGATCTACGACCTTACCGCCGTGCGAGTTATCGTTGAAACGGTCGACGAGTGTTATGAAATTCTCGGCAAAATCCACAAAAAGTGGAAGCCCATTCCCGGTCGCATTAAGGATTATATAGCAATCCCCAAGCCCAACATGTACCAAAGCTTGCACACGACCGTCGTTACGAGCTTCGGAAAAATATTCGAAATACAAATTCGCACGTACGAAATGCACCACACTGCCGAGTTCGGTATCGCGGCGCATTGGAAATATAAAGAAAAAAATTCTGAAACGGAAGAAACGTCCTTCGATCATAAGCTCGACTGGATACGCGAGGTTATGGAATGGGAGGGCGGTTTAAAGGACGGAACCGAGCTTATTCAGTCGCTCAAAGGCGATATTTATAACAGCGAGTGCCTCGTTTTTACGCCTAAAGGCGAGGTTTTGAGCCTTGCCAACGATTCCACGCCCATAGACTTTGCTTACCGCATTCACACCGAGGTCGGCAATAAGTGTGTGGGGGCAAAGGTCAACGGCAAGATCGTTCCGCTTAACAGCACGCTGACGACGGGCGACGTCGTGGAAATCATAACTTCCAAAAACTCCAAAGGTCCGTCGTGGGATTGGCTCAAAATTGCCAAAACCAACGGTGCGAGGGCGAAGATTAAGGCGTTCTTCAAGCGGCAAATGGCGGACGAAAAGATTAAGCTCGGCAAGTCTATGCTCGAGCAAGAAGCCAAAAATAAGGGCTATTCGTTCGGTAATCTGCTAAATCCGCTTAGTTTTTCGTCGATTGGCTCGAAGATGTCCTTTTCGAGCGTGGACGAAATGTACGCCGCCGTCGGCTGCGGCGCCGTTTCGGTAAATCAAATTCTTCCGAGACTCATAGATTTTTGCAAGCCCGTTCATACGCCCGAAGAACCGAGTTCAATAGAGGGCAAGCGCGTAATTTATACTCATAAGTCGTCGAGCGACGGCGTCGTCGTAAAGGGAATGTCCGGTCTTCTCGTAAGGTTTGCGGGGTGCTGTAATCCCGTTCCCGGGGACGACATCGTGGGGTTTGTTTCGCGCGGGCGCGGCGTTGCCATCCACCGTGCCGACTGCCCGAACATGAAAAACGAGGATCCCTCGCGTTTGCTCGAAGCGCATTGGTCGGGTAAAGAGGGTAGTTATACCACAAGCATAAAAATCACGGCGACCGAAGAAGCGCCTCTTCTTGCCATCGTTTCGTCGGTTTGCACCAAGCTCGGCTTGTTTATAACCGCAATTAACGGTCGTATAGATACCAAAGCCCATTGCGCCGTCGTGGATATGAGTATTAAACTCAATAAAAAAGAGGACCTCGACGAACTGCTCTTAAAGCTAAAAGAAGAAACCTGTATTAAAGACGTGTTCAGGACGGTTATTTGACGGTGAGCGAAAAAAACGTTAAAGTCGAGCTTTTAAAAACGCACGACTATTCGAGTAACAGATATTTATTGTATTCGGACGAAAGCGATTTGGCTCTCGTCATAGATCCCGGTCTTGACGAAAACGTAACGCTTAACGCGCTTTCTTCGCTTAATAAAAGGCTGGGCGCTATATTGTTAACGCACGCGCATTACGATCATATAGCGTGCGTTTCCGAACTGAAAAGCAAAACGGGCGCCGCCGTATATCTTGCTAAATCAGATATGCCGCTTCTCGAATCGGACGGACATTTGTCTTGGTATTTCGGGCGCACGCTCGAGCCGTTTACCGTCGATAATCAACTTATAGACGGACTTTTTGACATTTGCGGCTATCAAATAGAGGTTATTTCAACGCCCGGTCACACGCACGGAGGACTGACTTTCGTTTTAGACGATAAAATGTTTACCGGCGACGCTCTGTTTTTTGAAACGTACGGCAGGACGGATTTGCCGGGAAGCGACCAAAACGAGCTTATTGATTCGGCAAAAAGACTTTTTGCAAAAGAGGGCGACTTCAAACTGTATTGCGGACACGGCAGAGAGAGCACGCTTTCCTACGAAAGGGAGCATAATCCGATTAAAAACTTATTCTAAAGGTGATTTTATGGTCGTTACCGATATTGAAAGGCTCGAAGGTGAACTGAACGAGGTATATAACGAGTTTTACGCAGAGGATTCGGGCGAAATCAAGCTGTCTTTCACGGAAGGCGGCGGCTTTTTTCGTTATACCGTAACCGACGGCGTGCGCGAAAAAAGGTACGAATACGCCGCAACTTTTAACGGCGAATTGGAGCGAAAAAGATATCTTAAACGGTACGCAAAATTGAGTTTGTACGATTTTTTGTCGGACGTTACCGGGAAAAAGTTGCCATGGGGCGCGCTTACCGGCATAAGACCTACCAAGCTTTATTATCAGCAAGGCGAAAACCGCGCGGAGTTTTTAAAGCAAACGATGCGCGTTTCGGATAAAAAATACGCTTTGCTCGAGCGCATTGCCGAGGCGCAAAGCGCGATTTACGAAGAAAACGACGACAACGCCGACTTTTTCGTGGGTATTCCACTTTGTCCGTCGCGCTGTCAATATTGCTCGTTTATATCTGCCGAAATAACACCCAAAACCCCCGTTAACGAATATATAGAGGCACTTTGCAAGGAAATAAACGCGGCGAAAGGGCTTGTAAAAAGGCTCAGAAGCGTATACGTCGGCGGAGGCACGCCGGTATCGGTCGGAACGGACGCTTTAAAGCGCGTGCTCGACGCGATAGGCAAAGTCGATTGCGAATATACGGTCGAGGCGGGCAGAGCAGATTGCATAAACGCGGAAAATCTTAAACTTTTAAAGGATTACGGCGTTACGCGTATTTGCGTAAATCCGCAAACCTTTTGCGATTCCACTCTCGAACTAATCGGAAGAAAGCATAACGGCGAGCAAGTCGTCGAAAAATATTTAATGGCGAAAGAGTTTGGCTTTGACGTCAATATGGATTTGATAGCCGGCTTGCCGCTCGAAACGTTCGACGTTTTTTGCGCGAGCTTAGAGCGCGCTATTTCGTTAAATCCCGAAAATATTACCGTGCATACGCTGTGTCTTAAAAAGGGCTCGCGCCTTAAGGAACTTTGCTCTCGCTTGCCCGAGGGCGAGGTGGCTAAAATGATAGACTATTCGGGCGAGCGGTTGCTTGCCGCGGGGTATCGTCCTTATTATTTGTACCGCCAAAAATATATGGCGGGCAATCTCGAAAATACGGGGTACGCGCTTCCCGGCAAGGAATGCGTTTACAACGTAGACGTAATGGAAGAGATAGCGCAGAATATCGCTTGCGGCGCAAACGCCGTTTCAAAGCGCCTTTTCGGTGCGGAGCAGCGCATCGAACGCTTAGGCGCGCCTAAGGATATGCGCACTTATATCGCCAAGATCGACGACATTATAGAAAAAAAGCGCAAACTGTTTACCGAATAAACCGCTTGCCAAACTATAAACCGTTTGCCGTGTAATATATAACGCGTAAAGCGCTTGCGAAAATCAGCCTGCGGTTGCTTTTGCTTGCGCACGGTTGCGAGTATTGTTTTAACATAGAATACGTTAAAAGCCGCCCTGTATTTAAGGCGGCTTTTGTCTAAGTTTTTGTGGTGCCAAAAATCTGGCATTTTTATTTTTATAAAAATAACTCCTTTTTTCTATTGCATAAAGGTCGCGTTTGTGTTAAGATATGCGGGTAAAAGTATTTTTCGGGGTGACGAAATGCTAAAAAAATATTACGAAACTGACAAAACGATAGGCGTCGAGCCGTCACGCTCGTACTACGTGCCTTTTGACATAACCGACGATAAGTCGTACGACAGGGAGCGTAGTTCACGCTTTATCTCCCTTAACGGCGAATGGAAAATCGCCGCGTACGAAAGCGTTACTTCTGCCGACGGTTTTTGGCTGAACGAGGGCGATCGGACGATAAGCGTTCCGTCGTGCGTGCAATATTACGGTTACGATTATTTTCAGTATACCAATCAAAAATATCCGTTTCCGTACGATCCGCCGCATATTCCGACGAAGAACCCCGCGTATCACTATTCGCGCAAATTCGATTGGTCGGCAAGCGGCGAAAGGGCGTACCTCGTTTTCGAGGGCGTTGATTCTTGCTTTTATCTGTACGTGAACGGCAAGTTTGTCGGTTTTTCGCAAATATCGCACAGAATTTCGGAGTTCGACATCACGCGCTACGTCGTAAACGGCGAAAACAAAATTGACGTGCTTGTGCTGAAATGGTGCTTCGGAAGTTATCTCGAGGATCAGGATAAATGGCGTTTTACCGGCATTTTCCGCGACGTATATCTTTTAAGAAGACCTAAAAAGCACCTTACCGATTACGCCGTTACGACCGATCTTTGCGGCGTGGACGGAAATGTTGAGGTCGAAAACAGAAGCACTGTCGACCTTTTAGTCTCCTTTAACGGCGAGAAAAAAGAGGTCGCGCCGGGTAAAACGGCGGCATTTACCGTTCAAAACGTAAAGGCTTGGAGCGCCGAAGCGCCCTATCTGTATCCCCTTACCGTGCAGTGCGGAAAAGAAGTTATTTATTCCAAGGTGGGCGTAAGGCGAAGCGAAGTTAAAAACGGCGTTTACCTTTTAAACGGCAAGCCTATCAAGTTTTACGGCGTAAACCGCCACGATTTTCATCCCGAAAAGGGCGCCGCGGTGTCCAAAGAGGATATGCTGAGCGACGTGCTTTTAATGAAGTCGCTGAACGTGAACGCGGTGCGTACGTCGCATTATCCGTCGTCGCCGCTTTTCTACGAAATGTGCGACGAGTACGGACTTTACGTTATGAGCGAGAGCGATCTCGAAACGCACGGCTGCGTAACTTGCGGCGATCGCAATAACGATTATAACTATTTATTCTCGTACATGCCCGAAGACGAGCGGTTCAAGGACGGCTTCTTGCAGAGGGAGATTTGCAACGTCGAGGAACATAAGAATTTTTCGTGCGTGGTAATTTGGTCGCTCGGCAACGAGTGCGGTTGGGGTAAAAATACTCACGCCGCCGCGCTCAAGATCAAAGAGTTGGATAAAACTCGCCCCGTTCATTACGAGGGGCTTGCCGAAGCGGACAGAAACGTTTATTCGGACGAGGAGTATTATAATTCTCCGCTCGATATGATCAGCAGAATGTACGCCGGCGTTAAGGAAATAGAGGACTATTTAAAGGACGATCGCGAAACTCGCCCCTTTATACTGTGCGAATACTGCCACGCCATGGGCAACGGACCGGGCGGCTTGGTCGAGTATTGGAACGTTTTGGAAAGCACTCGCCGCTGTATGGGCGGTTTTGTTTGGGAATGGGCAGACCACGGCGTGCGTTACAACAATAAATTGTATTACGGCGGCGACTTCGGCGATTACGAAAACGACGGCAATTTCTGTATAGACGGTATCGTGTCCGCCGACAGGCAAATTAAGGCGGGAACGCTTTCGATGAAGACCGTTTATCAGCCGCTCGAGTTTAAAACGGCGAAAGGCAAGCTGAAAATATTCAATAAAAACTATTTTGCAACCTTCGTGGGCAAACTTGTTTTAAAGGGGGACGGTTTTTCGCAAAGCTTGGATATAGCGGTCGAACCGAGAAAAACCGTTTCGGCGGACTGCCCGAGCGGAAGCTTTACCGTGCAGTGCTTTAAGGATGAAAACGAGGTTGCGCGCGCGCAGTTCGGCAGTCCGAAATTTATTCCGACCGAAAAAGTGCGGACGAACGTCGATATTTCGCGCAACGGCAATAAAATAACGGTGGCGGCGGGCGAAACGACTTTCGTGCTCGATGCCGACGTCGGCGAGATCGTTTCTGTCGAGCGCAAAGGCGTCCGTTACGGCGCAATCGCCCTCAACCTAAGCCGTGCGCCTATCGATAACGATATGTATCAAAAGGTCGAATGGAACGCTCGCTTTTTAAAGCATTCACATCCGTCGGTGCGCAAATGTACCGTCGGTAACGGTCGCGTTAAATTTTACGCGGCGGTCGGAAGCGTTGCCGTGCGCCCCTTTATGGATATCGAAGTAACGTACGACTTTTACGCCGACTGCGTTAATATTTCGCTCGCATATAAAATGCGCAATCCCGACACTTTCGTTTATATTCCGAGAATAGGCTTTACGCTCGAACTTAATAAGGCGTACGGCGAGCTTAAATATCTTGCATACGGTCCGCAGGAAACCTATTCGGACTGCAAGAATTTTGCGTTCAAGGACGAATACGAGGGCAGCGTGCTCGAGCAATATCATCACTATCAAAAGCCGCAGGAAAGCGGAAGCCATTACGGCGCCGAATACGTTGCGCTTACCGACGGAAAATCCACGGTAAGGGCGGAGGGCATGTTGTCCTTCTCGGCGTTGCCGTACTCGGCTGAAACGCTCGAAAAAACGTCGCACGACCACGAACTTCCCGAACCTTGCGCTACCTACCTTTGCGCCGATCTTTTCGTAAGCGGCTTGGGAACGAACTCTTGCGGTCCAATGCCGCTCCCGCAGTTTAGGGTGCCCGATAAAGGCAGAGGAAACGTCGCGTTCTTCTTCGGTGATAAAAAGTAAAATATGGGGCTATAAGCCCGTTATCGCGGCAAAAGTCGCAAAAAACGATAATGTAAAAAACGCAAGCGAAAAAATTTGCTTGCGTTTTTTGTCGGGATTTTTGATATGCGTTTGTAAAAAATACGGTAAAACCGCTTGTAAAACGGCGTTATTCTCCGTCGGCTGCTTTGAAGTTGTATTCGGGGAAAATTCTGTCGATAATTTTTACGGTATCTTTAATGCGCTCGGTTATTTGTTCCATAGGTTTATACGCCATGGGCGATTCGTCTATGGTGGAAGCGTTTGCCGTCGTAGTGTAAATGCCTTTCATTTTTTCGGCGAATTCTTCGGCGGTGAAAAGGCGTTTTGCTTCCCCTCTGCCGTAAAGTCTGCCTGCGCCGTGCGGCGCCGAATAATTCCAGTCGGCGTTGCCCAAGCCCTCGCATAAAAGGCATCCGTCGCGCATATTCAAGGGAATAATCAACTTTTGCCCCGCGTGTGCGGCGATCGCACCTTTTCTTATAATGCCCGCGTCGTCCACGTAGTTATGTATGCTTTCGAAGACGTCGAACTTTTGTATTTTTAAGAATTTAGTTATTTTTTCGCAGATAACGCGCCTGTTTTCGGCGGCGAATTGCCGACAAACGCGCATGTCGTGCATATACGCCGAAAGTGCGTTGCCCTCTAAAAAGCAGTGTTCGGGGCGAAGTTTGCTTTTTGCGGCATGCTTTTCGGTGAGTTTTTTAAGCGCGTCGGGTATTTTGTCCGGCTCGCCGCGTTCGGTTAGTTCGGCGATTATAGCGTTTCGTTCGGGCAGCGCCGCGTTTTTGCAATCGTTAACGGCTCTTTTTGCGTAAATCTTTGCGACTTGCAAGCCTAAATTGCGCGAGCCGCTGTGTATTATTAGATATTTATTGCCCGCCTTGTCTACGTCGATTTCGATAAAATGATTGCCGCCGCCGAGCGTTCCGAGCGAACCGTAGAGGCGGTCTAAGTCCCTAAGTTCGTTTTTGCATATCAGTTTTTCGGTGAATTTCGCGCCGCCGCTCGTTTTGGAATAACCGCTCCCCGCCGGTATTTTGCTCTTGATAAAATCGTCGAGAGCGGGGTAGTCGATATCGACTTTTCCGAGCATTGCGGTGAGCATTCCGCAACCGATATCTCCGCCTATAACACCGGGAACGACCTTTTCGCCCGAGGTAGAAGTAAATCCGACCACGCACCCGGTGCCCGAATGCGCGTCGGGCATAACGCGCACTTTTGCCCCCTCGAACGCGGGAGTGGATATAAGTTCGTAAACTTGATTTACCGCACTCGGTTCGATAAGGTCGGTAAATATTTTAAGATCGTGCATCGGCGTCACCTCGATTGGGCTTGACAAAAGCCCTTTTATAAAATAAGCAAAGCGCTTTCGGTCGGCGGTTTAGTTTGGCTGTATAAACAAAAAGCTCCTTAAGTAAAGGAGCCGATTTTTCAAAAAATACCGTGCATCCGCTTTGACGTATCGCACCGATGCGGGGATCCTGCAGGCGGCTCCTTCAAAGCTACCTCATGGCACACGGAGCATATCCGCTTAGTGCTGCTATATCCCTATCCTGACACGGTTCACGGCAGTCCGTTGCATAAGACCTTGAAATCAACGCTCCTTACGGGACTCTGCCATCCATGCGATGCGCCGGGGCGGACCTGCGGTCTTGCTATAGCGGATTGCAAGTTCAGGGCACCGCTAACTCCCCACCTGGCACGGCTTAAACATTTTATACCAAAAATTTTTTTTTGGCAAGCAAAATACGCCTTATTTTTGCAAGCGAGCGCAAACGGTGCCAAAAAAATATATTTTAGCCTTGTCAAGCGCGTAGAGAAATTTTGCAAAGCGCGATAAATGCGCTATAAAATCGGAAAGGCGCGAAAAATCGCTTTACAAGAAGTTTTGCTTATGTTAAAATGATGTGGTAATATATAATTGTATATGCGTAACGGAAACACGCCGACGGGGCGGTTTTTATTCAGCGAAGCGGGGACGGTGCGAGCCCGCCGTAAAAATCCTTTCGGTATCCTTCCGCAGCACGATCGACGAAGACGGGGCGGCTTTACGTCGCGGACGGAATAATCGGTTGCGTTTCCCCGCGTTAAGGGGGCAGAGTGCGCAATTTTATTGCGAAGAAGAGTGGTAACGCGGACCTCCGTCTCTTTATGGGACGGGGGCTATTTTTTTAAAGCGGCTAAAGGCGCCGCGAAACGCTACGTAAAAAGGGAGCTTGTTATGTATAAAAAAGTTGATACTTCGATGAATTTCCTCGATCGCGAAAAAGAGGTTCTCGAATTCTGGAAGGAAAACGGAATTTTCGACAAAACGCTCGAAAAGACGGCTAAGGGCGAAGAATTTTGCTTTTACGACGGACCGCCTACGGCAAACGGAAAGCCGCACATCGGTCACGTTTTAACGCGCGTTATGAAAGATATTATTCCCCGCTTTAAGACGATGAAGGGAATGCACGTAGCGCGGAAAGCCGGTTGGGATACGCACGGTTTGCCGGTCGAGCTCGAAATAGAGAAAAAGCTCGGGTTGGACGGCAAGCAGGATATCGAAAAATACGGAATCGAGCCGTTTATTTCTCAGTGCAAAGAAAGCGTTTGGAAATACGTCGGCGAATGGGAAAAAATGTCCGACCGCATAGGTTATTGGGTTGATATGGACAATCCTTACGTTACCTATAAGGACGATTATATCGAATCCGAGTGGTGGGCGCTTAAAAAGATTTGGGAAAAGGGGCTGTTATACAAGGGCTATAAAATCGTGCCTTATTGTCCGCGTTGCGGAACGGCTCTTTCCTCACACGAGGTCGCTCAAGGCTATAAGGACGTCAAGGAAAAATCCGTCTACGTTAAATTTAAAGCGAAGGGCGAGGATAAATATTACCTCGTATGGACGACCACGCCGTGGACTCTCCCCTCAAACGTCGCGCTGTGTATGAACGCAAACGAAAACTACGTGGAGATTTTGTCCGACGGCACGAGGTACGTTTTAGCCGAGGCGCTTGCGCCCAAGCTGTTCGAAGAGTACGAGGTTTTGTCGGTTAAAAAGGGCAAAGACTACGAATATGCCGAGTACGAGCCTATGTTCGATTACGCTCTCGGCTCGTTCAAAGAAAAAGCATTTTACGTAACCAACGCGGAATACGTTACGCTTACCGACGGTACGGGTATCGTACACATCGCTCCCGCGTTCGGCGAGGACGACGCGGGCGTTGGCAGAGCGTATAATTTGCCTTTCGTTCAAATGGTCGGAGCCGACGGTAAATTCGTCGACGCCGTTGCCGCTTATAAAGGAATGTTCTGCAAGGACGCCGATAAACTCATTATCGCCGACCTCAAGCAAAGCGGCGTGCTCTTTAAGGAGCTTATGTACGAGCACAGCTATCCCCATTGCTGGAGATGCAATACGCCGCTCATATATTACGCTCGCAACAGCTGGTTTATCAAAATGACCGCCGTAAAGGACGAACTCTTAAAGGCTAACGCTTCGGTCAACTGGATGCCCGCCACCATAGGCACGGGCAGAATGGGCAACTTCCTCGAAAACGTTATCGATTGGGGCCTTTCGCGCGAGAGATATTGGGGTACGCCTCTTCCCGTTTGGGTATGTAAGGATTGCGGCAAGGTTCACGTCATCGGCTCGCGCGAGGAGCTTTACGCGCTTTCGGGCAAGAAAAACGTCGAACTGCACCGTCCGTTTATCGACGAGGTTACCTTTAAGTGCGATAAGTGCGGCGGCGAAATGCACAGGGTGAAAGAAGTAATCGACTGCTGGTTCGATTCGGGCTCGATGCCGTTTGCGCAGCTTCACTATCCGTTTGAAAACAAAGAAGAGTTCGAAAGGCGGTTCCCTGCGGACTTTATATCCGAAGCCGTCGACCAAACGCGCGGTTGGTTCTATACGCTTCTCGCCATATCCACGTTGCTGTTCGATAAAGCGCCCTTCAAAAACTGCATAGTTTTGGGGCATGTAAACGACAAAAACGGTATCAAAATGAGTAAGCATATCGGTAACGTCGTCGATCCTTGGAGCGTGCTCGATAAGCAGGGCGCGGACGCCGTAAGATGGTATTTTTACACGTCGTCGGCTCCTTGGCTTCCGTCGAGATTTTACGAGGACGCAGTAAGCGAATGCCAGCGTAAATTTATGGGCACGCTGTGGAATACGTATGCGTTTTTCGTGCTATACGCCGAGATTGACGGTTACGATCCCTCTAAATATACCCTTTCTTCTTGCAAGCTTTCGCTTATGGACAAGTGGGTTTTGTCGAGGCTCAACACTCTTATCAAAACGGTAAACGACGGGCTCGAAGAATATAAAATATTCGAGACCGCGCGTGCGATAGAGTCGTTCGTGGACGAACTTTCCAACTGGTACGTTCGCCGCGGAAGAGAAAGATATTGGGGAAGCGACATGACCGACGACAAGGCGGCGGCTTATACCACGCTTTGGTACGTTCTCGTAACCCTTTCCAAACTGCTTGCGCCTTACACTCCGTTCATGGCGGAAAGCATATATCGCAATCTCGTGCCGCAGTTCTTTGCAAACGCGCCCGAGTCCGTTCATCTTTGCGATTTCCCGGTTGCCGACGGCTCGTATATAGACGCCGAGCTCGAGGACGGCATGGCGGACGTTTTGAAAATAGTTCTTTTGGGCAGAAGCGCGAGAAACGCTTCCAACGTCAAAAACAGACAGCCGCTCGGCAAGCTTTACGTCGCAACCGATAAATCCGTCAAACTGACGGAAGGGCTTTACGCCATCGCTCGGGACGAACTCAACGTCAAGCAGTTTGAAATTTTGCACGATGCAAGCGGCTTCGTAAGTTATAAAATCAAACCGCAGCTCAAAACGCTCGGTCCTAAATATGGTAAAAAGCTCAACGCCATAAGGTCGTTCCTCGAAAATTGCAACGCTTCCGAGGTTGTTTCCACGGTAAAGGCGGGCAACGTTTACACTACGACGTTGGACGGCGACGAGGTATGCTTTACTCTCGACGACCTTCTTATAAGTTCCGAGAGTGCGGAGGGCTACGTTTCGGCAAGCGAAGACGGTCTTACCGTTGTTCTCGACGTTCATTTAACGCCCGAACTTATCGACGAGGGTATTCTCCGCGAGCTTGTTTCCAAAATTCAAACGATGAGAAAGGACGCCGGCTTCGAGGTTACCGACAGAATCGTCGTTCGCTACAAAGCGGGCGGAGCGGTAGGCAGAGTTCTTGCAGAGAACGGCGACGAGCTTAAGGACAGCGTTCTTGCGGCTAAACTTTTGAACGAAGCGCCCGAAACGGCAGGCTTTTTGAAAGAGTTTACTTTAAACGACGAGCAAGTTGCTTTGTCGGTCGAAAAATATAACGCATAACGGCGGTGGAGCATGAAAGCAGCCGATAAATGGCAGGATTACGCGGTTATCGCCACGGGTGACGGATATAAGCTTGAAAGGTGGGGGAACGTGACTTTGCTCCGTCCCGATCCGCAAGTCATATGGAAGCCGCCCTTCGATTTAGCTTCTTACGAGGGGCTGAACGCTAAGTATATACGCAGCGAAAGCGGTGGCGGCAGATGGGAATATCTGCGAAAAGTGCCGGACGAGTGGACGATATCGTACGACGATATGAAATTTAAGGTCAAGCCCATGGGTTTTAAGCACACCGGGCTTTTTCCCGAACAAGCCGTAAATTGGGATATAATGCGCGGTTTAATTAAAAACGCGGGCAGACCTATAAGCGTGCTTAATTTATTCGCATACACCGGCGGGGCGACCGTCGCGTGTTTAAACGCGGGCGCTTCGGTATGCCATGTCGACGCCGCCAAGGGCATGGTAGAGCGTGCCGGCGAAAACGTAAGGCTTTCGGGGCTGGGCGATAAACCGGTAAGATTTATCGTGGACGACTGTAAAAAGTTCGTTCAGCGCGAAATTAGGCGCGGCAGGCGGTACGACGCGGTAATTATGGATCCGCCGAGCTACGGGCGCGGACCTAACGGCGAAATGTGGAAACTCGAAAACGAGCTTTTCGATCTCGTCGAACTTTGCACTAAGGTACTGACGGATAATCCCTTATTTTTCCTTATAAACAGTTATACTACCGGGCTTCAGCCGCAAGTTCTTAAAAACGTGCTTACTATGACGATGCGAGGCTTCGACGGAAAGGTAGAGGCGTACGAGGTGGGCTTGCCGTCGGGCGACGGTTTGGTTCTTCCGTGCGGCGCGAGCGGCATTTTTATAGGCAAATAGCGAGATATTCATAGGTAAGCGAATGCGTGAAATCGTTAACGCGTTTATATATTTTGCGTTTTCGCGGTACGATACGCGCCGACCGTTCGTCGGCTATACACAAAGGATAACGGAGATGTTATTATGATTGAAATGAAACCCGAAGATCTCGTGGTCTTGCACGAGGATAATCACGTAATCGTCGTGCTTAAACCGCAAAACGTTCCGTGTTGCGAGGACGAGACCAAGGATATCGATCTCCTTTCGGTGGTAAAGGAGCATATTAAAATAAAGGAAAACAAACCCGGCAATGTTTACGCGGGGCTCGTTCATAGGCTCGACAGGGTTACCGGCGGCGTAATGGTTTTTGCAAAAAGTTCGAAAGCGGCGTCAAGGCTGTCCGAGCAAATGCGCAACGGCGACTTCGAAAAGAAGTATTCCGCGGTGCTCGTCGGTACGCCGAAAGAAGATCGTGCGGTACTCCGTCACTACGTAAAAAAGAACCCGGTAAACAATATGGTTTACGTTTGCGGTCAAACGGTAGAGGGCGCGAAGTTTTGCGAACTCGAATACTTTATTTTACAAAAGGAAAGGGGATTGTCGCTTGCAAAGGTAGTTTTGCATACGGGCAGAACTCATCAAATTCGCGTGCAGACGGCGGCGATCGGTTGCCCGGTTTTCGGCGACATGCGCTACGGCGGCGAAAAAGCGGTCAAGGGCAAACTTGCGCTTTGGGCAACGGAGCTTGCGTTTACTCATCCCGTTTCCGGACAGCGTTTGGTGTTTAAGGTGGAACCGCCTTTGGACACCGCGCCTTGGAACGTCTTTAAAACCGATAAATACATAGAAAATTTCTGATTTTAACGGAGAAAAAACATGACAACGTCAAACTTATTCGGAAATCTTCTTGCGGGAAATATTTTTTCTTTCATTACCGACAATTTCAGCGGCTTAGAGACGATGGACGTCGTTAAAATGCTCGCTATGTGGGTAATCGGCGGATTGCTTATTTTCCTCGCGATTAAAAAGGAGATGGAACCCTCGCTATTGCTACCGATGGGCTTCGGTGCGATCTTGTGCAACTTACCCCTTTCGGGCGCGGTGGGTGAAGAAGGCGTGCTTACCGTTTTGTATAAAGCGGGTATTGCCAACGAACTGTTCCCATTGCTTCTGTTTATCGGTATAGGCGCTATGATCGACTTCGAGCCTATGCTTTCCAATCCCAAACTTATGATGTTCGGCGCCGCCGCGCAGTTCGGCATTTTTATGACGATATGCCTTGCGGGTCTTGTGTTTGGCAATATTGAAGAAGCCGCGGCTATCGGTATGATAGGCGCCGCCGACGGTCCTACGGCAATAGTCGTAGCAAACGCTTTAAAATCGAGCCAAGTCGGCTCCATTACCGTTGCTGCGTATTCGTATATGGCGCTCGTTCCCATCATTCAGCCGCCTATAATACGTTTATTGACTACTAAAGAGGAAAGACTTATCCGCATGGAATACAAACCGCAGTCTGTTTCCAAGCTCACAAAAATTCTTTTCCCCATATTCGTTACCGTCGTCGCCGGGCTCGTTGCTCCCGCTTCGGTTGCTCTCGTAGGATTTTTAATGTTCGGCAATCTTTTGCGTGAATGCGGTGTTTTAAACTCGCTTTCCGAAACGGCGCAAAACGTTCTCGCGAACCTTATTACGCTTTTCTTGGGGCTTACCGTTGCTTCTCAAATGCAATACGAACTGTTTTTGCAACCGTCCACGCTCATTATCTTGGCGCTCGGCTTGTTCGCTTTCGTGTTCGATACCGCCGGAGGCGTGCTGTTTGCAAAACTATATAACCTTTTTGCCAAAACTAAAATAAATCCGATGATAGGTGCGGCGGGTATATCCGCGTTCCCGATGTCTTCGAGAGTGATACATAAAATGGCGCTTAAAGAAGATCCGCAGAACTTTATTTTAATGCAGTCGGTTGCGGTCAACGTTTCCGGACAAATCGCTTCGGTTATTGCGGGCGGACTTATTCTCGGTTACTTTATTTAAGGGGTGAACGATATGGAAGGATTAAAAATTAATTTCAGTCCCTCAACTTTAGTCGACGCGTTAAAGTTTATGGGAATAGGTCTTGTGTGCATTTTCCTCGTCGTCGGCGTAATCGCCTTCGGCGTGTGGGTTTTGAACAAAGTAACTAAGAAGAAAAAGAACGAAGAACCGAAAGAAGAGGAATAAAACTATTCGCTTTTCCGCATTTTGGCAAAAAAACTCATTCTTTTTGCCTTTTACCTCTACACATTTTTCGTTTTTTCAAATAATCGTTTGACAAAGACGAACGCTTAGTGTAAAATAATAAATATTATGAAAGATTATGCGCGGCAGTGGCTTTTCTGCCTGCATTTGCCCGCGCTATAACTTATTTTGGGAGTTTTACTTTATGAAAATGAGAAAAATTACCGCATTCATTACCGCATTCGTTGCGATATTGGCGACTTTTTCCTTTTTGAATCCGACGCTTGCAAAAGCCGACGAGCCGACCGCGACGACACCTACGTTGACAGAGTATACTACGACGGCAGAGTTCGTTTTAGGTTATAAATCATACAAGAGCAACTATTTGTTCTCTTTCTTCGAAGACGCAACCGACGGTGAAAATAATAAGATTGAGATTGACTATAGTAAGTATACTTATACTTTCGCTTACGAATTAAAGGACGGCGCCGATCTTTCCGAAACTGAGAAAAAGAATACGAGCGCTTCCGGTATTTCGATTACCACCGAAACGGTTGGCGAAGGCGACGACCAAAAGACTCAGCTCAAAGATGGATCCGGTAACACCGTAAAGTTCAATGCAAAAGGCGATTATAGGGCTACTTTGTCGCGTGCTGCAAAAACGGGAGATGATCGAACAGCAAAGGAGTTTGCCACTGTAGATTTCACTGTAATCGATAGACCTACTTCTTTAAAGCTCGCATACAATTTTGATGAAGACGTTCTTAAAGAGTACGTAACGCTCATCAAGGAAAAAGCGGAGTCGGTCGATTTCGGCAAGAATTTCAGCTATCCCGAGCTTAGAAAACTTATCAAGGTTGATTATTTCGATTATTCCGATCTTCAGTTGACTCTTTATCATACTTCCCCCGAAACCAGCGGATTTACCAAATCTTCTTCCTCCAAGGAATTCAAACTTGACGAGATAGGATATTATTCTTTCTACGTGGGCTTGTGCGATCCTTGTCAAATTAGCGAGCAAGACGTTAACCTTTCCGGTCTTACCGCTAAGCAAGATGGTGGCGAAGTTAAATATTACGACGGTGAAAACGTTAAGTTCGTTCGCAAGGCTTCCGAGATAGCTCTCGGCGAGGGTTACGAAGATTATTCGATAGACTATCTTTGTGATGCCGATGGAAATAAACTTTGTCCGATCTTCACGTTCAACTACGTAAAGACCGCTACTCCTAAGGTAGAGATTGCCGGCGTAAACGATACTCCCAAAGGATATCACAAACTCGTTTATAAAAACGTTGACAAGCTTATCACTATCGACACGGTTGACAGCAGAACGACTCGTTATCGTTTGTATTTCTCAACTACGGACGTAACTACTACCGGCGATTGGACGCACGCGAATGGTGCGGAAAAGCTTGCCGAACTTGCGCAAGGAACGGAGTTTAATTCGGATGATCTCGCTTCCAATAACGGTGTGTTCGACGTTACCGAAGTCGACGCATTCGATTTCAGCACCTCGACGAGATATTTCAATGTTGCCGCTAAGGGGTACTACTACGTCGTATGCGAAGTCGGAACGGACTTCGGTCAAGTGACGGTATGCACGAACGCTATCGACGCTACCAACGAATTTACCACCGTTAAGTACGCGCGTGACTGGGGCAAATTCTTCGAGAATAACACCACCGCGGTGATATTCCTCGGTATTGCCGTTCTGTCGTTTATCGGCTTGTTGCTCGTTATCTTTATCAAACCTAAGGATAAGGAAACCGAAAAGGCAGACGCTCTCCCCAAGAATAAGGGCTAATAAATAAAATTACTAAATCGGCGGAAGGTACAATTTCGCCGATTTTTTTATCCTCGTTTCAGTGTATTGCCTAAAAAATGCTATGATCGATTTTATTAAAAAAATACTCGTAAAATACCGCGAGCAAATAGCGTATCTTTTTTTCGGCGTGCTCACAACTCTTGTCAGCTGGGGCTCGTCTTCGGCGTTGTACTATTTTGCGTTCGGCAAAACGAATACGGCGCTTTGCAACGTTTTATCGGAAATAATAGCCGTTACCTTTGCTTATGTTACAAATAAGCTTTTCGTCTTTTGCAGTAAAACGACTAACTTTAAAGAGTTTTTAAAGGAAATATTGCTTTTTTACGCGCTTAGGGCGTTTTCTTCGGTAATTAACGTCGGAGCGATGACTCTTTTCGTTGACGTTTGGGAATTGGAATTTTGGGTATGCAAAATTGCCGTCAACGTGGTAGTTATCATTCTTAATTACTTCTTTTCCAAGTTGTTCGTTTTTAAAGATAAAAATAAAAAAGAAGTGGAGGGCGAAAATGCAAATTAAAACTGCCGATAATTTATGCGACGTGCTTTTTTTCGGCGACGTTTCAAGTGCGGTGCGCGCTCTGCCTCTTTCCCTCGGCAAAAAAGTTGCCCTTTTGGTGAGCGAAAAAATAGACGGAGCCGTTATTTTTCGTGCGGCAAGGCAAATAGAAGAGTGCGGTGCGCAAGCCTTCGTTAAAACAATAGCGGACGGCGAGCGTTGCAAGACGGTTGAAAACGCGACGGCGCTTGCGCTTTATTTAGACGAAAACGGTTTTACCCGTAAGGATATAATCGTTAACGTCGGCGGCGGAACGGTGTGCGACCTCGGCGGTTTCGTGGCGAGTATATACAAACGCGGCGTGCGTTTTTACAATCTGCCTACGACTTTATTGTGTGCGGTAGACGCTTGTATCGGCGGAAAAACCGCCGTGGACGCAGGCGGCGTTAAAAACCTTTTAGGTACGTTTTTTCAGCCGAGCGGCGCGTTCGTCGTAAAAGAACTCATACCGCAAGAAAATTTTGAACTTATAAACGCGGGTAAGTCGGAAATAGTAAAATACGCCCTTTTAGACGAGGAGTTTTTCGATTATTTGCAAGGGCTTTCGGGTGACCTTTTCGACGGCGTTTTGTTCGAAGTAATCGAAAAATGCCTTAATATAAAAAAGAAGTACGTCGAAGCGGACGAGCATGACGATGGCGCAAGGCACGCACTTAACCTCGGGCATACCGTCGCCCATGCGATAGAAGCGAAAAACGGTTATGCGACTTGCCATGCGGATGCCGTTAAAACGGGGCTTTTAGCCGAAACCGAGCTGGCTTTAAAAATAGGCGCGATAAATTTAGAGCGGTATAAAAGCATTTGCGCTTTATACGAAAAATATTTCGGTTTATCGCATTACGACTTAAAAAAATTAACGGCGCTTATTCCTTTCGCCGTTCACGATAAAAAGAATTCGGACGGCAAAATCAAATTCGTTCTTCCGAGCGGCAGTTCGGTAGAAGAGTTCGGTTTTACCGCCGAGCAACTAATAAAAATCGCGGAGAGCGCCGTGTAACGGCGTGCGAGATAGGAGTGAAAATGGATATTCTTACGGTAGACGGACTGTCTAAAAGCTACAAGGGCGGCGCGCTTGCCGTTTCCGATATGTATTACGCACTCGGAGAGGGGCGTATTTTGGGGCTGCTCGGTCCTAACGGAAGCGGAAAAACCACCTTGCTTAAATGTATTGCGGGGCTTTTAACGCCCGAAAAGGGCTTTGCTACCGTATGCGGCGAAAAAATCGGCGTTTCGACGAAATCTCTCGTTGCCTATTTGCCCGACAGAAACTTTCTGTGCGAATGGATGACGGTCGAGAGATTTCTTACGTATACCGGAGATTTCTTTCCCGATTTCGACCGTGCGCGCGCCGAAGAAATGATTGCTCGGCTTAACATTTCGCCGAAAACTACGATAAAAACGCTATCCAAGGGCAATAAGGAAAAACTTGCGCTTATCGTTACGATGAGCCGCAACGCCAAACTTTATCTTTTGGACGAGCCGATTGCCGGCGTAGATCCCGCCGCGCGCGAGTACGTTATTTCAACCGTATTAAACAACTTTTCTCCGCATTCGTCGGTCGTTATATCAACGCACTTGATAGCCGACGTAGAGCCCGTTTTAACCGACGTTTTGTTCCTTTCGCGCGGGGTGATTACGCTTGCCGGCGAGGCGGACGTCGTGAGGAGCCAAACGGGAATGAGTATTGACGAGCTGTTCAGGGAGGAATTCAGATGCTGAAAAAGCTTTATAAATACGAGTTTTCTTGGATGCTTCCGAGGGCGGCTATCGGGTGGATAATAGTTTTCGGCGTTGCGCTGCTCGGTTTGGTTACGGAAAGCGTTTATAACGCTTGCGAAGACGTGATACTTCAGTCTGATTTTTTAACGGCGGTTTCGAGTGCTTCTGTAATCGCTTTGTCCGTGCTTCTTTTTGCGGCGCAAGCGTTTTGCGTGGTGTTCTGCATTGCGTTATCCGCCGTTAGATTCTATAAGAATATTTATTCGTCGGAGGGCTATTTCACACTTTGCACGCCGATAAAACCGTCCGAGCATGTTATTTGCAAGGCGGTCGTCGCTTTCGTTTTCGTCTTGGCGTCTTTCGGCGTTTGTGTTTTGTCGAGCCTTGTCAGGTATTCGGGAGTGAAAGAACTATTCGAAACCTTGCGCGATATTTTTAACGTGTTCGCCATGTACGAAATATCTTGGACGTATGCGTTAGAACTTGTAATAGTCGCGTTGACCGCTTCGGCGTTCTTTATATCCGAGTTGTATCTTGCCGTATCGTTCGGGCAAGGATTTAAGAACAAAAAATTGGGCGCCGTCGTCAGTTATTTTATAATCAATTCGGTTGTCGGCGTTGGGCAGTCCTTGCTGTCTTCCGTGTCGTCTTTGATATTCGGCTCGCTTATATTCAGGGCGCCTAAGGTTTTTGCTCACGTGGCGTTATGCGGCACGGCGGTGTTAGAAGCGGGGCTTGCAGTCCTTGCGTTCGCAATCGTAATTAACCGCTTAAAAAATAAAGTAAACCTCGAATAATCGACTTATAGCCCGACTTTTTAAAAAAACGGCTACAATTCGGCACTATAATCAATAAAAATTTTTACGGCGCGGGCAAAACCTTGCGCCATTTTTTTGTCATAAAAAAGCCGTAAATTTAAAAAACGCTTGCAATCGTTTGATAAAAACGGCAAAATAGTTTAATATATAAAAGAAATATATTAGTACGCGCGCGGCGCGTAACGGAGTTATAATGGCAAAGAAAAAAGGCTTTATTGCAAGAATGATAGAGGGACCGGAGCGTTCGGAAGACTACGCACGCTCTACTATGCCGGGCAACAGATGGGAGCTCGGCTGGGGCATACTGCGCGATAATTTCGGCAAGCTGTTCGGTCTTAATATGCTCATGCTGCTCTTCTTTTTACCCGTAATTTTGCTCGTTCTTTGGCGGTATATGCAAGTGCAATATTACGCCGTAGTCATGCCCTTTTCGGGCAATATCGGGTTAGGTTACCCCTCGGTGCCTAACATGGTCGGCTTTACCGAGCAAATTTATTTTCTCGTCGATCGCAACGTTATGATGCTTATTCCGTTTGCCGGAATAATCGCTTCGGTCGGATTGGCCGGCGGAATGTACGTTATGCGCAATATGGTTTGGGCGGAGGGCGTTTTCGTCGGAAAGGATTTTTGGTCGGGCGTAAAAAAGAACTTCTTCAACGTATTTTTAAGCACGTTGCTTTATACCGTGCTTTTGTTCGTCGGCGTAGTTTCCATAAGAATGGGCAACTTTATCAATGCGAGCGATCCGCATTGGTACATAACCTTTTCGGTAATAATGGGGTATATCTTGCTCGTGTTTTTCACTATCGTATACCTGTATACGCTTACTTTCGGCGTAACGTATAAGCTTAAATTCCGCAATCTCATTAAAAACTCGTGCATAATGACCGTCGGATTGCTCCCCGTAAACCTATTTTTTGCGGCGTTCGCGCTCGTTTCGATAGTTCTTATGGTAATCGGCGGAATATTTACGATGATCGGCGTTACCGCGTTTATCGTGCTCGGTTTGTCGGGCGCCGCCCTCATTTGGACTAACTATTCGCAGTGGGCGTTCGATAAGTTTATCAACGACCAAGTTCCCGGCGCGGTTAAAAATCGCGGTATCTATTCCAAGAAAGAAAGCGAAGAGGAGCGCGATTTCTCGTTCGAGCGTTCTACTCTCGGCAAGCGCCCCGTAAAGCCCGTTACCGACTACGACGTAGAACTCGTGGAATTGCCCGAAAACTTCTCTCGTGCGGACTTGCAACGTCTTGAAGAGAGTAAAGAGGCAATGCGCCGCGACAGCGACGAATACGTTGCCGACGTGCTCGCCGGTAAACCGTACGAGCCTAAAAAACAAGCGGACGGAGAGGGCGAAACGGGCGGCGAAAGCGAAGTTGCGACCGATGAAAGCGAAGTTGCGACCGATGAAAGCGAAGTCGCGACCGA
>CAZHGN010000003.1:70897-78380 GCA_964532155.1 uncultured Acidiphilium sp.
GCGACCGATGAAAGCGAAGTCGCGACCGACGAAAAACACGACGGCGCCGACGGAGAATAATTTAAAATGCAAAAAATGCAGTTGTTTGCCGCCGTCGCGGATTTTTACGAATATTCGATGAAACTGAACTGCGATTACGCAAGGTGGGCAAGTTATTTAACCGACGTTATCGGAAAATACGTTCCGCAGGCGGGTAGCGGAATAGACGCCGCTTGCGGAAGCGGATATTTCACGCGGGCGATAAAGCGTGCGGGCTACCGCGTTACCGGCGTTGATATTTCTGCCGAAATGCTCACCGCGGCAAGCGCCGAATGCGCTAAAGAAAAACTCGCGATCGATTTCAGAGCGTGCGATATGACTTCGCTCAAGGTTTTTGAAAAGGTCGATTTTATAACCGTTGTAAACGACGGAATGAACTGCTTGCAAAAGCCCAAGTTTTTAAAGGCGCTAAAAAGTTTTCGCACGTGTTTGAAAAAAGGCGGTCTGCTTCACTTCGATTTGTCGAGCGAGTATAAGCTTAGGCATATAGTAGGCAACGAAACTTTTTGCGAAGACGACGAAGACTATTCCTACATTTGGTTCAACCGCCTATCGAGCGACAGAGTGGATATGGATATGAGCGTGTTTTTGCGCGAGGGCGAGCGTTACGTTAAGCGCGAGTGCAGTTTGACCGAATATATCTATACCGAGCGTGAAGTGGTTGAAATGCTCGAAAAAAGCGGTTTTACCGTGGTTGCCGTCGACGGACAGTCGGGCGAGCCGCTTACAGCCGAAAGCGAAAGGATTTGCTTTACGGCGATTGCTAAATAGATTTTTATACTGATTGTTAAATATGGACGTACTATACAAGGGCGTGGCGTTCGGCGGCGAGATTTCGCTTACCGTTATAGAAGCCACTCAAATGATTAACGAGGCTATAAATATTCACGGCTTGTCGCCGCTTGCGGCGGCGGCGCTCGGTCGCACGCTTATTGCGTCGACCTTTATGTCGTCCACGCTGAAAACCGAGGGTGACAGACTTTCGGTTACGCTGTCGGGGAACGGCGTCGGCGGACAAATAGTAGTCGCCGGAGACGCCGATTTGAATATGCGCGGTTATATCGATAATCCGACTTGCGATTTGCCGCTTAACGCAAAGGGCAAGCTGGACGTTGCCGGTTGCGTCGGTAAGGGCAGACTTACCGTCGTTAAAAGCATGGGGCTTAAAGAACCGTATACCGGCAGTTGCGCGATAGAAAGCGGTGAAATTGCCGAAGACTTCGCAAGATATTACGCTTATTCCGAACAGCAGCCCACGGCAATGGCGCTCGGCGTGCGCATAGGCAAGGGCAATGCGTGCATAGGTGCGGGGGGCGTTATTTTTCAAGCCCTGCCCGGTGCGAGCGATCAAAGCCTTGCAAAAGCGGAAGAGCTTGCTCTGTCGCTTACCGATATTTCGTCTATAATGGAAAAAATCGGCGCCGACGAGTTCGTTCGCACTACTTTTTCCGATTATTCTTACGAGAAATTCTTGCCTAAATATCACTGTCTTTGTTCAAAGGACTATATTGACGGAGTGCTTTTAACGCTCGGCTACGACGAACTTGTGCAAACTTGCGAGCAAGAGGGAAAAGTCGAGGTAGGCTGTCATTTTTGCAATAAAAAATACGTTTATTATAAAGCCGACGTGGATAAGCTTTTCGGCAAGGGAGAACGATGAAGAAAAATTCGGCTACCGAAAAAGATAAAACGCCGAGCAACGTAATTGCTTTTAAGCGCGACGTCGACGTGATCGACGAGATAGCCGAGGATCTTCTCGACGAAAACGACAGAGTTTCCGCGCTTGCGCTCTTGCGCGAAATCGAAGCGCGCGGCGATGGCGATTTTCATACTTATCAGCGTATTGCCGACCTATACACCGAGCTTTTTATGTTCGAGCGGAGCATTGATTATTGGTATAAATTTCTCGATTCGGCGCCTGCTAAGTACCGCGCCGAGGCTTATAACGGCTTGGGCGGAAATTATTATTTTCTTAAAAAAGAAAAAATTGCCGCCTATTATTTTAACCTTCAAATATCAGATAAAGGCGACGCGGATTTTCCGTTCGACGAACTTATGTACGAACTGTTTGCGCCTAATAGCGAGGACGAACCGCTTAAAGTCGTGGACGCGCAGTCGATCGCCGACGAAAAAACTATAAAGCGCGCGCGTGAGTACATGGAAGGCGATTTTATTCGCGCGCTGAAAGAATGCTCTAAGATCGGAGAGGGCAGTCCGTACTATGGCGAGGCGCAGTTTTTAGAGGGAACGTTTTTGCTTGCGTATCTCGACTTCGATAATGCGCTTGCTTGCTTTATTCACGCGAGGGACGAGGGCTATCGCAAGGACGTCGTGCAGACCGAAATTTTCAGTCTTTCGCTTATGCTCGGCAATCGAGTTTTGGCGGACAAAACGTTTGAGGAACTCAAGCGCGAGGGCAATATTGCGCAAGAGTGCACGCTTAAATATTTTTCGCTGTTTTCCGCGTACGATCATTTCGATCTTGCGTACGAGTATTATCAAAAGCTTGCAAAACTTTTGCCCGACTACGGCGATTTGATATTATTCGGCGGTTACGCCGCTTTCAACGCCGGCAAGTACGATGACGCGGCTAAGAATTTTCACGATTATTACAAAATTACCGGCGAGGCGTACGCTCTTAATTATGCCGAACTTGCGCATGAGCAAGCGGTAAAAAAGAAAAAGCCGACAAAACCGTACCTTCTCGATTATCGGTTCGGGTACGAGCGTAGTTATATGTTGCAAATCGCCGACGAGATGATGGGGTATTACGGAAAGCGCTTGATCTCGAGCGACGGTTTCGATGAAGTCAAATATTGCGCCGATGTTTGCCTTACGAGCGACGATCCCGAACTTCTCGCCGCGACTTTCCAAACGCTTTGCAATTACGATTCGGCTTACGCCGCCAAGAAGATGAAGGAGTATTTACTTAAAGCAAGCGGCGTGGAGTCGATTAAACTGCTCGCTATATCGTTGCTTTCGGAACACGGGCAAGAAAAGCCGGTCGGCGTGGTTATCGGCGATCTGTATTCGCGCGTGCCGTTTGAGCGCGTGGAGTTCAACGAGGAATGCGGCGACGTTTTCAGGTCGGCTTATTCCGTAGCGTTCGGCAGAATTGCGCCCTATTGCGAAAAGGAAGCTTATAAACTGCGAGTGGCGGCTTATGCGCTTTACGATAGGTTTTTATCGAATGGCAACGTGCGCAAGGTTAAAAGCCCGAACGCGCTGGCGGCGTTGATTTTTAAGCGCTCGGGGATTAAACTGTTCGGCGAAGATAAGGATTTTTGTAAATATTTCGGAACGACGGTGGCGGCTCTCGGTCGCCTCGAAGGATTAGCGGAGGAAGAATAATGTTGAAAATAATCGATATAGATGAAATTTTTGATTCGTTTTTGACCGACTATATCAAGAAAAATAGCGGTAAATACAACGAAAAAGAGTGGGAAGAACGCATTCCGCTATTGTACGACGAGTTCGGAAAAACACCGCTCGACGAATTGGATGGCGCTTGTCCCGACGATTATTATAAGGGTGCGTGCGGCGACGAGTTGTGCGCGCTGCTTGCCGAACACGTCAAGCGCGGCGTTTCCGTTTCGGACTTTTTGTGCGAAGCGCTGCTCGAAAGTGATTGCGAAAACGGGCTTGCCTCGCTTATCGACGAAAGCAACGACGAGGAACTCGTGTCCTATTGCATAAACGTTTTGAACGAAAAGGGAAGCACCGTCGCGTTCGATAAATACTTCGATATGCTTTTGTCCGATTCTACTTGCGAGGATATGAAAGACTTAATCGCCGAGGCGCTTGCGGGCGTACCCGAAGCGGCAAAGGAACGCGCGCTTAAGGAGTACGAGAATGCAGGCAGTTCAGCCGTTTATTTGCTCGAAATTTTTGCCGCTTGCAAAAACGACGACCGCATTTTCGACATTCTGATCGGCGAGCTTACGTCGCATAAGAACGACTTGCCTTTTTATCTGTCGTACGTTACCAAATACGGCGACGAAAGAGCGTTGCCCTATCTTATGGAGCTTATCGACGACGAAAAGATTAATTATCTCGATTTTAAGGAGTTGAAACTTGCCATCGAGGGCTTCGGCGGTTCTTACGACAAGCCGAGAGATTTTTCTTCCGATAAATATTTCAAAAAATTAAAGGGGAACGGCTGATGAACGCGCGGCTCGTTTGGGAAGAGGAGTTCGAGCAAAAGAATCTCGAACAAGAGGATCTCGAACAAGAGGCGGAATTTCCGTCGTCACAGCTTTTCGGCGAGGTGGAATTGCCCGAAGAATGGCTCGAAAAGGACGTTTTTGCGCCTTGCGAGTTTTTCCTTTGTAAGCTCGATTTGAGCGTTTTCGGCGGTGAAAATTTGCCGAGCCGCGGTTTTTTGTATGTCTTTATCGATATGCCGTCGACTATCCGCAAGGCTCGCGCCGTGGTTAGATATTACGCCGACGAGCCCGACGCTTGCACCGATTTTAACGAGGGATTTTTTGACGAAGATTTGGACGCAAGTTATATTTTGCCAATCGAAAAAACGCCGATCGATATTGCGGAATGCTGCAATGCACGCGGAATTTCGGGCAAGGTCAAACGCAACTTTGAGTTTGTAGGTGGATTGACGGACGATTGCTCCGTTGTCGTAAACGAGAGGAAAAACGAGCTTTTAACCGTCATTTCGGTTGCCGCTAACTTTTTGCCGGATGACCTCGACGTAGCGCGCTTAACCGTCGTGCTAAACGCCGAACAAGCTAAAAAAGGCGACTTTTCCTCGGCTAAACTTGTTTTTTAGGGGCTTAAAAAACTCCATCTCTTGCAAATATGTTTATTTGTGGCGGAATTTCCATTCGGCGGTCAATGCAAAAGCGCTATGTGTGTGAGAACGTATTGAAACGCAATTTATGCCGTATAACAAAAAGAACAGACTTCGCGTTTGAAGTCTGTTCTTTTTATAAATGATTTAAAAACTCAATTATCTTGGTTGAAACTATATCGATATCTTGTTCTAACCAATTCTTCTTGGATTTTTTGACGATGAAAAGTCGTATAAATTGATTATCTGCGGCGATTTTTTGATAGAATCAGCGAAGAATTAAAAATCAAGTCGTTTATTTTTTGTCTTTTTCCCTTTTTGCAAGGCGGTTTGAATAAAAAATTTTGTCGAATTTTGGCAAATAGTTTAATTTGATTGACGGCTGTTTTAAAACTTTGGTAATATTAGTGTAGTTGAAACTTAAGGTTTTACTGTAAATATTATTGAGGGGTACGATATGGCAGGCGGACGTTGCGGCGGCGCAGTTTGGATCGACGAAGAAAAATGCTATTTGAAATTTTTGCATAATTTCGATAAAAAGTCGGGCTATAAGTTCGAAAACGCGCCCATCGAAAGTGAACTTATACGAAACGGCGAGTGGGTAAAAGCGTTTGCCGACGGCGCGAAAAATCTTTGTGCGCTCGAAGACGGATTGCTTAAAAGCGGCGGGCTTGGCGCGAAAAAAGAAAACGGCGCGTTCGGCGTTACCCTCGTGCTGCCCGATAGCCTCGTAGTCTCGGATATGCATACCGTTCCGACTATTTCTTTGCGTAAGCGCAAAGAGGCGCTCGAAACGCAAATTAAGGAACAATATTCGTTTGCGCCCGACTTAAAATTTAAGAGCAGAATGCTCCAAAAGTCCGCCTATAGCACCGTTTATAGGGTTGTCGGTTATAATACTGCCGTTCTAAACGGCATTCAAAAGGCGCTTGCAGCCGTCGGATTATACGCCAAATGCGTGACCTATTCTTCGGCGGCTGCACTTAACGCGGTTTTGACAATTAACAAGTCCGTTCGCGGAAAAAGTTTTATGCTTTTGGATATAGGGAAAGAGAGGTCTTCGATTGCCGTTTGCGATAAAGGCGGCACGGTCGGCTTTCTATCGCTTGATTACGGAGCGGACGTGCTGATCGGCGGCGAGGCTGCTTGGGTAAGTAAGGCGGAAGAAGAAAATAATCGCGTGCTGTCGGCTGTTAAGCGCAGAAAGAGGGGCGGTAAAGTCGGCGTGCCGATTTACGACGAGATAAAAGAAAGCGAAGCGGGCATAGGCGGCTTTAAGCCGTTTGCGGACGTATGTTTGCAAATTGCTCGTTGCAACGCAATAAGCGGATATTTGTCGGCGCCGTCCGTCGTTTTCGTGAGCGTGCCGAGTGAGGTTGAACACGTTTTTGCCGAAATAAACGGAAACGCTATCGATGGCATGAAAATCGTGCTTTTAAAACCGTCCGAGATTAAAAAAGAACTTAACAACGGCAGACTTTCTAAGCGGCTCGCGGATCCTTCTCTTTTAGTTTGCGGCTTACCTTTATACGGCGGCTTGCCTTTTAATAAGTTTGGCGAAGAGGACGTTTTTTAAATTATCGACGGCAAAACATGTGCGGCGAGAATTAAGAAAACTGTTGCGTGGTTGGCTGTGACGGTTAAAAAGCGATTAGCGCGGTAGCGTGCGGCACTTAAAGTCTAATGCATTTATAAAGTGCGATATCAGAGTTTTTACGATGGATATGAAAAAGAAGAAAAGGCGGCGTGGATACACTCTTTTTGAACTTGTTGTTGCAATGGCGGTTGCCGCCGCGCTTTTAACGGTTGCCGGAACGGCTGTTTTGTCGGTGGTGAACGAAAACAGGCGTGCGAACGAGGGGTATGAACTTGCGGAGGAATTTTCTGCACTAAGCGATTGCTTGAAAGAGTGGACTAACAAAACCGAGTTACTTGGCGGCGAAAAAACGGTAGAAACGTTTGCCGACGGCAATACGGTCGGCTTCAGAGTAATCTCCTCGGGGGTAACCGTTGGTAAGTTTTACTTTGATAAGGAAGAAAAAACGCTTGAAACAGATGAGGTTTTGCTGACTTTTAGGCTTATTAACGACGTGGAATTTGCCGTTTACGACGACATGTTAAAAGTCGTTGCGCATTACGGCGAAGGCGGGCGTGTTGTGTTTTTGTCGGCAAAACGGGAGGGCGTATGAGACTTTTTGTTACACGCAAAAGGCGCGGCTTTACGCTTATGGAAACGGTCGTCGCGCTTGCCGTGCTTGCGGTGTGCCTGACGATAACGTCTACGGCGATAGTCGCTTCCAACAACGTTCGCAAGCAATCAGAAGCAAAACGCTTTTTTATTATCGAAACGGCGAACTTTCTCGAGTGCTATAAGGTGAGCGGAAGCAACGGTTTTTACGAGAACTTGCGCCTTTATCTCGAAGAAGAGGAGAGCGAAAAAATAGTCGACGGAACAAGCGCGGTTTACGTTTTTTATTATTCGGCAGGCTTAAAGCGCACGTCGACTCAAGAAGAGGCTAAGTATTCGTTGACCGTTACTATAGACGGAAACTTTTTCGCCAAAACAACGGAAATTAAATCCGGCAAGACCGTTTATTCGTTAGAGCGCCCTTACGTAAGCCGATTCGATATGAACGG
>CAZHGN010000004.1:0-34120 GCA_964532155.1 uncultured Acidiphilium sp.
AGAACGTGGTCGAGTCCGCCGTAACCGATATCGTAAGCCCAACCGTCGCCGCCGATAATCCAAATGGATTTCTTAACGAGGCAGTCGCTTTGCGCTTCGATGTCTTTAAGAAGTTGTTTAATCTCGCCGCGAGTGTTCTTGATTGCGGAGGGAAGTTCGGTAATAACTGCTTTTGCGGCTTCTTTACTCTTTTCGGCGTTGCCCTTGTTTTCGAGCCATTCGGTGAGCGCCTTTTTAATTCTTCCCTTAGCGCCCAATTCGAGTGCGCGCTCCATATCGGAAGCGAGCTTATCTCTTCTCTGAGCGTAAGCGAGGTAGAAACCGTAACCGTGCTCGGCGTTGTCCTCAAACAAGGAGTTCGCCCAAGCGGGGCCGTGTCCGTTCTTGTTGGTGGTGTAGGGGCAAGTGGGTGCGCTTCCGCCGTAAATGGAGGAGCAACCGGTAGCGTTGCTTATGAGCATTCTGTCGCCGAACAGCTGAGTTATAACCTTAATATAAGGAGTTTCGCCGCAGCCTGCGCAAGCGCCGGAGAATTCAAACAACGGCTTGCAGAATTGGCTGCCCTTTACGCCGCTCTTCTTGAACGTTGCGGAAACGTCCGTTTCGGGAAGTTGTTCGCTGAATTCGTAGTTGGGGATTTCGCCTGCGGCAACCTTTTCGAACGGAACCATAGTAAGAGCCGTTTCTTTTGCGGGGCAAACGTTAGCGCAAACGCCGCACCCCATACAGTCGAGGGGCGAAACTTGCATTCTGAATTCGTAACCCTTAAGACCGATGCAGTCCTTAGTTTCAAAACTTTCGGGCTTTTCCGCGCCTTTTTCGATAAGAGCAGGTCTTAAGCAAGCGTGCGGACAAACAAACGCACATTGGTTACACTGAATACATTTCTCGGCATTCCAAACGGGGAGCTTAATGGCAACGCCGCGTTTCTCGTACTGGGTAGTGCCGGTAGCGACCGATCCGTCGGGATTGAACGCCGAAGCGGGGAGGTTGTCGCCTTCGAGCGCGAGAATGGGATGAATGACGTTCTTGAAGTTTTCGGTGCCTTTAACTTCGGGGAGCGTCGCGCCGTCCGTAGCGGTAGCCCACGAAGCGGGAACCTCGATTTCCTTGAGTTCGGAAGAAGCCTTGTCGATAGCGACATAGTTCATGTTAACTACCGCGTCGCCCTTCTTGCCGTAGCTCTTCTTAACGGCTTGTTTCATATAATCTTCGGCATCGGAGTAGGGCATAATATCTTGATTGATATAGAAGAACGCCGCCTGCATTATAGCGTTGGTTCTTCCGCCGAGTCCGATTTCGCCTGCGATCTTTATAGCGTCGATGTTGTAAAGTTTCGCGTGCTTTAAAGCAAGCGTTCTCTTCATAGAAGCGGGGAGGTGTTTTTCGAGTTCCTCAACGGTATTCCAAGAAGAGTTAAGCAAGAACTTACCACCGTCCTTAAGATCTTTAACCATATCGTAACGGAGAACGTACGAGGGGTTATGGCAAGCGATAAAGTCCGCGGCGTCGATAAGATAGGTGGATTGAATGGGCGTTTTACCGAAACGAAGGTGCGAAACGGTTATACCGCCGGACTTCTTGGAATCGTAGAAGAAGTAGCCCTGAGCGTACATATCGGTGTGATCGCCGATGATCTTGATCGAGTTCTTGTTTGCGCCGACCGTGCCGTCCGAGCCGAGACCGTAGAACTTACAGCTGATCGTGCCCTCGGGTGCGGCGTCGTACTGAGTCGAGAAGTCGAGCGAGGTATTGGTAACGTCGTCGTAAATACCGACGGTGAAGTGATTCTTGGGTTTATCCTGTTCAAGGTTGTTGAATACCGAAAGAACCATCGACGGATTGAATTCCTTGGAACCGAGACCGTATCTTCCGCCGACGACGGCAATTCTCTTTCTTGCCTCGGCAAGAGCGGTGCAAACGTCGAGGTAGAGAGGTTCGCCGAGCGAGCCGGGTTCTTTCGTTCTGTCGAGAACGGCGAGCTTCTTGGCGGTCTTGGGGATAGCTTTAAGGAACGCTTTAGTGCAGAACGGTCTGTAAAGTCTGACTTTGATAAGACCGTACTTATGACCTTCGGCGTTGAGTTTATTGATAGTTTCTTCGACGCAGTCCGCACCGCTGCCCATAATAACGATAACGTTTTCGGCATCGGGAGCGCCTACGTAGTCGAATAAATGATAGCTTCTGCCGGTGAGAGCGGAAACCTTATCCATCATCTTCTGAACGATTTCGGGCGTAGCGTCGTAATATTTGTTAGCCGCTTCCTTATTCTGGAAGTAAATGTCGGCATTCTGAGCGGTACCCTTTTGAACGGGGTGCTCGGGGTTAAGTGCACGCGCCTTGAAATCTTCTACGTCCTTCATATCGACGAGTTTTTTCATTTCGTCGTATTCGATAACGTCTATCTTCTGAATTTCGTGGCTGGTTCTGAATCCGTCGAAGAAGTGCAAGAAAGGAACTTTCGATTTAAGCGTGGACAAATGCGAAACGAGAGCAAGGTCCATAACCTCTTGAACAGACGCCGAAGCGAGCATAGCAAAGCCCGTTTGACGGCAAGCCATAACGTCGGAATGATCTCCGAAAATGTTAAGAGCGTGTCCCGCAACCGCTCTTGCGCTTACGTGGAAAACGGTAGGCAACAATTCGCCTGCGATTTTGTACATATTGGGGATCATAAGGAGCAAGCCCTGACTTGCGGTATAAGTAACCGTAAGCGCACCTGCCGACAGCGAGCCGTGAACGGCACCTGCCGCGCCTGCCTCGGATTGCATTTCTGCCATACGAAGCTTTTGACCGAACATGTTAAGTCTTCCTGCCGTAGCCCATTCGTCCGCGTACTCCGCCATAGGGGAGGACGGGGTTATCGGGTAAATCGCGGCGACTTCCGAAAAAGCGTAAGCGACATGACTTGCAGCGGTATTGCCGTCAATAGTCATTTTTTTCATTGGATAAACCTCCGTTATTGATTTTCGTGTTAAATTGAGTTTGACTCGGCAACGGAAAGCCCTTAAAGCCGCCTTGCCGACATCTTAATCATTATAACTTTATTAACGATTTAAGTCAATGATAAATCGCGTTTTTTTGCACTTTTAGTTATTTTTTATTGTTTTTATTAAATATGTAATAGGCAAAGTGTATTTTTACTCAAAAAAAAGCTTACTCTGTTTTTGCCGATTTTTATATTTTTCGGCAAATAAAGCAAGCGTTTTCCGCTTTTTCTTACGCAAGCGGCTTTTTGATTATTTTGTTATACGCGCGGGGATATCCTCTCGGCGTGCTTTTTGTTTTTTCTATTATTATAACGCACCTTTTGCCGTCTACTCCGTCAAGCGAATATTCGTGCACGCTTGTGATTTTTGCTCCAAGTTTTTGTGCGGCACGGCGGGCGCTTTCTATTTCTTCAAACGAAAAATTCTTGTAAAACACACCTTTTCCGCCTATTTTCAGGCAGGGCAAAGTAAGCTCGCAAAGCACCGCGGACGGAGCGACCGCTCTCGCCGTCACATAGTCGTATTTTTCAATATTAGCAAGGGCAAACTCTTCGGCTCTGGCGTTCGCCACGTTAAAGTCGGCGAAGGCAAGCAATTCTTTCACTTCGTTTAAAAATCCGCATTTTTTCGCGTTTGATTCCACAAGGGTAAAGTTCAAACTCTCGTCGTTAATTTTCAGCGGAACGGACGGAAAACCGCCCCCGGAACCTATTTCCAAAACGGTCGAATGCGAAGTGAAAAAATCCTTGCCGGCAAGGCTGTCGCAAAAATGTTTTAAATACACGCCAACCTCGTCCCTTATGGCGGTAATATTAAATTTTTCGTTTTCGGCAAGCAATTTTCCGCAAAACCGCGCGAATTTTTCTTCTTTAACTTCGTCGCAACCTATAACGTCGCGCAATAATTCTTTACTCATAATACGATTATACCATACCGTAATAATAAAGGCAAGCAACCGCCGCCAATAATTTTTCACACATGCGACGGAAAGTATTTTATTGCTCGCAATTTAATATGTATTGCAAAATATCGGCAACCCGACGCGGCGATAAAAGCGCAATCCGGTTATCCCGAATTACTCCACAAGAAATCAACGTGGACAACTTGTGGAAAAGTGGACAACTTTTACAATTTCGACATTTTTCGACGGTTTATGCACAAAAGGCAAAAAAAGCGCTTTTGCGTCGTAAAACAATTGATTTTTCGCGCGTTATAATATATAATATAAATATAATAACGGCAACGTTTGGCGCGGCGTGCTTTTTGCTTAAAGTCAAAATCGGGCTTGTCCGCATAAAAAAGCTCTGCTCGTCAAAAATTTCGCCGCGTTTTTTTCTGTAATAAATCGCGCGGCAAAAATTTCGCCTTTGTGGATAAAAAGCGGTTATCCACCGGGCAAAAACCCGTTATCCACAGTTTTAGTCACAATCGTTATCGCTTAAAATTCCGCATTTTATCTGCGATAATAAACTTTTCCACATTTACACAGGTGCCTATAACTGCTATTACTTTAAATAATAAATCATCTTTACATATCGGAGGGCGTATGAAGACCGTCGTAAAAGCAATCGAACTGTCGAATGCGGTAGCAAAAGTAGTTAAAGCCATAAGCGGCAAGGGGCAAAATCCCGTTTTGGAGTGTATAAAACTCACGTGCCGCGGCGATAATCTTACGCTGCTTGCAACCGACACCGAAATTTCAATAGAAAAAACAATACCTGCCGAAACGTTTACCGAGGGCGAAACTTTAGTAAACGGCAAAGTTCTTGCCGACCTCATTAAAAAACTCGAAGAGGAAGACGAGCTCGAACTTTATCTCGACGGCGGAAGGCTTAAAATAACTTACAGTTCGTCGTGCGGTTTTCTCAACGCTATGAGCGCGGAAGATTTCCCCGTTATAAAAACAGATCTTAACGAAAATTCTTTTACTATTTTACAAAAGGATTTTAAAGAACTCGTTTCGCGTACCGCGTTCTGCTGCTTGCAAGACGACAGTCGCCCCATTTTGAAAGGTTGCCTTATCGAAGCCGAGGGAGATATGATAAACTGCGTTGCTCTCGACGGATTCCGTTTGGCGTTCTGCCGTCGTCCGTACAAGGCTTTATACGGCAAAGTAAAAGCTATCGTTCCGTCGCGTGCCTTAAACGAACTTTTAAGATTGCTCGATAAAGACGAAGAGGACGTTACCGTCGTTATTCAAAGCGGCAAGCTGATGGTCGAGGTTTCCAATACCATTTTAACGGCAAGATTACTCGAGGGCGAATATATCGACTACAGACATATTATTCCCGACAGATTTATTACCGAATTTAAAACCAACAAGCTCACGCTTGAAAACGCCGTTGCAAGAGCGGCTATCGTGGCGCGCGCCATGACTAACAATATGATAGTCCTCGACATTCGCGAAAACTACGTCAACGTTACTTCTAATTCGGATATAGGAACCGTGAACGAAAACGTTCTTATCAATCTCGAAGGTAAAGACGTTACCATTGCGTTCAACAGCCGCTACGTTACCGACTGCCTGCACGCCATCGACGACGACTTTATAAGATTTTCGCTCAATTCGCCGATAGCGCCTTGCATTATTCGCCCTGCGTCGGACGATAACGCGCTCTATCTCGTACTGCCCATAAGAATGAATTCATAACGATTTTTTGCAAAAAACGCGCGAAATTATTAAAAATGGGCAAGCAATAAACGCTAATAAAGCTAAAAAGCGTTGACAAACGCAATTAAAATCAATAAAATATATAAAGCGTTTCGGCTTTAAAAGTCAGTAATCGGAGGAAATATAAAAATGAAAAGAACTTATCAACCCAAGAAAAGACAAAGAAGCAAAGTACACGGCTTCAGAAAAAGAATGTCGACCAAGAACGGCAGAAACGTTCTTAAGAGAAGAAGAGCTAAAGGTCGTCATAAACTTTCCGCTTAATTAAAAAAGTGTGCGAGCGTTTCGTAAGTGGATAACAGGTTGAAAAAGCGGAGCGATTTCGATCGGGCGTTTCAAAAGGGCAAAAAGCTTTACGGTAAGTCCCTTATGCTCGTATGCGTTCCCGCAAAAGAACTTAAAATAGGATATTCCGTCGGTAAAAAACACGGCGGCGCCGTCGTGCGGAACAGGGTAAAAAGGCTGCTTCGCGCGGCGATGCGTAAATATATTCCGCTTATCAAAGGCAATTATCATATGGTAATCGTGCCCCGTACCGCCGAGGAGTATACTTTCGATCGGTTCGAGCGCGATATAGCCTTTACGCTTGCCAAGGAAAAACTGATCGAATCCGATTTGTTCGGCGACTAAAGGAGTTTTTATGTCGCCGATCAACCGTTTTTGCGTTTTTTTATTAAAGCTATACAAAAAGTATTTGTCTAAGGGCTTAAACAGCGGTTGCATTTTTACGCCGACTTGCAGTATTTATGCAATCGAGGCGTTTGAACGGCACGGCTTTTTTAAAGCTCTCGCTTTGACAGTCGGTCGTCTTTTAAGATGTAATTCGTTAAATCCCGGCGGTTTCGATCCGCCCGACGATCCCGGCGTTAAAAAATGGCTTTACTGACCGACCGTCGTCAATCGGTCTTTTTTTCGATTTTACGGCTTTCGCTTTAAGTGTATTTTACGCTCGGCAACGCCATGACGACTTTACTTTTTTCGGCAATCGGCTTCGGATTGTCAACAATACCATCTTTTCAGGAGAGAAATGACTTTTTCCAATCTCGCGGTGGCTATATCGACCATCGGAAAAATAGTAAACGAAGTTAACCTCGACTGGCTCGGAAAGATTATTCAATCGCTTATCGAAGGATGCGGCAGTATCGGCGTGGGCATTATCGTATTCACGCTCATACTTAAACTCATCACGCTGCCGTTCGATATCTTTTCGCGCGTGTCGACCAGAAAAAATTCCATCAGAATGGAAAAAATGCGCCCCGAGCTCGAAAAGCTTCAGCGCAATTACGCAAACAATAACGAATTATATCAGAAAAAAATGCAAGAGGTTTACAAGGAAAACGGTTACAGTCCGTTTGCCGCTTGTCTTCCTACCTTGCTTAACCTTATAATTTTTATAGTCGTAATAGGTCAGTTCAGTAACTATTCCAATTACGCAAACTTCAACGTATTCTGCCGCATGTCGGAAGCTTACGAAGCGGCTGTCGATTCTTACGACCAAACCAACGGAACCGAGTATATAATAACCGACGAGGACGGAAGAAAACTCAACCTCTATTATTATTACGAAAACAACGCCGACCTTAAAAACGCTTACGGTTTCGACGTTACCGAAAACGACGGCTACAACGCCGCGTTTACCTATAACGCATTAGACAACCCTAACCTTGCTCGTCTTTACGCCGAACTCGAAAAGGGCGAAGAGGGCTTGCTTTACGATTATTCCGTCGGCGAAAACGGAATAATGATTAAGAACGGCGAAAACTACGAATACACCGCCAACCTCGGTAAAGATCCCGATGGTAACGATTTTACCCAAGAAAGTATGACTGCAAGGCTTTGCTCGCTCATCGTCGAGCGGAGCGGCGAAAATTTCGTTCAGACTACCGTAAAGGAAGCCGGGCGCGAAGCCGCCGCCGCCGAATATCGCAGTCACGATCTTTCGTTTTTATGGGTAAAAAATATTTGGTCGCAAGATCTCCCTTGGGAACATCCCGTAAAAAGCACTTTTGCAAGTTATAATTTCGTAAGCAATTCCGGTTGCGTCGCGTCGTGCAAGGCTTCTTGCGGGGGCGAAAGCAACGCCATAAAGAGCGTTACGGAAGAACAGTATAAAGAGCTTACCGCAAACCTTACGCAGGAAAAATCCGAGCCTAACGGATACTTAATTCTCGTCGTATTGTCAATCGGAACGATGCTTTTGTCTCAAATAGTTATGAATAAAGCCAACAAGTCGCAGATGGAACTTTCCACCGTCGACGGCGAAAACGGCACGAGCGCTATGTCGCAAAAGATGATGACTTGGATGATGCCGCTTATGTTCGGCGTATTCTCGTTTATGTATACGGCGTCTTTCTCCATATACATGGTCGTCAGCTCGGTATTCGGTTTAGTATCCACGTTACTTATCAACTATTTTGTGGAAAAAGGTTTCGAAAAGCAAGCCGCGCGTGAGGCGTACGAGCTTGAACTTAAGCGCACCGGTAGAATTCGCGAGCTCGAAAACGATAAGAAAAAAGGCAAAAAGAAATAATGGGCGTTAGGCGGTTTGACGAGCGTTTCGTCAAGTACGCGCCGTTTGTTTGAAGATTAACTTGCGCCGTTCGGCGCATTAAGGAGCAATATATATTATGGAAAAAATCGAAGTATGCGGCAAGACTATTGAGGAAGCCGTACAATCGGGGGCAGAACAGCTCGGCGTTACCGTCGAAGAGGTCGACTACGAGGTCGTCGAAGAACCGCAAAAGGGCGGTTTGTTTAAAAAAGCCGTTCCCGCAAAAGTGCTCGTAAGCAAGAAATTGAGCGATTCGGCTCGTGCGGTAAAATTTCTCGAAGACGTTTTCGAGATTATTAACGTACCCGTTACGACAGAGGTTACTCGCGACGACGACAAGATTTGCATCAATTTAATTTCTTCCAATACGCAAATGCTTATAGGTTACAGGGGCGAACTTTTAGATGCTCTCCAGTGCCTTGCAGGCGCGGTTGCGAATATCGGTCGCGAGGAGTACAAGAGGGTTGTGGTCGATTGCGAGGACTATCGCGAAAAGCGTGAAGGCACTCTTACCGAGCTTGCCGAAAGACTTGCGGACAAGGCTGTAAGAACGGGCAGAAAAATTCAGCTCGAACCGATGAATCCGTTTGAAAGACGCATTATTCACACCGCTTTGGCTGAAAAAACCGACGTTAAAACCGAATCGGAAGGCAAGGAGCCCGCTCGTTATATCGTTATCGTACCTAACGAGCTTCGCGATGACAGACCTATTATGGCGCAGAGAAACCGTAACGGCGGCAGACGTGACGACAAGCGCGGCGAACGTTCTTTCGGTCAAGGCGGCAGAGGTCGTTATTCAAAAGGCGGCAGGGACGACAGACGCGGCGGTTATCGCGGTAGACGCGACGATAAGCGCGGCGGCGGTTCCACTATGATTTACGGTAAGCCTAAGGATAAGAGTAACATTACTTCTTACGGCACGTTTATCGGAAACAGCAAAAAAGAAGACTGATTTTTACGTCCCGTATTCTTCGTAATGCGGGGCTTTTTTTGTCGCTTAAGTGCGATAGGTCGTGTGGTAGGTCGCGTTTAACAATTTTTTATGGTATTTCGCCGTGATTTTTGCATTTTAAAATAGACAAAACGGCGATTATATAGTATAATGATAAAAACGGAAAAGGCGGTTCGTATGGATATTCGTTATAAGAGAGTATTGCTAAAAATCAGCGGCGAGGCACTTGCCGGCGATAAAGGTCGCGGATACGACGCTCAAACGCTGTCCGTCGTTGCGAAGCAGATCGCAAACGCGGCAAAAGCGGGTGCGGAAATAGCGGTGGTAGTCGGCGGCGGTAATTTTTGGCGCGGTCGCGAATCGTTACCGATAGACAGAACGACTTCCGACTATATGGGAATGCTTGCAACCGTTATGAACGCTATGTGTTTATGCGAGAGCATAGAAGCGTTCGGCGTTAAAGCGTGCGTTCAAACTTCGTTCGCAATCGAACATATCGCCGAACCGTTTAACAAACGCCGCGCGGACGAACTGTTAAAGTCGGGTACCGTGGTTATTTTCGGCGGCGGCACGGGTTGTCCGTTCTTCTCGACCGATACGACCGCGGCGCTTAGGGCGGCGGAAATCGGTGCGGATATGCTTCTTCTCGCAAAGAACGTCGACGGTATTTACGACAGCGATCCTAAGACTAATCCACAGGCTAAAAAGTACGATTGTATAGATTATATGGAATTCGTGCGGTTAGGACTGAAAGCAATGGATACGTCGTCGGTTATTCTTTGCAAGGAAAACGGCGTGCCCGTTTACGCTTTCGCGCTCAGTGAAGATGGCTCGATAGAACGCGCTCTTTCGGGCGACCTTTCATCGGGAACTATCATCGGCGAAATAAAATAAACACGGCTTTATTTTAATTATATATAATAAGTAATATTCGGAGGAAGAATTATGGCAGTCGATATGGAAAAAGTTGAAACTATACTTATGGAGCATGAAGAAAAACTCGAAAAAACGCTTAACGTTTTTAAAGACGAGCTTGTGCAAGTGCGCGTAGGAAGGGCTAACCCTCGCGTGCTCGATAAGGTCGTGGTCGATTATTACGGAACGCCCACGCCCATAAATCAGGTCGGCAACATGTCCGTCGTCGACGGAACTTGCCTCGTCGTCGCTCCGTGGGATAAATCAATGCTCAAAAGCGTAGAAAAGGCTATTTTGCAAGCAAATATCGGTCTTACGCCCACTAACGACGGTACAGTTATTCGCTTAATCTTCCCCGCTCTTACAGAGGAACGCAGAAAAGAACTCGTAAAGCAAATTAAAAAAATGTGCGAGGAAGCCAAGGTTGCGGCGAGAAATATCCGTCGCGATACCCTCGATACGCTTAAGAAAATGAAAACGGCAAAGGAAATTACCGAGGACGAATACGACGATTTCGCCGAGACCGTGGAAGAATCAGTCGTTTCCACCATCGAAAAAATCGATAAGGCGTCCGCTGAAAAAGAAAAGGACGTAATGACCGTTTGAGTACCGCCGTTAACAAGGTGCCATGTCACGTCGGCATTATTATGGACGGCAACGGCAGATGGGCAACCAACCGCGGTCTTAAACGTTCCAAAGGGCACGAGGCAGGCGCAAAAAACATAGAGCCTATTGCCGACGAGCTTTTCGCTTGCGGAGTCAAAGTCGTTTCGCTTTACGCCTTTTCGTACGAGAATTTTTTGCGCGATAAGGAAGAAGTCGACGAACTTATGTCGCTTCTCAAGCGCGGAATTAAAAAATACGGCGATTATTCGCTTAAAAAGGGTATAAGGCTGATCGTTTCGGGCGAACTATCGCTACTCGACAAAGAACTTCAAACCGAAATATTAAATCAGGTCGAAAAAACTCGGTCGTATACCGGCGGCACGCTCAATATTTGCATTGCGTACGGCGGCAGACAAGAACTTTGCCGCGCGTTCAATCTTATAAAACGCGACGGCTTAACCGATATAACGCCCGATACCGTAGAGAGGTATTTATATACCGACGGGCTTGAGCCCCTCGATTTTGTTATAAGAACGGGCGGAGAATATAGGCTCAGCAATTTTCTTTTGTGGCAATCGGCGTATGCGGAACTCTATTTCACTTCGGTTTTATGGCCGGATTTTACTTGCGAGGAGGTAAGACGCGCACTCGACGATTATAAAACTCGCGTGCGGCGTTTCGGTAAAAACTAATGCTTAAAAGAACTATAACCGGTGCCGTAATGACAGCCGTCGTGGTCGGATTTTTCTTTTTGCGCACGGTTGATTACAGGCTGTTTTTAATTATGATTGCGGCAATAACGCTTGTCGCAAGCTACGAAATCAACGTTGCGCTCGGCGAGCGGACTTGCGCTTTTCAAAAAGCCGTTTGTTTTCTCGCGGCGTTTCTCGCTCTCGTATCCGAATTGTTTTTCGGCGCAACCGGGATGCTCGTAGTTTATTTGGTTTGCGCTTGCGTATTATTCATTGTGCCCGTTTTTTCACGCGGGAAGCAATCGCTCGAGTCGGTTAGTTATTCGATGCTTTCGCTTATCTATCCTGCGGCGCTTCTTATTCCGCTTACACTTATGAACGAGTTGGGCGAAATATCTTTCTTTGCTCTTGTTCTAACTTTTATCATTTCACCTTGTGCGGACGTATTTGCATATCTTGTCGGAAGGGCGCTCAAAGGGAAAAAACTTTGCCCCGATATCAGTCCGAATAAAACGATAAGTGGGGCTATAGGCGGTTTAATAGGGGGTACAGTCGGAAGTATTGTCGTATACGCAATTCTTAAAGGAACTTTTACCTATCATTTATCGACCAATCCTTACGTGTATTTTGCGTTGGTCGGATTAATTGCCGCCGCTCTTACCGAGCTCGGCGACCTTGTCGAAAGTTTTATAAAAAGAAGCGTGGGTGTAAAAGATTCGGGAAAGATTTTCCCGGGACACGGCGGAATGCTCGACCGTATCGACGGTCTGATTTTTGCGTCGGTGTTCGTTTATTTCGTCACGGCTTTATTCTAAAAAAACAATAAACGAAAGAAAGCCGCCTAAAAACGGCTTTTTTTGCATAAAATTTAAGTAGGTATTTATATATAATGAAAAGAATTGCCCTTCTCGGAAGTACGGGCTCGATCGGCAGGCAGGTGTTGCAAGTCGTCGATCGTTATCCCGAAGAATATTCGGTCGTTTCGCTTTCGGCAAATACTAACGCAAAACTGCTCGGCGAGCAAATTGCAAAATATTCGCCGCTCGTTGCCGGGCTTACCGATCCGCGTAACGCCAACGATATTGCGGCGTTGCCGAGCGGTACCGCGCTCTATACCGGAGAGAACGCCCTTTTGCATTGCGTTATTCCCGAAGCGGATATAATTTTCGTAAGCGTGGTCGGCTTTTGCGGTTTAAAAGCCGTGCTTGCCGCACTTAACATGGGCAAAAACGTTGCGCTTGCCAATAAGGAAGCGTTGGTCGCCGGCGGCGAGCTCGTTATGCCGCTTGCTAAAAGCAAAGGGCTCGAGGTTATACCGGTCGACAGCGAACATTCGGCAATATGGCAATCGCTTGCATTTGACAAAGATAAACCCTTTAAAAAAATTATACTCACGGCATCTGGCGGCGCTCTGCGCGACCTTCCTATAGAAAAACTTTCTACCGTAACGCCCGAGCTTGCTCTTAAACATCCTAATTGGAAGATGGGACCGAAGATTACCGTCGACTGCGCGACGATGTTCAATAAGGGGCTCGAGGTAATGGAAGCGCGGTGGTTGTTTGATGCTCCGCTCGACAAAATCGACGTGCTTATTCATCCGCAAAGCATAGTGCATTCTATGGTCGAATATGCCGATAACGCAGTTATAGCCCAACTTTCGTCGCCGTCAATGGATATTCCCATTCAGTTGGCGTTAAGCTACCCGAACAGATATCCGACTGCCGTACCAAAACTCAATTTAACCGCTCAGCCTCTTACTTTTTCCAAAGTAGATGAGGAAAGATACCCTTGCTTTAAAATAGCGCTCGACGCGGCAAAGGCAGGCGGCGTTTATCCGTGTGCGGTAAGCGGCGCAAACGAAGAAGCGGTTAGTCTGTTTTTAAATAAAAAAATCGCGTTTACGGAAATCGGCGATTATCTTGCGTATGCGCTCGATTCGACCGCTCAAACGGCGGTTTCCGAGCAAACGCTCGATTACGCCGATAAAGCGGCAAGACGCGCCGTTCGTAAACGCTTCGAGGAGAAAAAATGATAGATTTGAACAACGTCGCTTCGGCGCTCGGCTCTATAGGTTCGGTGATTATCGCCGTTCTTATCTTGCTGTTTATGATAACCGTTCACGAGGCGGGGCATTATCTCGTGGGTAAACTGTTCGGTTTTAAAATAAACGAGTTTGCAATAGGCATGGGTCCTGCGATTTTCAAAAAGACTAAAAAGAACGGCGAAGTTTTTTCCGTTCGCGTACTGCCGCTCGGCGGTTTTTGTGCTTTCGAGGGTGAGGACGAAGAGGGTAATTCGGACGTCAACGCCTTTAATAATAAAAAGCCGTGGCAACGCATACTCGTTTTAATCGCGGGGGCAACGATGAATTTTCTCGCCGCGATCGTTATTTTTATGCTTGCGTTCGGCATTTACGGACAGACGAGTTATCAAGCGTTCGAGGTTAATCCGTCTGCAAGCTCGGGTTATTCCATTCAAACCAACGACGTAATAACCAAGGTCAACGGCAAAACGATTTATCTCACTACCGACCTTATAACCGCGCTCGACGGAAAGAAAGAGGGTGATCTCGTAAAAGTCGAGGTACTGCGCGGCGGCGTAAACGAGGACGGCTCGGTTACGGCGAGCAACGCCGTGCGCGAAACTATCGACGTTCGCCTTGCGTGCGATCCTACCTCAAAAAGTCTTCAAGACCTTTCGGGCGTTTTAAAAAGCCTTAACGTGGCAACCATTTTTAACATAACCGAAAGTAGCCAAACTAACGTTAACGGGCTTATAGCCGGAGATTATTTCTTGCGTATGGTAAGCGAAAAGCCTGAATTTTTCGACAGTTCGCTAATCGGCACCGACGGTTATACCGACTGCGTTTTTTACGAGGACGGCTATAAAAAATATTACGCCATAAACGAAAGCGAATATCTCGCCGAAAAGCGCGTGTTTTCGCTGGGCGAGCTTCGCGCCGTACTTTCCGAGTACGAGGGGAGCGAGGTCTATTTTTATGTTTCGCGCGTAAGCGAAGAGGGCGTTGCCGAACGCGTTTTGTTAAAATACGATCTAACCGGATTAACCGACGAGATGAAAGCAAGTCAAGACTTATTTAACCAATTCTTCGGCATAAAATCTTCGGTTGCTACTTTCAGAATTACAAGCCTTAACGTGCGTTACGGTTTTTTTGAAAGTATCGGTCGCGGTTTTATCAACGCTTTTAAGTCGGCGGGTTCTACCTTTGCCGCCCTCGGTCAGTTTCTTACCGGCAAGCTCGGTTTAGACGCCATAGGCGGACCCGTCTCGACGATTTCGATAACGTCGCAATACGTTTCTTACGGATTCGAATATCTGCTTCAAATAGCGGGGTTCATCGGCGTAAGTTTGGCTTCGTTCAATATTTTGCCGATCCCCGCGCTCGACGGCGCCCGCGCCGTATTCGTTCTTATAGAGTGGATACGCAAAAAACCGATTAATCGCAAGGTCGAAGGGTATATTCACGCGGTAGGGCTCGTTTTACTCCTTGCGTTTGCCGTTACTGTAGACCTCGTAAAGTGTTTTTAAGCGGTTAATTAAAAAAACGGACAAAAAATCGTTATTGCACCGATTGTGATATACAATCGGTGTTTTTTTATAAAAACAATAGAAAAATCTATCGTCAAAATAATATTAAATCGTTGCTATTTCGACTTTTATAATGTATAATAAATAATAAGATGTCGTTTACTCGTCAATGTTAGGTGTTTTTCACTAAGCGGCGCGGGTTTATCGAAATTTTGTCGGTAACGGAGTTTTTATGGTTGCACTCGTCATTGTCGGCGTTACTTGCCTTTTGATGATTTTGAGTATTTTATTCTTTCCGCAAATTAAAATCGGAAAGATTAAACTCGATACGTATTGGATTGTCGTGCTTGTCGGCGCGCTTGCCGTTATGCTTAGCGGCACGGTGGATATAGCAAAGATAGGAGAACGCTTAACCGAAAATACGGCGGTAAACCCGATAAAGATACTCGTTTTGTTCATTTCGATGACCGTTCTTTCGATTTTCCTCGACGAGCTCGGCTTTTTCCGTTATCTTGCAAATTTAACGCTTAAGTATGCGGGCGGCAGTCAGCTAAAACTGTTCACCGTGCTTTACGCCACCGTTTCCGTTCTTACCGCGTTCACTTCTAACGATATTATAATATTGACTTTTACTCCCTTTATTTGCTATTTTGCCAAAAACGCAAAAATAGATCCGGTGCCTTACCTTGTGGGCGAATTTATTGCGGCAAACACGATGAGTATGCTTTTCGTGATAGGTAATCCCACGAATATTTACATAGCGACGGCTTATTCCATAAGTTTCGTTGAGTATTTCAAGGTTATGGCTCTCCCGACGATTACTTCCGCAATAGTCGCTTACGGCGTTTTGATTTTGCTGTTCAGAAAACGGCTGGCAAAAACCGCCGAAGCGGAGACCGAAGCGGTTAAAATCGAGGATAAAGCGCTGCTTATAATCGGCATAGTTCACCTCTCCGTTTGCACCGTACTGCTTGCCGTTTGCTCGTATATAAACGTAGAAATGTGGATAATATCGTTCGGCTTCGCCCTGTCGCTTTTTATAATTTCTTTTATCGTTTGCCTCGTAAAGCGCAAACGCCCGACAGAGCTTTTTAATACGGTCAAAAGGTTGCCGTGGCAACTTATTCCTTTCGTGCTGTCGATGTTTATTATGATATTATCGCTTACCGAAAACGGAATAACTTCGGCTATAGGCGATTTATTCGGTAATAGCAATATTATCTTTAAGTACGGCTCGGCTTCTTTCTTGGCGGCGAACGTAATAAACAATATTCCTATGAGCGTGTTCTTCTGCCCGATAATGTCGGGGCTTCAAGGCGCCGAACTTTTGCAAGCGGTATACGCAACGATAGTCGGTTCCAACATAGGCGCTTACTTAACGCCCATCGGCGCGCTTGCCGGAATTATGTGGACTACTCTTTTAAAAGATCACGACGTCAAGTTCGGTTATCTCGATTTTACCAAGTACGGCGCCGCCGTTTCCGTTCCCACAATTGCGGCATGTCTCGGCGTTCTCGCATTAATGCTGTAAAATAATAACGCAATAAACGGCACGTTTGTTAAACCGCCGCTTAATCTAAAATAATAAAAAGAAGGATAAATTATGGAAAACGTCGATTTTAAGTACAAAATCACCTTAGAGCCTTACGACGGCGACGAGCCGTATTTGTTCGTCAGTTATTCGCACGTCGACACGCAGACGGTGGACGAGGTTATGCACGTTCTCGACAAGGAAAAGTTTCGTATGTGGTACGACGACGCTATGGAAATAGGCGACGACTTCCGCGAGGAGCTTAAGGATAAAATAAAAAAATGTACCGGCGTGCTCGTTTTTATATCCGAAAACTCGATGCGCTCCAAGTTCTGCGGTATGGAAATTATCACCGCTTTTAAGTACGACAAGCGTATTTATCCGATATATCTGTCCGAAAGCGTAACCGTTCCCGACGCGCTTAAGTTTATTTTAGAGAACCTTCAGCACGTAAAAAGCGAGGGTATAAGGACGGAAAAATATTTGGCTAAACTTATATCTAGCTTGCCGACCGAAACTATGCGCGCGTTGCAGATCGAGGACGGCGTTTTGGTAAGGTGTAAGGACGGTAGTCCGTCTATAACCGTGCCTACCGGCGTTATCGAAATTGGCGCCGCAGCGTTTAAAAATTGCGAAAAACTTGAAAAAATCGACTTCGGCGACGAACTTAAAGCAATACGAAGCGAGGCGTTCCGCGGTTGTAAATCGCTAAAAGAAGTGCGTTTTAACAAGCAAATCCGCACCGTTGGCGACAGCGTTTTCCGCGACTGTATCAATCTTGAAAGGGTTATAGTCGAAAACGGCGATATAGAAATAGGCGAAAGGGCGTTTGAAAACTGCGCTAAACTGACGGCGGTTTCACTGCCCGACAGCATGGCGGAAATTTACGGCGGCGTTTTTAACAGCTGTAAATCGCTCGAAAGCATAAAACTTCCCGAATCGCTTATAGTTCTCGGCGAAAGCTCTTTTGCCGACTGCGTTAAGCTTAAAGAAATAGTAATTCCCAGAAACGTTACCAAGATCGACGATATGGTCTTTAACGGTTGCACCTCGCTCGAGCGTATCGTCTTTGAGGGAGCCGTTCAAAAGTTCGGTAAAAACACTTTTAAGGATTGTTTGGCTTTAAAACGCATAGAAATACCCGCATCGGTAATTTTTATGGGAATGAGCCCATTCCGCGGTTGTAAAAACCTTGCCGAAATAGTTGCCGATCCTAAGAGCAAAAGTTATAAGACGGTCGACAACGTTTTATTCAATAAGAGCAAATCTAAACTCATTTGCTTCCCCGCTTGCTCGGACAAAAACGTCTACGACGTGCCCGACAGCGTAACCAATATCAGCGATTGGGCGTTTTGCGATTGCGTAAATCTTAAAAAGATTAACGTGCCCGACAGCGTTTACGAAATAGGCGAAGGTGCTTTTTATAACTGCGTAGGGCTTAAAGAAATAGTTCTGCCGGACAGCGTTTGCCGTATAGACGATATAGCATTCCGCGGCTGCACCGCCCTCGAAAGACTCGTTATTCCCGATTCCGTTACGGAGTTCGGCTGGGGCGTTCTGAACGGCTGCGAAAACGTTACCGTTATATGTTCGGACAATTCTCTCGCCGCCGCTTATTGCGACAAAAAGAACGTAAAACATCATAGCGAAAAGTAACAACTTAAAAAAAATTAAACCGCGATATGCTCGTTAATCGACCTATATCGCGGTTTTTTCATCTAATAAAGAAATCCGCCGGCAATGCCGTATTATACCCATATGTTAGTTGCTTTATCGACGAATATAACAGCGTAGGGTTTTATGGAGTTTTTAAAGGAAAAGTACAATGATGACGTTCGAGATGTATTTTATGGTTTTTGTTATCTTAACGTTCTATTTTATCAACAGAGTACGCTGCTGAAAAAACAATAAGCGGAGAGGAACTTTCTAAATTTGTTATCGTCAACAGCAACGGCGAGCTTAGTTTGCGCGAAGAACTCAACCTTCAATTTTGGTCTTTCGTCGTAGATATCAAACCCACGGCAATAATTACACTGCCAAATAATCAATACAGTTTGAGCGTCGAAACCGACAACGGCAAAATCGTTATAGATAGTAGCGTTACAAACGGCAACTTTGTAGGTCTCGATTTAAAAACGGACAATGGTTCCATCGCCATCGACGGAAACGTTGAATGCGCCAACTTAGACGTTACCGCAAACAACGGCAAAATTGTTTTTAACGGCAACGTGATCGTCAACAACGAACTCGAAGCGAGAACGGACGAGCTTCCGTACAAAAACCGCCGCGTATCGAACGGCGCGCACGGCGGGTAGGGTGCGCCTACTCAATTAACGGGTAGAATTCTTCTTAATTTATACTCGTTTGCAAATATTGTTTTTTCTTTTATTTAAACCAAAAAGAACTAAGAATTTTGACGCTTCGACAACCTTATGTTCGTTTTTCTGTATCATGAATACACTTTTAAGAACCTAAAAGTGTATCTGTAATACAGTTTTACGAACTTACTTGAATAAGAGGGAAGTTTTGGCATTTGATTATAAAAGCGTTCAACTTGATATTTTCGGTTGAATATTATATTTTTTTTATCAAAACAGTGTTGTATATTTTTATAAAGTCCGTAATGTTGAAGTGTTTGGTTATAGTGTCTTTATAACCGTAACCGCATTTATTTAATATCGTTCGCGACGTCGGCTACACGGTCGTAGTAGCGGTAGCTTGCAAGTAGTTCTTGCGTTTCGATGGTCGAAAGAGTTTGAATTTTTCCGCTTGATTGGTCGACTATTTCGAGCGAATAGGCATATTCGTCGACGGTTTTCGACATAAGCGTTTTAAGAAGAACGTTACCGCCGACGAGCAGTTTTTTACATTCCTTAACGCCTTTTCGGTCGATTTTTTTGCCATACGCTTTAACGTAGGCGCGCTCGTCCGTCTTTTTAAGCGCACCGACGAGTATGAATAAAGAGAAGAATAAAAGGGAAATATTCGGTGTGTTAAACAAAGAGAAAATGAATGCGCCAAGAAGAGTTGCGCCTATAACCGCGCCGATGATTTTCATTGCGAAAAGCACCTTTTTTTGCGGAAATTTAAGCGATAACGCCGCCGCGACTATTCTGCCGCCGTCAAGGGGGTACGCCGGTAAAATATTGATTGCCGCAACCGAGAGGTTTGCAAAAAGCACCGTGTCGGTATACGGATATATCTCGGGAACAAGCCACCAAGCGGCGGTAAATAGTATGCAAATAAACAAGTTAGTGAGCGGTCCCGCAAGCGCAACGGTTACCTCGTCTTTATAAGAAAGTCCGCCTATAGCACCGTTAATCACTGCTCCGTACGGCATTAGCGTTATTTTGTTCATCTTATAGCCGAGACGTTCGGCGGCGAGCGCGTGGCCGTATTCGTGCATAAGCGCGGTCAGCGTAAAGGTGAGGAATAAAAATACTTTGCCGGTTAGGGCAAAGTATAAGCCGAAGACGAAAAACAGGGGATGTATCGTCAGTTTCATTTATTAAAAACGATCGAATTTTCCGTCGCGGCAAAATCGGTGAGCAGGCTTTCTCCGTCGTACAGATAAACCGAGGCTTTTTCGGAAGTATGGCATACCGGGACGTTTTTGTTCACCTTTTCGCCTTTGGAAAAGTATACGAGATCCGCGCCCTCTATCACGCTTGAAAAGTTTTCGCTGTGCTTGACGGTAACCGTATACGTTCCGTTTTCGTTCTTTACGATATTATCCACCGTGCCCTCGCAAACGGGGTAAAGCGAATACTCGCCGACTACGGAAATTACCCCCTTCACGAGAGTTATGCCCTCGCTTTTTACGGGTAGATTGAGCGAAAAATCGCTATACACGCGCTCGTCGGTTATTTCGTTAGTAGTTTCTTGACCGAAAACGCTGCGAATAAGGTTGTTCATTCCGCTGTTTTCCCAAAACACGTTTGTAACGATTATCGCCGCAACGAGCATCAGCGCGGCTACGACTTGCGCCGTTATTATTCCGCTAAGTCTGCGTTCGCGTTTGTCGGTATGCGGTTTTTCGCAGTCGCAGTCGCAATCGGTTTTGCAAGCGCATTCGCCTAAGTCCAAGCATCTTTCGCAGTCGCCCTCGCAAACGGCAGGATGAGCGCCTTCGTGTTCGGTTGCTTTCGTTTCGTCGAGTTCGTCGTTTACCTTTTTAATAAGGCTTTTCTTTCTAAAAAAGGTTGGTTTTTTCTTCTTCGTCACGTATTCGCACGAAGGCGAAGGGATTCCTATAAGTCTTGCGTATTCCATTCCGTCGTTCATAATCGCACCTCACTTTTTAAAGCTCGTTTTAAATATATGCCCGCATTTTATCGGTTAGAACAAAAAGTAGATTTAGTCGTTATTTTATATTCGGTTTATCTCGATTAAATTAATCGTTATTATTTTCTTGCCAAACGCCTATAACAGTGGTAAAATATCGTTAAGGCGGTAGGCGGCAATGCGCGTAGCGGTGGTTAACGGGCGATGCATTAGAACCGTTATAATTTTTTTTAAGTTATAATAAACACAATAGTACATTAACAAAATATCGGGCTATAGCACCGTTATCGACTATTTTTATATGCGGAGCGTATATGGGAAGAAAAAATAAGATAAAAAAGAATGAAAAAATCGGCCGTCGGCGCGCGGCGTTTCCCACGCGGTTTTTAATTTGCGGCTTGCTTATACTGTTTCAGATTGCATTGACGGTCTTTTTCGTAATATCGTTAGGTCATAGGCTGATTTACGCTCAGGCAATACTAACGCTTCTTTCGATCTTCGTACTAATTCACGTACTTAATAAGGACGAGCCCGCCGCGCATAAACTCGTTTGGTCCATCGTTATTATATTACTTTCGGTTGCGGGCGTCGTGATATATTGCATGTTTGGCAGTCCGCAGCAAACGCGCAAGGCAAAAAAGCGTTTCGAACAGGTCAATAAAGAGGCGTCGTTATACCTTAAGTCGGACGAAACCGTTTGTCGCGCGTTCGAAGAGCAGTCGCCTTGCGGTCGGTCGCTTTCCGAATACTTGGAAAACGTCTGCGGTATTCCTGCGTTCGTAAATACGGAAGCGAAATATTTACCGAGCGGCGAGCAATTTTTCGCTTCGCTTATAGAAGATATAAAGAGGGCGGAAAATTATATTTTTCTCGAATATTTTATCGTAACGCCGGGTGAAATTTGGAACGCGCTACACGATGCGCTTGTCGAAAGAGTTATGGCGGGCGTGCGAGTTTTCATGTTGTACGACGACATAGGAAGCATGAAGAAAACGCCCGGTGCGTTTGATATTGAGCTTAGGCGCGAGGGCATTTTTTGCTATAAATTCAATCCGTTTTTGCCGATAGCCACTACCTTGCACAACAACAGAGATCACCGTAAAATCGCCGTAATAGACGGAAAGGTCGCTTATACCGGCGGAGTCAATATCGCCGACGAATACGCCAATGTGGAAGAGCCGTTCGGCAAATGGAAGGACTGCGCCGTCAGAGTTTGCGGCGAAGCCGTGCAAGGTTTTGTGTTCATGTTTACACAGCTTTACAACGTTTTTGCTCCCGAACCTCTCGAGCCCGCGGAGTTTCTGGCTCGCGCGGACGGCGTTAAGAGCGACGGCTTCGTTCAGCCTTATGCCGACGGCCCGCGCCCCGCGTATAACGATTATATAGGAAAAAATTTATATCTCGGAATAATTTATTCGGCGAAGAAATATCTTTATATCGCAACGCCGTATTTGATAATGGGGTACGAAGCGGAAGAAGCGCTCGTGTTTGCGGCTAAACGCGGAGTCGACGTGCGCATCATAACGCCGCACGTTCCCGATAAAAAGTACGTTTTCGCAATGACTCGGTCGGCTTACGCAAAGCTTATCGCCGCCGGCGTGAAGATATACGAATACGGTCCCGGCTTTATGCACTCTAAAATCATACTTGCCGACGACGAGTTCGGCGTTGTGGGAACGGTTAATTTCGATTATAGAAGTTTCGTTCACCACTACGAATGCGGTTGTTTTATGTGCAAAACGTCCGCACTTAAAGATATTAAAGACGATTATTTGACCACCGCTTTAAAAGACGGCATACTGCAAACGGAAGAAAGCGCAAAACTAACGCTATACGAAAAAGCAGTGAAAATCATAATGGGATTGTTCGCCCCCTTGCTTTAACGGCGATTGTTATTGCAAACTACGCTTTTGCAAATCGTGTTAGCGAGGCTTTGTTTAAGGGGGACGGTTAGTTTGCTACTTTAGCAGGGTTTGCGGCGCTTTTGCTTTTTTCTTAATAAAAAAAAGAAAAAAACCGAAAAAATTTATAAAAAGCATATACAAACCGAAAAAAATATGTTACAATAATACGGACGAGCAAGCAAGCTCGCCGTTAAAAACGGAATCACGGCGGCGCGCACGCGCCTTGCCCGTATACGATTTAAGAAAATAACGGAGGTAACAATTATGGCATTCAAAATTAACGATACCTGCATTTCCTGCGGAACTTGCGCGGCTAACTGCCCCGTAAACGCTATTGCCGAGGGAGATACTCAGTATAATATTGACGCCGATACCTGCATTTCCTGCGGAAATTGCGCGGCTAACTGCCCTGTAGGCGCTATCAGCGAAGAATAATTCGCTTGCGTTAATCGAACTGTAGTAAAGACCGCGGAGTTTTCTGCGGTTTTTATTATTGCTTTTTTGCATATGCGTTCAATTTTCCGCATAAACATTATCGTAATGAAAAGCGTTTTTGCGGGAGGTTGAATTTTGATAAACGATAAACAAATCGAGCGGACCGAATATTTTAGGTCGATTACTTCAAGCCCTATATCATTCGGCTTTAAGCCGAGAGAAGACGGCTCGATAATCGCCGTTCGTGCGACTGTCAGAACGAGAGACGTCAAGGTCGACGGCAACGAATGCGCCGCCTATAGCACCGCTCTGTTTTCAATAGTGCAAAAAACGGACGACGGCTTTGTTCAAGACGATTACGCCGTGGATTTTTCGTCTGCGTTTTCAGACGAGAGAATAGGCGGAAAAGCACCCGTCGGCGTGTGCTATTCGGTAGGCGATATAAAGAGCGAACAAAGCGGCGACGAGTATACGATTAGTGCGATAATCGACTCCGAGGTCAACTTTTTTAATACGATTGGCGTTAGCGTCGTAGAGCGGGGCGATAACTTGGTTACAAAAAACGAGGAAATATCGGTCGCTGTTCCCGCCTTTAGACGTACCGCCGTAGGCGATTTCGAGGGGGATAGGGAATATCCTTTCGAGATAGAAGCCATGCTTTCTCATGAGGAGCGCGTACGCGTTACGCGTGTAACCGCTCAGCCCGACGTCGCCGTTATAGACGGCGAAATCCTTTCGGAATTTCTTTTTTATACCAAGCGCGGCGAGTTCATTCGCGAAAGCCTCACCGTTCCTTTTAAATACGAGGCTGAGTGCGAGGGCGGCGGTGTGGAAACGCGCTATTTCGTTTTCGGCGAAGTGCTTTCGGCAAACTATAAAATAGAAAATGCCGAAGAGGGCAGACTTTCGACCGTTTCGGGAAATTATACCTTGCGTTTTACCGTCGCGGCGTTCGATATCGAGTGTGTTTCCGTTGCGGTAGACGGCTTTTCCAAGACTAACGCCATCGACTGCGAGCGCGACGAGATCGTTTATTCGAGCGATTTAAGGCTGTGCGAGCTTAAAACCAAATGCTTCGGCGAAGCGGCGTCCGACAAGGGCGAAGACTACGTCGTCGGCGTTATAGGCGGTTCGATAGACGCATTCGATTACCGCAAGGAAAACGGAAAACTCAAGCCGTCCGGGCTTGTGCGCGCGGAACTTTTGGTGCGTTCCAAGGACGGTACGGTTAGGCAAGCAAAGGCGGAACTTCCTTTTTCTTGCGAGTTCGATTGCGACGGCGATCCTGCCGACGTCGAGATAATTCCCCATTCGTTTGCAGTTAAGGAACTTGACGAAAAGTGCGTTTTAGAGTGCGAATTATTCTTTACGGTGGCATACTTTACGACTTCAAAAATATTCGCGCTTACCGATATACGCTTGGGCGACGAGCTCGAAAGCGATTCGTCTGCCGTTAAAATTATTTTCGTCGAAAAGGGGGAATGCGCTTGGTCTGTTTGCAAAAAAGCGCGCGTTTCCGAAGATGAGCTTTATAGGCAAAACCCCGAACTTCGCTTTCCGACCGAAAGGGATTCCGGTATAGTGATATATAAAAAAATCGACATGGAATAACCGTCGCTTGTTTTGTGTGAAACGTGCGATAACGGGCTTATAGCCCTATTTTTAGAGGAAAAAAATGAGAACTAAAGAAAAAGCGTACGCGAAAATCAATCTCGCTCTTTACGTCGGAAAGCGCACGGACGGATTTCATCCGATAGACAGCGTGGTTGCATCGGTCGATCTATACGACGACGTAACCGTTGCTACGCGCTACGACGATAAAATAAACATAAAACCGTCGGGACTAAGAGAATATATATACGGTTTCGGCTACGATAACGACAACGCGTACAAGGCGGCGGCGCTTTTTAAGGAAAAATATAATACCAATGGCGTTGATATTTACATACGCAAAGCGATACCGCTCGGCGGCGGAATGGGCGGTTCTTCCGCGGATGCCGCAGCCGTTCTTAGAGCAATGGCTAAACTTTATAAGGTAGAGGACGACTTGTCGCCCCTTGCCGCTCAGCTCGGTAGCGATACGCCGTATATGCTAAGCGGCGGTTTTGCAAGGATTGGCGGCCGCGGCGAAATAATAACGCCGATCGACTGCTTCAAAAGGCTTCATATAGTTGCCGTTTATCCCGATTCGGGAGTCAATACGAGCGCTTGCTTCGAGGAATTCGACGAGCTCGAACTTCCGACTACCGACGGAGCAATGCTCGACGGACTCGTGCGGTTCCTTTCGTCCGAGGACGACGATTACGCCGCGGGGCTTGCGGGTTGCATAAACGATTTGTATCCCGCCGCTTGCTCTGTTAATCCCGACGTGAAAGATGCGTTCGAGGCTATAAAATCACTTTCTCCGTCGGTTGTCTTTATGACGGGTAGCGGAAGTACCGTTTGCGGTATATATCCCGACGAAATGCTTGCGCGCTGGGCGGTGGATAAACTGAAAAAATTCGGGTTTTCCGCCGATTACCTTTATACGGTCAAGGAAGCTAAAAAGAAAAAAGAGGAGCGCTACAGCAGATAGCGCAAACGATAAAACACCCCGTCCGTCGGTTAAACGATTGGCTCGGGGTGTTTTTTTAGTGCAAAAAGCGGCTGCTAAATTAACAAGCAACCGCTATTTTTATAGTTTTAGCGTGTAATTAATCGGCGTTTTGCCGAATATGGCGTTTGTATTAAAACACGTTTAACATGTAAATGGATTTAGTCGAAGTAAAAAATATGAATTAAAAGAACTCATTATTGTAAATACTTATTTATGCTTTTTATCCAAGATAAATTGTTGCTTTCGAACTTATTAATAAAATCGATGAAATTCGTACTGCAAGAGATATCGTCCTTGAAATTAATTCGCGAGATACGTTCTTTCATTTCGGGATAAGATCTTCTAAAAATTTTGTTGCAAACGTCCTTTATTTGTTCTTCGTGTGCGTCGTAGTTTTTTACTCCCGTTAATTGTTCTATTACGTCGGCGTTGGCTTTCTTTCCTTGATTTTTAAGATAGACTTCGCCAAAGTGTGAGAGTATAATTTGCATCGTGCAAGGGTTAGCGAATATGATGATTTTATTAGAAACGCTTTTGCCATCGTGAAAATCGTTGATTTTCTTTTTTATTTGTTTGTATTCTCTAAAAGGTTTTTTATCCGTGTCGCAAAATATCAAAATAACTTCATACCTGTCGTTATTGTAAGCGTCTTGATAGCAAGCAAATATATTGGATGCGCTTTTTGCGTTTATAAGTATAAATTCGTATGAGGTATCCCATACGTTTAATTCGTTCAGGCGCTTAAAATAATAAATATCTTCAAACCCTTCGCAAATAACGCAAATCTTATGCTTGTTATTAATAGGCGGCAAATTAAACATTTTCTTGCACCTCTATTAACGATTTAAACAAATCGGGTTCAGGTAAAGCGCCAAACATTCCAAGCTTATATTTTTCTATTAACGCGGTCGTGTCCCTTACTTTATCTTTTTCGGACGTGAAATTGGCAAGAGAATATAAATAAGCATTCTCTCTATCCTTATGAGCAAACCAAATTTGTTCTTTTCTAAACAATTTTTGACAGTCGAGTAGAGATACGTCGTGAACGGTGCAAATCAATTGCGCTTTTGTGTTTAACTCATTATTAAACAAAGCAATGATTGCTCTGGTTAATTTAAAATGAAGGCTGTTGTCTAATTCGTCAACGATTAAAATTCTTCCCTTTTCTAATGCGTCTATTACGTAACTTGCGATTGCGGCTATTTTTTTAGTTCCGGTTGAGTCAAAAATAATACTTGGAACCGCAATGCCTTTATATACGGAAGATAAATGGAGCATTTCCATAAAAGAGGCGGAAACCGATAGGGCGTTTTCTTGAGGTTTTAATTCGTCTTCGCTTTCGCCGACTTTTATTTTTAGCTGTAATTCGTCATCGGTTAAATATCTATAATCATCCAAATATAAATCCGAGTTCAGAATAAAATTAACTATTTTTTGTTTTGCTTCGTCGGATATTTTAAGCATGTCGATAGTTTTCTTGATAGGTATATTGTTCATATCGAGAACGTCTATTTTTGAAGCAAAAGAGGTGATAATCGTTTTGGCTTTAAGTAACAGCGGAAATTGATTAACGTCCAATAAATATATAAGAATATTATTCTTTGCGCTAACTTTCATTACCGACGATAAAGCGTTGTCTCTGCAAGAATAAACGTCGTTTTCTGCATCGCGGATAAATAAATTTTCGCATTTCTTGTTTTTATAAGAGTCGTAACTAACGGCTGAAAATCTTTCGTAAATATATTCTTGAGTATTGGAATTGTATTTTACGTCAAACTCGTATTCTTGTCCTTCGTCCAAAAAATTTATTGCAAAACTACAAACGTGGTTATCTGAAAAAAGGTTTTTATTTAACTTATATTTTTGATTGAGCATAATGCCCTTTACTGTGCTCAAGACCCTAACAAAGTTTGTTTTTCCGGAATTATTCGGACCGATTATCATTGCCGTTTTTAGAACGTGAATATTGTTTACGCTTAAAACATTGCTCGAAAACCGTTTGTAATGCATATTCGCACGCATAGAAAAACAAGTTTCGTTATTATAAATATAGCAGTTGTTAACTTTTAACGATATCAACATAATCAGAAGTCCTCCGCCCTTAATATTATTATATACTAAAATATTTTTTATGCAAGTATTTTACACAAAAAATAAGAAAAAGGGTGATTTTTACCCAAAATAGCACTTTTGTAGTTAATTAAAGTGCCTAAATAATGGAATAATTCCACTAAAAATATACTCAACATGCAATTTACTTATATTGCAATTAATGAAAAACTTGCACGCCGCGGATATTGCGATACATCCGAATCGTGCAAGTTAATGCTATTTTCACAGTTATTTACAATCAATTATTCGATGTTTTTTTTTGGTTTGTGGTTAAAAAAGTGTATGGCGTAGGCTATTTTTTCAACCAAACCATAAGAACGGCGACGTCTGCGGGGCTTACTCCCGAGATGCGCCCCGCTTGACCGAGATTGAGCGGCCGTACTTCGTTCAGTTTTTGGCGGGCTTCGAGGCGCAACCCCTCGATCGAAAGATAATCTATATCGCGGGGCAGTTCCTTTTCTTCGAGGCGAGCCGCCTTTTCTATGTTTTTGTTTTCCTTTTCGAGGTATCCGGCGTACCTGATTTCCGTTTCGGCGCTTTCGAGAAGATCGCGCGGATATTCGTCGAGCGCGTCGAACTCAGTCATTATTTCGGCGACGGGAATGCCTCGAGCGATGAGGCCTTTAAACGAAAAGGCATTTTGCGGTTTATTACCGCCGTGCCGCAGAATAATATTTTCGGTTTCCTTAGGGGAGTGCGGAACGGAAAGTTCGGCGAAAAGTTTTTCTTTCGCCTCGCATTTATTGCGGAAAACGTCGTACCGCTCGTCGTCGACAAGCCCTACCGATCTACCTATTTCGGTGAGTCTGAAATCGGCGTTGTCTTGTCTTAAATAAATACGGTGCTCCGCGCGCGAGGTCATCATGCGGTAAGGTTCGTTCGTGCCTTTCGTAACGAGGTCGTCGATAAGCACGCCGATATACGCTTGATCTCGCCTTAAAACAAGCGGTTCTTTGTCCCTTAGTTTGAGCGAAGCGTTGATTCCGGCGATAAGTCCTTGCGCCGCCGCTTCTTCGTAGCCGCTCGTTCCGTTGATCTGCCCGGCGCAAAACAATCCGCCGATCTTTTTATATTCGAGCGCGGGGGTAAGTTGAAGGCTGTCAATGCAATCGTACTCTATAGCGTAGGCATAGCGCATTATTTCGCAATGTTCCAGCCCTTTTATCGAATGGTATATCTCTTCTTGCACGTCGTGCGGAAGGGAAGTGGAAAGCCCTTGCGCGTAAACCTCATCGGTGTCGCCGCCCTCGGGTTCCAAAAAGACTTGATGTCTGTCTTTGTCGGCAAACCGCTCCACTTTGGTTTCGATCGAGGGACAATACCTCGGTCCGGTCCCGGTTATTACGCCGTTGTAAAGGGGGGAGCGGTGCAAGTTGTTGCGTATAATTTCGTGAGTGCGTTCGTTGGTATACGCCAAATAGCAAGGCGTTTGCTCTTCGGGCACGCGCGGCGATAAAAAGGAAAACGGATACACGTTTGTTTCGCCGTCTTGTCTGTCGAGAACGGAATAGTCTATAGTTTTTCCGTCTATTCTTGCGGGTGTTCCGGTTTTAAATCTGCGCACGTTAAAGCCGAGTTCTATCAAGCTTGCCGTAAGCTCGTTTGCGGGGGCGAAGCCCGACGGTCCCGACTTTTGCGACCATTCCCCGGCGAGAACCCTTCCGTTAAGGTAAACGCCGGTGCAGACGATAACCGTTTTAGCTTTAAAAACGCTCCCGAACGTGGTTTGCACGCCGCATACTTGGTCGTTTTCGGTAAGTATGCGCGACGCTTCGCATTGGATTATATGCACGCCCTCGGTTCTTTCCAGCACGTGTTTCATCGTGCGGTGATAAAGATTTTTATCGGCTTGCGCGCGAAGCGATTGAACCGCCGCACCCTTGCCGCGGTTGAGCATTTTAATTTGCATCATCGTCTTATCGGCGACGATGCCCATTTCGCCGCCGAGTGCGTCTATTTCGCGAACGAGGTGCCCCTTTGCGGTGCCGCCTATGGACGGATTGCAAGCCATAAAGGCTATACTGTCGAGATTTAAAGTAAGAAGAGCCACCGAAAAGCCGGTGCGTGCAAGGGCAAGCGCGGCTTCGCAACCTGCATGCCCCGCCCCGACGACTATTGCGTCGTACTCGCCTTTTACGAAAAGATTTTTCATTTTTTCAGTATTAAATTTTTGAGGTCGTTAACCTCGGTTGCTATTCTCTGATTGGTGCGTATAAGTTCTGCGATCTTGTCGCGCGCGTGCATTACCGTGGTGTGGTCTCTGCCGCCCATGGCTTGCCCTATCGTGATGAGGGGAACGGATAAAAGCTCGGTGATAAGGTAAATGCAAATTTGTCTCGGTTCGACGAGTTCTTTGTTTTTCTTTCGGCTGATAAGTTCGCTTTTTTGCAAGTTATAGAATTGGCAAACGGTGTCGATTATGCTCGACGTCGTCATAACCTCTTTAGTTTCTTCGGATACGGATTGCTTGATCGCTTCTTTAGCGAGCGAAATCGTGATCGGTTCTTCGTGAAGAAGGGATGCGAAAATCACCTTATTCAAAAGTCCTTCGAGCGAGCGCACGTCGTCGCCGCTGTTTTCGGCGAGGTAGGTTGCGACCTCGTTGTTGAGTATGTATTTGCGTTCTTCCGCTTTGCGCTGAATGATTGCTATCTTAGTTTCGACATCGGGGGGCAAAACTTGAGCCATAAGACCGCCCTCGAAACGCGTTTTCAGCCTTTCGGAAAGGGGTGCGATGCTTGCCGGATGACAGTCGGACGAAAGAATTATTTGCTTGTCTTGCGAATAAAGTTCGTTAAAGGTGTGGAAAAATTCTTCCTGAGTGGCTTCTTTATTGGCGAGGAATTGAACGTCGTCGATGATGAGCACGTCGACGTTGCGATAGCGGTTCCTAAATTCTTGATTTGCCGCGGACGAGCCCTTGCCTTGGCGTATTATCGTGATAAGGTCGTTGGTGAATTTTTCGCAAGTGGCGTATAAAACGGTAGCCGCGGGATTTTGTTCCTTTACCGCGTTTGCTATGGCGTGCATTATATGCGTTTTACCGAGTCCCGTTCCGCCGTAGATAAACAGGGGATTGTAATTTTTCCCGGGATCGTCGGCTACCGCTTTTGCCGCGGAATACAAAAATTTATTAGACGAGCCGACCACGAAAGAATTAAACGTGTATTTCGGATTGATTTCGGTTGCGCTTTCCAAGAGCGGTTCGCCTAAAGAATCCGATCCGAGGTAGTCGACGTCCGAATTGCCGACCGTCAGTTTTACTGCGTTAACACCGGTTTCGGCGAGGTCGAGTGCTTGAAGAATTTTTTCTAGAAGACGCGACGAAATTTCGCGCGCGTAAAGCTCGGTAGGTACGTTAAGTACAATTTTTCTGCCGATAAGATCGGTCGGTTTAATTTTTTCGATATAAGTTCCGTAAGACGCGGCGCTCATTCTGTTTTTAAGAATTTCAAGTGCTTTATTCCATAGCAATTCGTAATTTTCCATCTCGTATCCTCTCGTAAAAAAGAAAAAATAGGTGCGCTTAATTGACTTTTTTGCGCCATGCATGTATAATAAATCAAAGGTGTACCGTGCACTTTATGGTAATTCGCTTTGCGATTTTTCGCATTGCGGGAGTTTTCAGTACGAGTACGTGCGGTAACTTGTAAAAATAAGCGTATTTCTATTATATAATAACCCACCGTAAAAATCAAGGATATAGTGGCAAGCTTTTTTTAATTTTTCGTCGGCTTTAACCGCTTTGCAAAAATTAAGGGAGCTTAACGGAGATTTAATGCATATAGGCAAGCTTACTCTTTTCAATTACAGAAATTATATCAAGGAAACCTTTGAATTTTCCGAGGGGCTTAATATCATTTCGGGTAATAACGCGCAAGGAAAAACAAACGCGGCGGAAGCGTTGTTTTATCTTTGCACCGGCTGGTCGCCGCGAGTCACGCGCGATAAGCAGGTGATAAACGAGGGGAAAGACGGCGCCCATATTGAAGCGGAGGCCTATTCGTCGCTCGGCAAGGTGTGCGTTTCCATTGATTTTTCGGCGAGCGAAAGCAAAAAAATATGCGTAAACGGCGTTCCGGTGCAAAAAACAGGCGAACTTTTGGGCAATATCGGCTCGGTTATGTTCGATCCGCAACAGCTCAAACTCGTGCAGGAAAGCCCGGAGGACAGGCGCAGGTTTATGGATCTTGCCCTATCTCAATCCGACCGTAAATATTTTTACGCCCTTCAAAAATACAGAAAAATTCTGCAGCAACGCAACACTCTATTGAAAAATCCCGATACGGAATTGGTGTTTTCCACACTTCCCGTGTGGGACGAGCAGTTGTCGGCGGTCGCCGCCGAAATAATATTCGCAAGGCAGGCTTTTTTAAAACAGTTAAAGCCGCTTTGCGAGCGTGCGCACGCGCTGATAACCGGCGGTGAGGAACGTTTGGAAGTGTTTGCCGAAAATAAATACGAGGGCGAAAAGAGCGATATTAAAGCCACGATTAAGGACAGATATTTTGCCGATATGGAAAAGGATATCGAACTCGGCTATACCACCGTCGGACCGCACCGCGACGATATTAAGATAAAAATAAACGGATCGGACGCGCGCGTTTACGCCTCGCAAGGTCAACAGCGTACGGCGGCGTTGTCGTTAAAGCTCGGCGAGCTCGAAGTGTTTAAAAACAATTTCGGCGAGTACCCCGTTTTAATATTGGACGACGCGACGAGCGAACTCGACAAGGCGCGAAAAGAACGCCTTTTGAGCATGCTCGGCGGTATTCAAACCATAGTAACTTGTACCGATGCCGAGGAATTGCCTCGTGCGGACAAGCGGTTTTTCGTGCGCGGCGGAAAAATTACCGAACGGCGTTAGGGGTAAGGTATTTGCAATGAGTGATTTTATTCGTGAAATCAGCCTTATCGGGCAGGATAAATTTGATAAATTGGCTAATGCTTCCGTCGCCGTTTTCGGCTTGGGGGGAGTGGGGTCGTACGTCGCCGAAGCGCTTGCAAGGGCGGGCGTCGGCAAGCTTCTAATATGCGATAACGATGCTATAGCCCCACATAACGTTAACAGACAGTTATTTGCGTTGCATTCTACGGTAGGCAAAAAAAAGACTGAAGTCGCCAAAGACAGACTTAAGGATATCAATCCGTCGATAATAATAGACGCGCGCGATTGTTATTACGACGCTCTTACCAAAAGTCTTTTCGATTTGTCTGAGTTCGATTACGTAGCCGATTGCATAGATTCGGTTACGTCTAAGCTGCTTTTGGTCGAGCGCGCGCACGGTGCGGGCGTACCGATTATCTCGTGTATGGGGACGGGCAATAAACTTTATCAACAGTTTTTTGTTTCGGATATCTATAAAACCGAGGCGTGTCCGCTTGCAAAAGTGATGCGCAGGGAACTGAAAAAGCGCGGAATACCGTCGCTTAAAGTAGTTTTTTCCAAGGAACTGCCGCGCAAGCCGCTCGTCGAAATAGAAAGCAATAAAAGGCAAACGCCGTCGAGTATATCGTTCGTGCCGCCAACCGCGGGGTTTATTCTTGCGGGAGAGATAGTGCGCGATATAATAGGCGACCTTTAAATAATAACAAAAACTTTCCGGCTACGGAGGAATTAAAATGTCAAAAAAAATAATGGATTTCACACCGTATTTACAGGGCGGCGAGCGCGTGCTTACCAAGCAGCGTTCCGAGCGCGGCAACGGCGTTTTTATCGAGCTTGCGCTTTGCTTTACGCTGTGGCTCGTGTGCGTCGCATGCGACTGCTTCTTTTTTGGGGCAATGACCAAAATACGCGAAACGACCAAGGTTTCCAACAGCTATTTGTTCGTGCTTGTGCCGAGCGTCGTCATTCACGTCGTGCCGTTTGCGGCATGGATGTTCGCCATTTTAAAAAAGCTTTCCCCGCACGACGAAAAGTGGTACGCCGTAACCGATAGGCGCATTGCGGTGGTCAGCGGCGTAAAACCGATCTCGGTAAGCTTTTTAAACCTTGCCGACGTAACTTCCATATTGCTCGGTTCTAACAAAGTAACCGTATGGTTCGGCGACGAAAAACTCGTATTAAACGGGCTTGCCGAGCCCGAAGTGTTATACGGCGTGCTCGACAAATTTCTTTTCCCCGAGGAATCGTCGGTCGAAAAAACGGTTGAACCCGCGGCGGAAACGGCAAATCCCGAAAGTGCGGCGAAAACCGTCGTTGAACCGAATGTCGAAAAAGTAGAGGTAACCGCCGAAGAGGTTTCCGCCGAAGAGGTAACCGCCGAATCGGTTTCCGCCGAGAGTGCGGAAAACGCAAGCGATTTAATGCAAGTAGATAATACGGTTGC
>CAZHGN010000004.1:34220-59061 GCA_964532155.1 uncultured Acidiphilium sp.
CCGCCGAGAGTGCGGAAAACGCAAGCGATTTAATGCAAGTAGATAATACGGTTGCTATAAACACCGAAGATACCGAAAAATAAAAAAACGGGCGTATAGGTCGATTATCGAGTATTACGCGTTAAATAAACGGAGAACAAAATGCAAAAAAACAAAGCAAAACAAACTGATTGCGCAGACGAAATTAAATGTGAAAGCGTTCCGCGCAAGTATTATCCTAATTTAGAATATAACAGATCCAAAAAGACGAAGTTCATCACGCTGTCCGCTCTTTTGCTCGTGTGTATGGGGTTGTTTATCGGGGCAATGGTTGCCGCCGAGCAGTGGTGGGGCTTGCTTATCGCCGTCTTTTTACTGCTGTTCATCGGCGCTCTCGTGCCGTCGGTAATTAAGGGTTATCCGACCAAACAGGGCGTTCCCGAACTCGTCGTCTACGGACACGACGTCACCGTGCGCGACAAACAAATGCGCTCTACCGATATAGAAAAGGTTGTCGTAACCGTTCTTTTATCGCCGGTAAGCAAGATTTCGGAAGAGAACAAAGCGTTCGTAAAGGAATTTGCCGCCGCTTTCCCCGAAGAACCGTGTTTCGGTACCGTCGACATTTATTTAAAGCCCGGTCCCAAGGTGAAAAAAGGAGAGGTTATATATCTTACCGTCGAAGATTGCATGGCGGCTGTCGTCGATCTCGTCAACGCGGGAGTCAAGCACTATTCCATTTTCTTTTCGCTTAAAAAGATTTACGAGCCCGCAAGGTTTTCTCTTACCAAAAAAGAAAAGCAAACGGCGAAGCTTTCCGACGTCAGCGAAAAGGATCGCCGCAGACAAATTATATAGGAAATCGGTCTATAGGTCGATTAAAAGGGGGCTGCCGCATAATGCGGCAGCCCCCTTTACGCTTAATAAACGCCATTTCTCTACTTTTTGGAGTTGTTTCGTTTGGTGCTAACGGCGCGCTGAACGGCTTTTATGCCCTCGACTATGGGAATAACCGAGAGGGCGAGTCCGAGCGCGGCTAAATATTCGCCGATATCGATAACGGCAAATTCGAAGAGCGACGCGAGCGTCGGGATTTCGATAACCGCGGCGGTGAGCAAGAAGGAAAGCGCCATCGATCCGAGAAGAAGTGCGTTGCGGCTTTTAATTTTAAAGATAGAGCCGCGTTGCGATCTCATGTTATAAGAGTGAAAAATTTCCGCCATAGACATCGTTAAGAACGCCATCGTCATGCCTTGCGCTTCGGCGGTGCCGCAAGCGGGATCGAACATAACCTTGCTTCCGAGGAAATAGGCTAAGAGGGTGAGCACGGAGACCAAAACGCCCTGATAAACGGCGTCGAAGCCGAGACCGCCTGCGAATATTCCGTCCGAGCCGTTGCGCGGCGGCTTGGTCATAATATCGCTTTCCGTAGGCTCGGTGCCGAGCGCGAGTGCGGGCAAACAGTCGGTGATGAGGTTTATCCACAGCAAGTGCGGCGCTTTAAGCACGGTAAAACCGAGCATTTCGGCGGTAAATATGGTCAACACTTCGCTCATATTCGACGAGAGAAGGAATTGAATTGCCTTGCGAATATTGTCGTAAATGCGCCTGCCTTCGCCGACGGCGAAGACTATCGTTGCGAAGTTGTCGTCGGCGAGCACCATATCGGCTACGTTTTTGGTTACGTCCGTGCCGGTTATGCCCATTCCTATGCCTATATCCGCCGACTTTATGGACGGAGCGTCGTTTACTCCGTCGCCCGTCATAGCGGTTATCATTCCGCGCTTTTTCCACGCCGAAACGATTCGCGTTTTGTGCTCGGGCTGAACGCGCGCGTATACCGAATATTTATCGATATTACGTTCGAGGTCCTCGTCGCTCATTTCGTTAAGCTCTGCGCCTGTAATAGCTTCCGTCGCGCTTTTTATAATTCCCAGCTCGCGCGCAATGGCGACGGCGGTGTCCTTGTGGTCGCCGGTTATCATAATCGGGCGTATGCCTGCGGTGCGACATTCTTTAATCGCTTCTTTCACTTCGGGGCGAATGGGATCGATCATTCCGCAAAGCCCTATAAAGGTGAGGTCTTTTTCGTTTTCTTCCACGCAAACGCTCGTAGGTTCTTCGTCGTACGTTCTGTAAGCGCACGCAAGCACTCTCAGCGCCTGATCCGCCATAGCTTTGTTTTCGGCAAGGATTTGAGTTCTGCGGTCGTCGTCAAGGGGCGAAACGCCGTCGTTTAAAGCGATTTTCGTGCATAGGCGAAGAAGTTCGTCGGGCGCGCCCTTTACGTACTGCACGATTTTTCCGTTTTCCAAGTGGAAAGTGGACATCGCCTTTCGTCCCGAATCGAAGGGCAGTTCGTTTATGCGAGGCGAGCTTATCAGTAGTGCTTTTTTATCCAAGCCCTTTTTCGTTGCATAGTCCACGAGTGCGCATTCGGTTGGTTCGCCGACGGCTAAACCGTCTTCGTCGGGCATTGCGTCGTTGCAAAGAGTCATTGCCTTTGCGCAAAGCGCGCCGTTTTCGGTATAATCGCGCACGACGGTCATTTTGTTCTGTGTTAGCGTTCCGGTTTTATCCGAGCATATTATTTGCGTACAGCCGAGCGTTTCTACCGCCGTAAGCTTGCGTATTACCGCCGCGCGCTTGGACATTTTCGTAACGCCTATCGAAAGCGCTACCGTCACTACGGTGGACAAACCTTCGGGAATAGCGGCGACCGCAAGGCTAACGGCTACCATAAAACTGTTTAAAACGGTGTGTTCCAAGAAGTCGGTTATATCTATATTCGTGCCGTTCGTAACGAGCGCTCTAACTATTCCGACGAGGAATATGACTGCGCAAATTCCTATAACGAGTTTGGTTAATATTTTAGAAAGTTGCGCGAGTTTTAACTGAAGGGGCGTTTTTTCTTCTTTAACGGCGCTGAGCGCGGATGCGATCTTGCCCATTTCTGTATCCATTCCGACGGCTGTAATGACGGCTTTCGCGCGGCCGTAAACGACGGTGCTTCCCGAATAGACCATGTTCGCCCTATCGCCGAGGGCGACTTCGCCGTTTTTATCGCCGCTTAGCGCCCCAAGCCGTTTTTCGGCGGGCAGTGATTCGCCGGTGAGTGCCGCTTCTTCGCATTTGAGCGAGTTGCATTCGAAAATTCTTGCGTCGGCAGGCACTGCGTCGCCCGCTTCGAGGACGATTACGTCGCCTACTGTCAGCAGTTCGCTCTTAATAGTCGTTTGTTTGCCGTCGCGTATTACCTTGGACGTTGCCGCCGTCATTTCTTTTAGTGCGGACAGCGCTTTGTCGGCTTTGGATTCTTGAACAACGCCGAGCGTTGCGTTCAAAAGAATTACGAATAAAATAATAAAGACGTCGGTCGGCACTTCTTTTTCTATTATAGAAATAACTGCAGAAACGGCGGCGGCGACGATGAGAATAATGGTCATCGGATCTGCCATTTGTTGGAAAAACTTAACTACGAGCGGCGTTTTTTTGCCCTCTTCAAGTTTGTTTGCTCCATGTTCTGCAAGGCGTTTCTCGGCTTGTTCTAACGTCAAGCCGTCGGTGGAAGAGTCAAGCGCGCTTAGCGTTTCGGCTTCCGTTTGTAAATAATATTTTTTCATACCTACGCTCCTTTTTCGGTACAAAAAAAGACTTTTGCAACCGAAAAGATTACAAAAGTCTTGCCGTTCCTAAAAAGTGCGCGTTACCGGACTTGCGGTCGTGATGACGATAACGCTAACGCATGCCTATTTACGGCGGTGCGTCGGCTACTCCCTTTTACGAACATATTATATTCGTATTTAGTTTGTTTGTCAACCGCTAACGTAAGTTTTTTACCAATAAATTATCAACCATCATTGAAAAGGTTTTTCTCGATCCGTGCCCGTTAGCCAAGTGCAACGCGCTTGCGAAATATGGTTGTCGATAATTGCTTGCGATTATCTAAAGTGCCGTTAACGCACCTATAGCCTTACTTTTTTGTTATTTTAATCAGTCTGAAATCAAAATCGAAAAATTCGATACGCGTGCTTCCGTCCATATTTACGGGTTGACCGCTTTCAAGGTCGGTTGCCGAGGAATAAATCGACGTTATGCAAGCTTGCTCGCGTATATTCTTTTTAAGGCAACAGACGATAGCCAAAATATCGTCGGCTGTTTCGTAATAACTTAGTTTAACGTGCGGTGCGCCGCTTACCGAAACGGGCGCGTTTTCTTGCTTTTCGTAATAAGGGTGAAAAACCGCTTTTTTATTTATATACTCTTCAAAAATATTCCACACTACGGACATTAACTCTAACGGTTCGCCTATTCCGTTGGGCTTGGGCAGTGTTCCGAACGGGAGGGCTAACGAAAGGGCTTGTCTGAAATTCCAAGCGGGTGGATTCGAATAACACAGCGCAAAAACGGGTATACCGGTGCAACTGCCGGAATATTGCGTTCTTAAAAGGGGTTCGGGTACTTCGTCGAGAGTGCCGTTAAGCAATCGCGCTTGGAAAAATTCTCCGTCCCATACCGAAGAAGTGTAGGCGAGAGTTGCAAGGTTCATTGCGCCGCTCGGGTGGACGTTTATAATTAAACCGCGCTCGCTTGAAAAAGCGTGTAGTTTTTTCATAAAATCGCGCATGGCGTAGACGGCGTGCGTACCATGCAGTTCTCCGTCTTTATAAAAACCGCAACCGTGTTCTACGTTTTTACATATAATGGGCCAAACGGTTCCGTCAAGGTAAAAGCCGTCGAAATTGAATTTTTTCTGCAAAGCCGTCAAACCGTTGAAGAATATATCGTTCCATTCGTTGTTTAGGCAAACCGGTAAATCTCTTTGTGCGGGATACCTAAAGTAGTGCCAAGCTAAATTTTCGGTATCGCTTATTCTTAAGAATTTTTTTCCGTATTTTGCAAATAACGGCGAAAGGGAACTTATTTCGTAGCCGAAATAAGGAACGATTTTTATGCCTCGTTCGTGGCAAGCGGCGACCAATTTTTCGAGTCTTGCGGCTGTTTCGTCGTTTACGACGATTCCGTTTTGAAAATCGTTCCAGGTTTCGTGAACGTATAATACCTTAACGCCTAATCTTTTAATGCGGTCGAGCCTTATTTCGGTTGAGTTTTCATCCATGGGCTCCCAAAGATAATCGTAATCGTTCTTGTCGTAGCAGGAAATATGCAAGTTGCGCTCGAAGCCGTTCGTTATATTCCATTTTTTTATCGGTAAAGTTTGAATCCCGAAGCGGAAGGACAGCGGCAGCGTGTGAAGAGTCCATTCTTCGGCGGTATCGGCAAGGTATTCGTCGGGAATTTTCCACGCCTCGGGTGCTTTGTCGATGAGTTTAACGCGCAATACGTATTCGTTTTCGTTGTTAATTATCTCGAATGCTTTTTTGTTGTCGCCGTAAACGAAATCACGGTCGTTTTCAAAAAATAAGCCCACGCCGCAATCGTCGCCTAAAACGAGCACTTGATTTTTAAAGCCGCAGCAAAGGTGTTTTTCGGGAAGATAATCGGCAATTTTAAGCGCGTCGTTGCCTATCGTTTCGCCGTCTCGCACATAGTGTCCGTAAGGGAATAAATGAGAGAACTTTACGTGCTCTTTTTTTAACGGAATCTCGAGGTATAGGGCGTTTAATTGATGTTTTTTTCTTTTTTTGCCGTATAATCCCAAGTTTTCCAGCATTCCGTAAGGTCCGCGCGGCATAACCGAAAGAGTTACGTCTAAAAGTCCGTCTTCTTCTATTTTCGTAACAGCGTTAACTATTGTCAAACCGTGCTCCGTACACGAAGAAAGAAAGGTCGCCCCTTCGAATTCGGAACGATAAAACGCGACGTTATCCATTACGAACGATTCGTCTCCGTCACGGCAAACGATTCTTATAGGCGAGGATAATAAATCTTTTCCGTTTGCGTTTATTTGCGTAGGCAACGGCGATTTATCGGTAAAATCGTACCTTTTGCATTCGGTTTTTACAAGGTATTCGTTTTCTTTTTTTTCGATTATCATAAATTCGTACTCCGTCTTTAACAGGCGCAAGAATTTGTCGTTCGATAAGCCCGACGCATTCTTTTTAACGCTATTTTACATTATGTCGTCTTTTTTGTCAATACAGTTGTGTTTTTTTTGCATTTATGCGACGGTTTTTAAAGGTAAAAGGTTTGTTGCAACCGTGCAAAGCGTTGACAAAAAGACCTATTCGGGATTATAATTTAACGGTAAATAAGAACGGTGCGCGGCTCGTTTATGCGGATTGCCGTTATATGCGAGCCCGCGATGCGCCGAAAAGGGAGCAAAATATGAAAGAATACAAAAGAACGAACGTATACGAAGTAGCCGATGAAAAACTCGTTTCTAAGATTTTTGACTTTGCCGAAGGGTATAAGAAATTTCTCGACGAGGGCAAGACCGAGCGCGAAGCTTGCTCGGTGCTTTTGCAAAAGGCGATAGCAAGCGGATATAAGCCGTTCGAATTCGGAATGAAATACGCGCCGGGCGACAGGCTTTATTATAACAACCGCGGCAAAAATCTTTTTCTTATCAAAATAGGTACCGCGGATATTGCTAAAGCCGGCATAAGAATCGTTGCTTCTCACATCGACAATCCGAGGTTGGATTTAAAGCAAGTGCCTTTTTACGAAAAGGACGATATTGCTTTTGCAAAAACGCACTATTACGGCGGTATAAGAAAATATCAGTGGACGGCTATTCCGCTCGCGTTGCACGGCGTTGTCGCGCTGACCGACGGAACGGTTAAGAACGTCGTCGTCGGCGAGGACGAGGGCGACCCCGTCTTCTACGTGAGCGATTTGCTTCCGCACCTTGCCGCAAAACAAAGCGCCAAGCCGTTATCCGAGGCTATCGCGGGGGAAAACCTCAATATTTGGCTGGGTAACATTCCTTACGGCGAAAAGGACGACGACAAGACGGTAAAGAAAAATCTTCTTAAAATTCTTTGGGATAAATACGGCATCGAGGAAGAGGATTTCTTAAGCGCCGAAATGTCCGTCGTTCCTGCGTTTAAGGCGAAAGACGTCGGTTTCGATCGCGCGCTCGTGGGTGCTTACGGTCACGACGACCGCGTTTGCTCATATGCGGCGCAAGCGGCTATTTTCGACGAGCAGAGCAACGAAAACACGGCTATCGTGGCGCTTGTCGACAAGGAAGAAATCGGAAGCGAGGGCAATACCGGTATGCAGTGCGTGCTGTTTGCCGATATCGTCGACGACATTTGCCGTTCGTTCGGCGCGTCGTCCGCGCTTGTAAGATCTAAATCGATGTGTTTGTCCGCCGACGTAAACGCTTGTTACGATCCCAATTTCCCCGACGTTTCCGAAAAGAACAATTCCACTCTTCTTTCGTGCGGGGCGGGCATTACCAAGTTTACGGGCGCACGCGGAAAGAGCGGTTCTAACGATGCGTCTGCGGAATTTCTTGCCTTTATCCGCAAACTGTTTAACGACAACGGCGTTATATGGCAGACCGGAGAACTCGGCAAGGTGGACTGCGGCGGTGGCGGAACGATCGCCAAATACGTCGCGAAACTTAATATAGATACTGTCGATATAGGCGTGCCCGTAGTTTCGATGCATTCGCCTTTCGAGGTTATTTCTAAAGCCGATCTTTACGAAAACTATCTTGCGTTCCGCGCTTTTATAAAATAAAACGCGGTAACGGCGGCTATTAAAAACCGTAATCGGCAAAAAACGAAAGCCAAAACTGCCGTTTAACGGCATAAAACGGTAGTAAAACTATTTCGCGCGGTTAAAAAACGGAGGCGGTCGGCGCCGTCGGCGGAGGCTTAATATGAAATCTTTAAAGGAACTTTACAGAATAGGATTCGGACCTTCGTCCTCGCACACGATGGCTATTTATTCGGCTTGCGAAAGAATCGCTTGCGAAAACGGCGAGAGTACGGAATATTCCGTAGAACTTTACGGTTCGCTTGCCTACACCGGCAAGGGGCACGGCACGGACGCCGTCATTCGGCGCGCTTTGGGCGAAAAAACCAAGGTTAAATTCGTTCGTTCGGGCGGAGGAATATCGCATCCGAATACCATGCGCGTTTACGCTTCGCTTAAAGGCGAGGTAAAAACTTACGAGGTAATAAGCCTTGGTGGGGGAGCGTTTTCGATAGACGGAAAGCGCGATGGCGGCGAAGAGGTTTATCCGCTTAACACTTTTTCGGCTATAAAAGAGTATTGCGACGGCAAAAACGTTCGGCTGTGCGACTTCGTTTACGAATGCGAGCCGTATATAAAAGATTATTTACTGCTCGTTTGGCAAAAAATGCAAAAGAGCGTGGAGGACGGACTAAAGGCGACCGGCGTTTTGCCCGGCGGACTTAATATCGAGCGCAAGGCGAAGTATTTATACGAGCAAATAAGCGTTTTCGAGTCTGCCGAAACGATCGAAAATATGCTCGTTTGTTCTTACGCATTCGCCGTTGCCGAGCAGAACGCGTCGTTTGGCGAAGTGGTTACCGCGCCTACTTGCGGAGCGAGCGGCGTATTACCTGCATGTCTAACTTATATGCGCAACAAGCACGGCTTTTCGGACGAAGAGATCGTAGACGCGCTTGCAACGGCGGGGCTTGTGGGGAATATAATTAAAACAAACGCATCCATTTCCGGTGCGGAATGCGGATGTCAAGCCGAAATCGGCAGTGCTTGTTCGATGGCGAGCGCCGCTCTTGCCGAATTGTTCAAAATGACGTCCGATCAAATAGAGTATGCCGCCGAGGTTGCAATGGAACATTATCTCGGTCTTACGTGCGATCCCATAAAGGGGTTGGTGCAAATACCGTGCATAGAGCGCAACGCCGTTGCGGCAATGCGTGCGATAAACGCCCTTAGTCTTGCTAAGTTTTTGACCGAAACTCGCAAAATTTCTTTCGACGAAATAGTCCATACGATGTACGTTACAGGGAAAGATTTAAGCAGGCTTTATAAAGAGACGGCGCGCGGCGGTCTTGCAAAGGTTTATAAAGGGCTTAAAAAGAACGGTAAAAAATAATTAAAAGTGGTGATAATCGACTTATAGGTCGATATTACGGTAAAAATAATGTTTTCGTTGCTTGCAAAAATCTTTATAAAAGACGGAAAAAATTATAAAAATCCCGAAGTGCGGGAAAAATACGGCACGTTGTCCGGCGTGCTCGGCGTCTTTTTGAACGTCGTCTTATTCATAGGAAAGCTCGTCGTTGGAATGCTTTGCGGTTCGATTTCCGTTACCGCCGACGCTTTTAACAATCTCGGCGACGCCGCTTCTTCGGTCGTTACCTTCATCGGCTTCAAGCTTGCCGCAAAACCGACGGACGGAGAACATCCGTTCGGACACGGCAGAATGGAATATGTTGCCGGACTCGCCGTTTCCATGCTTATCATTACGGTCGGTTTGGAGCTTGCGAAAAGTTCGGTAAAGGGGATAATCGATCCCGTTTCGCCCGAATTTTCATATTGGGCGGTGGCGGTATTGGTTGCTTCCGTGCTTGTAAAACTTTATATGTTTTATTATAACAAGACGACGGCAAAAAAGATAGATTCCGCGGCTATGTCCGCCGTTGCGCTCGACAGCATAACCGATTGTGTTGCTACGATAGCCGTTCTTCTTTCGCTCGTTTTATACAAACTTTTTGCTTGGCAGATAGACGCCGTTTGCGGTCTCGTCGTTGCGGTGTTCATACTTTACAACGGTTTTCGTCCGGCGAAGGAAACTATTGGCTTGCTTCTCGGAAAAGTTCCCGAAAAGGAACTTACCGAACGCATTTATAATGCCGTCGTCGCTCATTCAGAAATAATAGGCGTGCACGATCTTATGGTGCACGATTACGGTCCCGGTCGCAGATTTATTTCTCTGCATGCCGAAGTCGATTCTCGGTCGGATATTATGCTCGCGCACGATAAAATCGACAATGTAGAACGCGAACTCGAGCAAAAATTCGGTTGCATAGCGGTTATCCACATGGATCCCGTGCTCGTAGGCGATGAAAAAACGGACAGATTAAAGGCGCTCGTGTGCAAAATCGTCGCGGATATCGACGGCGAATGCTCGGTGCACGATTTCAGAATAGTCGACGGGCGCACGCATACCAATCTCATATTCGACGTTCTTATTCCGCAAGACTGCAAGATCGATTCTTTAAGCATGAAAAATCAAATAAAAGAGCGCGTAAAAGAGGTTTCGCCTGATTATCACGTCGTTTGCCAAATAGAAAAATCTTTCGTGGAATAACAAAAAATTAAAACTAACCGCCTTATCTTCGTACGGAAGAGGCGGTTTTTTAAGTGCCAAAACACGGCGGCTTACATTATTTTACACAAGAAACAGCCGAGACTTGCCGAAAGAACATTTGCCGTAACCGACGCGGCAACGGCGAGCCCTACGCCATTTTTCTTGCAAGCGGACGTGTATACCGCCGAAAGATAAAAAACCGTTTCCGACGAGGCGTAAATGCAGGCGGCGCATCTTGCAAGATAGGAATCGGCGCCGTGCCGCTCGATAATTTGCGATAAAACGGCAAGGCTGCCGCTCCCCGAAAAAGGTTTTAACAGCATGAGTTCGCTCAGTTCTTCGGGAATATGCAAAAATTCAAAAACGGGCGAGAGCGTTTTTATTACGATTTTGTCGACTCCGCTTGCCTTGCAAAGTTCGGTCATAACGAGTACGGTCGCAATATAAGGAAAAATGCCCGAAACGAGTTCGATCGTTTGCTTAACGCCGCTTGCGAAACTTTCGTAAACGTCCACTTTTTTTATCACTCCGCAAACGAGGGAAAGCAGCATTACGGCGGGTAGAATACAAGCTAAATATTTCATCTTAAAACCTCTTTTTTGCGGCGGTCGGTTTTTGTGTTTCGTTTTTCTTTTGAGGCAGTTTGCTTATAGCAAGCTTTTTTATTGCTCGTCTTGCGGCTTGAAGGCTTTTTAGTATTATTACCGAGCATATCGCGCCGAATAAGGTTGCGGCAAGGCAAGGCAAAATAATCGACGGCGCGTTCGAGGCGCCTCTGCTTATCATAAGAGTCATTGCCGTCGTCGGCAAAAGCTGGAAGGGCGCCGCCGACAGCACGAGAAACAGTTCGAGTTCTTCTTTTTTGCCCTCGTCCTCGAGCGCTTTGCACGCTTTAATTCCGAGCGGAGTTGCCGCTCCGCTTACGCCGAGTGCGTTTGCCGCGATATTTAGCGATAAATATTCTCTCGTTTTTGCGCGCGGGCGGTTGAACAGCGCGTTTATCGGGCGTTGTAAAATTTTTGCCGCTTTGTCGGATAAATCGGCGTTTTCGAATATTTTATATATTCCCGACCAAACGGCGTATACGGGGACGAGCGTTAGAGCGAGCGTAAGCGCCTGACTTATTCCGTTCAAAGCGGCGGGCATTACCTTTTCGGGCGAAAAAATACACGAAACCGATAGCGAAAGTGCGCAAATAATAAAAAAAACGGCGTTCATACAAAAAGATTATGCCGTATAACGCGCTTTTATGTTTTACAATTAAAGTTATTTAGTATATAATAAACCGATGAAAACTCTTTTTACGAGGCGTATAGGAGGAAGATACTATGAAGAATGAAAACGCTTTTTATATAACCACGCCCATTTATTACCCGAGCGGACACTGGACTATAGGCACGTGCTACACGACGGTAATCTGCGATTCGTTCGCAAGATACAATCGCATGAAAGGGAAAAAGGTCTTTTTTCTTACCGGTACCGACGAACACGGACAAAAAATCGAAAAGAAAGCCGCCGAAAAGGGCGTTACGCCCATGGAGTTTATTACTCCGCTCGTCGACGAGCTTAAAAACATATGGAAATCGCTCGATATAAGCTACGACCGCTTTATACGCACGACCGACGACGATCACGTCGCGACCGTGCAAAAGGTTTTCCGCAAGCTTTACGAACAAGGCGATATATACAAGTCGGAATACGAGGGGTGGTATTGCACGCCTTGCGAGTCGTTTTGGACGGATTCTCAGTTAAAAGACGGCAAATGCCCCGACTGCGGAAGGGAAGTGCATAAGGATAAAGAGGAGAGTTATTTCTTCCGTCTTTCCAAATACACCGATAAAATATTGAAGCTTTACGAGGACAATCCCGAGTTTTTGCAACCTACTTCGCGCGTGAACGAAATGGTTAACAATTTCTTAAAGCCCGGGCTTGCCGATCTTTGCGTTTCCAGAACGAGCGTAAAATGGGGTATTCCCGTTTCTTTCGACGACAAGCACACGGTATACGTGTGGATAGACGCGTTGACCAACTATATCAGTGCGCTCGGCTACGGCGCCGAAAACGACGAAAACTTCAGGACTTTTTGGCCCGCAGACGTTCATATGACCGGCAAGGAGATAATCCGTTTCCATGCCATTATTTGGCCGGCAATTCTTATGGCGCTCGGCTTGGAACTGCCCAAGCGCGTTTACGGTCACGGTTGGCTGCTTATAGGCGGCGATAAATTGTCTAAAAGCAAAGCCGACGCCGTCGGTAACGAGCTTACGGATCCTCTCGAAATCGTCGATAGATACGGCTCGGACGCGCTCAGGTATTTCTTGCTCCGCGACGTTCCTTTCGGCAACGACGGCGTTTATACCAACGAGGCGTTCTTGACTCGCATAAACAGCGATCTGTGCAACGACCTCGGCAACCTCGTTTCGCGTACGTGCGCTATGATAAATCAATATTTCGGCGGCGTTCTTTATACGCCCGAGCAGACCGAGAAATACGATTTCGAGTTAGTCGAACTGTGCGAAAAAACGCCTGCCTTGGTTGACGAAGCAATGGAAAAACTCAACGTTTCAGAGGCGCTTTCGGCAATATTCGCTATTTGCGGAAGGGCTAACAAGTACGTTGACGAAACGATGCCTTGGATACTTGCGCGCGAGGGTAAGACCGAAAGACTTAAAACGGTGCTTTATAACCTTGCCGAAAGCGTGAGATACGCCGCAGTTTTGTTAAAACCGTTTATCACGAACGCGCCCGATAAAATTCTCGCGCTGTTCGGTTGCGAGGACTTGAACGATTTTGCTTCGCTTGCAAAATTCGGTTATTTAAAAGAGGGTACGGTTGTAAAAACTTGCGCGCCGCTTTTCCCCAGAATAGATATTAAAAAAGAGCTTGCCGCGATAGATAAAATGGTAGGCGAACGCAAAAAAGCTGCGAAAGCGGCTGAAAAAACCGCCGAAAAGGCTTGCGCGCAAAAGGCGGAAGTTATCGCTAAACCGCAGATAGGAATAGAAGATTTTGCCAAGGTAGAATTAAAAGTTGCATCGGTTACGGCTTGCGAAAAGGTCGCAAAAAGCGATAAACTGCTTAAGCTTACCCTTTCGCTCGGCAACGAAACGCGCACGGTTGCGTCGGGTATAGCCGCTTATTATTCGCCAGAGGAAATGGTCGGTAAAAAAGTCGTTCTCGTCAGCAACTTAAAGCCCGCCGTTCTTCGCGGAGTTACGAGCGAGGGAATGATTCTTTGCTCGGAGTCGAACGGCGTCGTTAAACTTGTCGAGCCGTCCGCCGAAATGCCCGACGGGAGCGTGATAAGATGATAGACTCGCACGCTCATTTAACGGATAAAGCGTTCAACGGCGACGTCGATCTTTTAAAAAGAGCAAGCAACGCGGGGCTGAAGCATATTTTAACGCTCGGCTACAATATGCCGTCGAGCGAGGATAGCATGCTTTTTGCGCGTGAAAACAGCGGCGTATTTTTTGCGGCGGGTGTTCATCCTTCTAATTGCGAACAAGTCGATAACGGTGCTATAAGCCGACTTTTAGAACTTGCGGACGACGAAAAATGCGTTGCGATCGGCGAGATCGGCTTAGATTATCACTACGCAAATTACGATAAAGAGAAACAGGCGCAAGCCTTTAAAAGTCAAATCGAGGTCGCCTACGAGAAAGATCTTCCGTTTATCGTTCACTCGCGCGAGGCGTCTAAGGACGTTACCGATATAATAAGGGATGCGCACAAGCGCGGTCTTACCAAACGCGGATTTTTATTGCATTGCTATTCGGAAAGTAAGGAAAGCGCCGAGTTTTACGCCGCTTGCAACGGATATTTTGCTTTCGGCGGCTCGACTACGTATAAGAACGCGAAAAAAGAGGATATAATTCGGTCGATACCGCTCGATCGTCTTCTTTGCGAAACCGATTGCCCCTACCTTACCCCCGAGCCGTTAAGAGGCAAGCGCAATGAACCCGCTTACGTTACGCTCGTGTACGAAAAAATCGCGGACGTATGCGGTTTATCCGTCGAAAGGCTTGCTGAAATTACAAGCGACAACTTTTTCGGATTGTTCAAAAAAGCCGATAAAAATCAAACGCTAAAAAGCGAATAATTGCACATTTCTTTTTGTTTGTCGTGAGGATGGATATGAAATTAAACGAGCTTTTAAAAAAGCACGGTTTTACGTTCAGCAAAAAGTACGGTCAAAACTTTATCAGCGACGACGGACTTTTGAACGAGATTGCCGATAAAGGCGGCGTGAACAAGCAAACGCCCGTACTCGAAATAGGGTGCGGTGCGGGTACGCTTACTCGCGTGCTTTGCGACCGTGCGAAATTCGTATACGGATACGAAATAGACCAAACGCTCGCGCCGGTTTTGGGCGAAAGCCTAAGCGGTGTGGAAAACTGCGAGATTACGTTTAGGGATATAATGAAACAAAACCTCGAAAGCGAGGAAAGGCATATTGGCGAGGAATATATGCTCGTTGCCAATCTGCCATACTACATAACTTCGCCGGTGATTATGAAGTTTATCGAGGAATCCACGCTTTGCCGTTCCATCGTGGTTATGGTGCAAGACGAGGTTGCAAGGCGAATATGCGCAAAAGAGGGCACTTCCGATTACGGCGCGATTACCGCGGGGATCGGGCGTGTTGCCAACGCCGAGCGTATAATGTACGTGGACAGAAGCAATTTTTACCCGGTGCCGAACGTCGATTCTGCTGTCGTAAAAATAGTTTTCGACAGGGAGAAGTTTGTCGGGACGGATGCGGTTGCGTATCGAGATCTCGTGCGGATCGCCTTTTCGTCGAGGCGAAAAACGCTTGCAAATAATCTTAAGGACGGATTGCATATCGGTAGGGAAGAAACGGACGAAATTTTGACGTCTTGCGGTATAGACGTTATGGCGCGCGGGGAAACGCTGTCTTGCGCAGATTTTGCCGCGTTGTCGAAAAAAATCGCGCCGTACCTACTTTCCGAAAATAAAAAAACTAAACGCCGTAAGGGCGAATAACGGGCTTATAGCCCCACTTTTTGCTATGGATAAGAAGAAAGAATTTTTCAAAGTTTTAAAATTCGTTGCCTTTTCCGCTTCGGCGGGAGTGATTCAAATCGTCTCGTTCGAGCTGTTGCAACTTTTATCGGAAAGCGTTTTTAAGATAGGCGAGGATAAGAACTATTGGTTCTGTTATCTCGTTTCGCTGTTGCTTTCCGTCTTGTGGAATTTTACCTTCAACCGCAAGTTCACGTTTAAATCCGCGACCAACGTGCCGATAGCTATGCTTAAAGTGCTCGGCTTTTACGCCGTTTTTACGCCGCTGTCCTTGCTTTGGGGTAACGCCCTCGAATCGGTCGGTTGGAACGACACCGTAGTCCTCGTGCTTACGATGTTGATAAACTTCGTTACGGAGTTTTTATTCGACGAGTTCGTCGTGTTTAGGGATAAAAAAGAAGAAACAGCCGCCGTAGGCGAGGGCGGTACGGAAGTTTGCGCACTTTCGGAAACGGACGATAAAACCGAAGTTGGGTAAAATAAAACCGACTCTTATCGCATGCGCGACAAAAAATATCGCGCAAAAAGCGTTAAAACGATTGAAAAAATCTATCGGTAATGGTATAATACGAATAAGCGGCAGGTCGAGCGGCTATACCGTTCGGTCTTGCGCATATAATTTTACGGGGAGAAGAAAAAAATGGGACTGTTCAGCAGTTTGTTTAAACTAAACATCGAATGGAGCGACGATTCGCGCAATACGATGGTATACAAATACCCTTTCAAAAACGCAGGAAGGGAAGTAAACGATAAAAGTACGCTTACCGTACGCGAATCGCAAGTGGCGATTTTTGTGCATAAGGGTAAAATCGCCGACGTTTTCGGACCGGGTATTTACACGCTCAATACGGATATTATTCCCATATTGACAAAACTTGCTTCTTGGTCTTTCGCGTTCCAAACGCCGATAACTCTCGACGTTTATTTCGTAAACACCAAGCAGTTTACCAATATCAAGTGGGGTACGCAAAACCCCTTTATCATGCGCGATCCCGAGTTCGGCGTGGTAAGGGTAAGGGGATTCGGCTCGTTCTCTTTCCGCGTAGACGACGCTCCTACTTTTATGACCGAGCTTTTCGGAACGAACTCCACCTTTAGGACGGACGACATTCAGGAATACTTAAGGTCGATGGTCGTTTCGGGTTTGACGGACGCCGTCGGCGAAAGCAAGATTTCCGTTCTCGATTTGGCGGGTAACACTACCGAATTTCAGACGATCGTAAAAGCCGGCGTTCAAGAAGCGTTCAAGAAAATCGGCTTAAAGCTCGAAAACTTAATCATTGAAAATATGTCCGTTCCCGACGAGGTTCAAAAGGCTCTCGACGAACGCACGAAATACGGCATTATGGCGGACGCGACCGACACTATGATGAAGGTTGCCGCGGCGGAAGCCATGCGCGACGCTGCGAAAAATCCCGGAATGAGCGGCGCGTTTATGGGCGCGGGCGTAGGAATGGGCGCAGGAATGGGTATAGGCGGCATTATGGCAGGCGCTATATCGGGCGCAAGTTCGTCGAGCGGCGGAAGCGCACCGAGCGGAAGCGCACCGAGCGGCGGTGCGACTACTTGTCCTTCTTGCAGCAGAAGCGTTCCTGCGGGAAGCAGGTTCTGCCCGGACTGCGGCGCACGTATGCCAGACAGAAGATTTTGTCCGGATTGCGGCGCGGAAGTCACCGCGGGAAGCAGATTTTGTCCCGCTTGCGGAAAGCGTCTTAGCTGAGTCGCCGTTTAAAAAGGGCGAAAAAGGTTAAAAACGGTAAACGGTTGCCTTGCCGAAAGGCGGGCGATTGATGAATAAACGCGCGCGGCGCGAAAGTACCCCGATAGGGTCAGGAGAATCATTATGGAAAATCAAAAAATCACAAAAGACACCTTAGTCGCAGACATCGTTAATCTTAATCCGGATAGCGTAGAAATTCTTCAAAGATACGGCATGCACTGCCTCGGCTGTGCTCTTGCGCACATGGAAACGCTCGAAGAGGCGGTAAACGCTCACGGCGCCGAGCTCGACAAACTGTTAGAAGAACTTAACGCCTAATTTGCGCGTTGGTATTTGAGTCGATATTAAGGTTTTCGTAAAGAACGGTAAAAGATAATGAAGACGGGATCGGATAAAAGCGTGGTAAGCGACGCCGAAAGGCTGAGCGGTGCCGAAAAAGAGAGCGCGTTCATAAAATGCGGCGGTTGCGGCGGAAACATGGTTTTCGATCCCGAAACGCAATGTTTAAAATGCGAGCATTGCGGTAGGGTGGACGACTTCGGCAAAAGCTCCGAGGTCGAAGAACTTGCCATCGAAGACGCGTTTGAAAAGTCGGAAAAGTGGAACGACGAGGTTTCCGTTTACAGATGCAGTAACTGCGGTGCGGTTTTTAACATCCGTGCCGACGAGGTTTCGGCTATTTGTCCGTATTGCTCGACTACGCATATCGTAAAGAGCGAGGACCTTGCAGGCGTTAAGCCTAACGCCCTTTATCCTTTCGTCATTACGTCGCAAAAGGCGGTCGAGCTTTCCAAGAAATGGGCGAAGAAAAAGATTTTTGCGCCGAGCGCTTTTAAAAAATCGCTCGAGGAGAGCAATCTTCGCGGTTTGTATCTTCCGAGTTTTACTTTCGACAGTAATACCGTATCTTATTACGAGGGGCGCTTGGGCGAAAGAAGGACGAGAACGGTTCGCACGTCCGACGGCAAAACTCGTACGGAAACGTATATCAAGTGGCATTACGTAAAGGGCACGTTCAATAAGTTTTTCGACGACGTGCTTATATCGAGCGGCGTTACTCCGCAAAAGGAAGTCAACAGACTTATGCCTTTCAGAAGGGAAACTATTCGCGTGTACGAAAAGGAATACCTTTCGGGTTTTACGGCGGGGCACTACGTGCGCGACGTCGGTGCGTGCTGGAACAATGCGAAATCGATTATCGACTCCACGCTTCGTCAAGATATTCTTAATCGCTACGGTTACGACGTGATAGATTATCTTAACGTTTCCACAAGGCACTTTAACGTAACCTACAAATACGTTATGCTCCCCGTTTACAGGCTTAACTTCCATTTTAAACGCAAGGATTATAACGTGTGCGTGAACGGCAATACCGGCAAAATTATCGGCAAAACTCCCGTTTCACCGTGGCGCATTCTCGCCGCTATCGGCATAGTGTTAGCCGCATGTTTGGGGATAACGCTTCTCTCATCGGCTTCGGAAAATTGCTCTGCCGAATATTATAACGTCGGCGAAAGGGCAGAAGTTTGTGAACAAAGCCAATTTGCCCGCTCGTTCGGCGATTATTGCAAAGACTACGTAATTATAAGCGGTAATTTATCGCTTTGATTTAATAAAAAATACCGAGTGCGGCTTAGGACTAAGCGCGGCGGTATAAAAAAGACTAAACAGAAGGGTTGCGATGGCGGCTCTTTCGGAGGAATTATGAAAAAAGTTATTAGCATTTTAACAACTCTCGTGCTGTCGTTTGCCCTTGTTTGCTCGCTTGGCGCTTGCAAGGAAATAGACAACGGAAGCGAAATTAAAAGAGTTAATTTCGTTCTTGATTTTTACGACGAAAACGGCGAGATTAATACTACGACCGTTACCGCTAAGTTGTACGTCAACTTTGCTCCCAAGACGATCGAGCATATTATGAACCTCATAAGCGACGGTTATTACGACGGACTTTGCATATCCAACGTTACCTCGTCTTACGCGCAGTTCGGCGATTATAAGATGGACGAAGCGGGTAAACTTCAAGTTGCCGACGCGGACGTTAAAACTATAGACGGCGAATTTCAGCGTGCCGGCGTAACGGGCAACCGTCTTTCGGTATCCGACGGCTCTATTCTTTTAAAGCACAGCAGTAAGAATTACAACGACGGAAAAGCGACGTTGGTTGTTTGTTTTTCCACTTCGGCGCCCTTCGATGCGGAGGAATATTGCGTAATCGGGAAGTTCGTTTCCGACGACGCCGATACCAAAGCCGACAGTTCTTCTCTCGAAGCGCTTACAAGCCTTGGTAAAATTAAAAAGATTGCAGGTCTCGTAAGTTCGGACGACGGAAGAAAAATACTTTACAACAAGACCGAGAATAAATATTACACATACGACGAGTACGAAGAAGAAAAGAATTATTATAACGGACTCTTGACTCAAGAGGAAATCTCGAGCGGAACGCATCAAGGCGAAGTTTTGACTGCAGAAGAGGTTACCGAACTCGAAAAATCGCTCCAAGCTACCGACGGCAAGGTTGAATTTTTCACTATTCCCGTCAATAAAGTAATCGTTAAGAGCGCAAGCTTGGTTAAATAATTTACGCTGTTATTAAGCCTGCGGCTTGATTTTAAACTACCGATAAACGCTGCATTAAACTAACGATGCGGCGTTTTTTAAAGGGTAAATAATCGCTTTAAGGTTGGTGCTTTATGGAAAAAATCGTAACGGTCGTCGGAACGACGGCTTCGGGTAAAAGCGATCTCGGAATAATGCTCGCAAAACGGTTCGACGGCGAAGTCGTTTCTTGCGATTCGCGCCAAGTGTATAAAGGGCTCGATTTGGGCACCGGCAAGGTCACGAAAGAGGAGCAAGCCGAGGTCGTTCATCACTTACTCGATATAAAAAATCCCAACGAACGCTTTTCGCTTGCCGAATATCAAAAGTTGGCGTATGAGTCGATTAACGGCATATTGGCAAGGGGGAAATTGCCGCTTTTGGTCGGCGGTACGGGGCTTTATTCGCGTGCGGTTACGCAGGGTTTTAATTTCAGCGAGGAAAAAGACGATCCCGATCTCCGCGAAGAAATTAACGCCCTTTCGCCGGAGCAGACCGTCGAAAAATTAATAGAACTCGGCGAGTGTGTGCCCGAGGGACTTTCGCCCAGACATTTATCTCGGCGGTTAGAAAAGGCGCTCAAAGGCGTCGTCGCAACCGAAAACAACCAGATATACGATTATATTCAGTTAATTCCCGTTTTCCCGCGCGACGAATTATATAATAGAATAGAAAAACGGCTGGACGCGCGCATTGCCGCGGGAATGGTCGACGAGGTGCGCAGACTAAAGGACGAGGGGGCGACAGACGAGTTTCTCGAAGGGCTCGGGCTCGAATACAGATATACGAACAGATATTTGAACGGCGAATATCTTTTCGACGATTATAGGGATACTCTCTTAAAAGAAATCCGCCACTTTGCGAAACGGCAAATAACTTGGTTTAAGCGCGAGCAAAACGCCTATCCTATCGAAATGCACGGCGATTATTTTTCGGTTGCCGAGCAGCTCGTAAAAGATTTTTTAAAAAAATAAAACTTTTTTCGGAAAAACTCTTGACAAAAGAGTTTTTTTGATTATAATGATAATAGTAATCATTACTGATAAGCAATTCGGCTGCAAGTAGTTAAGCGGCTTTCGTGCCGCAAGCGTACTCGGCGGTAAAAGGGTTTTATGCAAACGAGATATTCCAAACAACGGGAAGAAATTTATACCGTTCTTAAAAATACCAAGCTTCATCCCACGGCTGAGTGGATATACGAGCAGGTCAGAAAAAGCGATCCGACGGTTAGTCTTGGTACGGTCTATCGCAATCTTGCAATGCTGTGCGAGCAAGGCAAGGCGATAGTGGTGGAAACAGCCGACAAAAAAACGCATTACGACGGTTGCGTAGAAGACCACGCGCACTTCGTTTGCAATAAATGCGGCGGCGTGTTCGACGTGGACGGCGGTTGCGACCGTTCTGCCGTTATTAAAAGCGGCTTTAGCGTGGAACGGACGAGTGTTGTTTATTACGGCGTTTGCCCCGACTGCTTAAAGAAAAAGAGCGAGCCTATCGCATAAGGCGCGTTCGCTCGATTTAATAATTAGTTAAAAGCGCTTCGGCGTGTTAATATTTGATATTTTAAGGAGAAACAACTATGAAAAAATTTGTATGTAGTGTATGCGGTTACGTTCACGAGGGCGACAGCGCTCCCGAAAAATGCCCCGTTTGCGGCGCTCCCGCTTCTAAGTTTATCGAACAAAGCGGCGATATGAACTGGGCTGCCGAGCATGTTCTCGGCGTAGCAAGCGGCGCTCCCGAAGATATTATCGAAGGGCTCAGAATGAACTTCAACGGCGAATGCTCCGAAGTCGGTATGTATCTTGCAATGGCAAGAGTCGCTTTCCGCGAAGGTTATCCCGAAATCGGTCAGTATTGGGAAAAAGCCGCTTACGAAGAGGCTGAACACGCCGCTAAGTTTGCGGAACTTTTGGGCGAAGTTTTGACCGACTCCACCAAGAAGAACCTCGAAATGAGAGTTGAAGCCGAAAACGGCGCTACCGCGGGCAAGACCGATCTTGCTAAACGCGCCAAAGAACTCGGGCTCGACGCCATTCACGACACCGTGCACGAAATGGCACGCGACGAGGCTCGTCACGGCAAGGCTTTTGCAGGTCTGCTTAAAAGATATTTCGGCAAATAAAATCCTTATATAACATAAAAACCCGCCTATATGTCGATTAACGGCACAAAGGCGGGCTTTCTTTTTACGGTTATTAAGAGGCGAAAGCTGTTTTTTCGGCGAGGACTTCTCCCGTTTCGCCATCCAATAAGACGGCGATTTTTTCTCCGTTTTTCGCAACGAAGCCTACGTAGTAATAATTATTGCTTTTTTCGGCTAAAAGCCTTACGGAAATTTCCGCGTTGAATTTATCTCCGTCGGTGTGCGCTTTTACGAATTTCGAGCAGTGTTTTACCCCTTTTTCAAGCGCTTCGGTATAACTAATCGTGTTATCGCGCAGAGCCGAAGAGAGCGAGAGCGTTTCTTGCTCGTCGCCGTAAATAAGAGTTACGGTCATCTCTTTTTTGGGCAAAACGTCCACCGAGACGGAAGCCGCCATTGCGCTTTTTACCGGATGAAAGGAGAGATGCGCGGCGTATTCGTACTCGTCGTAGTTTATCTTTGCGGTTATTCTGTCGCCGTATTCGCGCTTTGCCGTTACTTTAAGAGTAATATCGAGGGCGGTTTTTTGAGGAACGCCGTCGGCGGCGTAGGGTGTTTCTCTTGCTCCCGACCAAGCAATAACGCCGAAATTTTCGTTTTCGCCTATAAAGACGTCTTTTCTCAAATCGCTCACGTACGAAAAATAATCGGGCTCCTTAGTGCAAGAAGCAAAAAGTGCGGAAAGAGCAGAAATAATAAGGATAGCGATTAACCGTTTTGCGTGTTTTTTCATTTTTAAAGCTCGCGTTAACGGTAAAGTTTATGACGGCGGTAACGAGATTATAACTCGTTTTCGTTATATTTTTCTTTAAAAAACGCAACCGTGAACGGTTAGTTATTAAAAAAAGTGGACAAAACCGCTTTTGCGTGATATAATTGCTTTGGCAATAAGCGATAAAACGCTTTTGCCGACTACTAAGCCTAAAACGGAGGTGCAAATGAATAAACTGATATTAAAAACCGCATCCGTCACCGTTGCCGTTTTATTGTTTGTATGTATCGTCGCATACGGTTTTTTATCTTTGTTCGCGCCGCTATCTCTTAGCGAATTTTATTCGGACGCGGGTATTTACGGGCTTGCCTATAAATATGCCGTGCGCGCTTACGAAAAAGACGAAACGCAGGATAATCTTATTAACGTCGTCGGTCGCGCAATCGAAGCCGAAAAGGAAGACGGCGTTGCCGATTATTGCGAATTGCTTTTGGAGCGTAAGGATTTAAGCCTTAGCGATGAGGAGTTGCGCTTTTTCCAAAATAAATATTGCCTCGCCCTTTATAATACGGGCGAAGAATCGAAGGCGGTAAAAAAAGCCGCCGAATATAGCGAAGGTTATCCCAAAGGGAACGCCCTCGAAGGGCTTGCCGTCGCCGCACTCGAAAAGAACGACGTCAAGCTTTTAAACGACGTACTCGGCAATTTAAAGGTCATACGCGACCTCCCCGGGATTTCGGAAGAAAACGCCTCGCGGCTGAATAAGCAAATCGGTATAATAGAGAATTTTTTAAGCGAACCTAAAGAATAAACGCCGTGCACGCGCTTCAGTATAAAAAAAGACTAAAATCGGGCGGTAAAGGTTTTTTTGTCGTACTTTAGCCCGCGCGGGTTGACAACGGCAGGGGAATAGAATAAAATATAAAACGAAAAAAGCGCGGTATTTCCGCGAACGGAGGAATATAATGCAAGTAATTATTGCCGAAAATTACAACGAAGCAAGCAAAAAAGCGGCTGAAATAGTTATTGCCGAGGTAAAGAACAATCCTCAGGCAGTTCTCGGTTTGGCAACCGGCTCTACGCCGCTCGGACTTTACGCCGAAATGATCAGAGATCATAAGGAAAACGGAACGAGTTATAAGCAAGTTAAGACGGTCAACCTCGACGAATACGCCGGGCTGGACGTTACGAGCGATCAAAGCTACGTTTATTTTATGCGCCACAATCTTTTCGAGGGGTTGGATATCGATCTTGCCAACACCAATATCGAAAACGGTAAAGCCGAAGACAGACAAGCCGAGTGCAAAAGATACGACGCCGTTCTTGCCGAACTTCGCCAAGATATTCAGGTTCTCGGCATAGGTTCTAACGGTCACATCGCTTTCAACGAGCCGGGTACTCCGTTTGAGTGCACTACTCACATCGTTGATCTTACCGAAAGCACGATTAAGGACAATTCGCGCCTCTTCAAGAGCATTGACGAGGTTCCCCGTCAGGCATTCACCATGGGACCTGCCAATATCATGAACGCCAAGAAAATTCTCATCATCGCTACGGGCAAGAATAAAGCAAAAGCCGTTTACGGAATGGTAAAGGGCGAGGTTACTACCGAACTTCCCGCAAGCATTTTGCAAAAGCACGCCGATTGCATTCTTATATGCGATAAGGAAGCGGCGGCTCTCCTCTAAGAACAAAATATTAACGCGGCGCCAAAGTTTTGGCACCGCGTAATTTTTTTAACTTGTAGTTATATAAAAAGCCTCGAACGGCACTGCCGCTCTCGAGGCTTTTTTGCGTATTGGTTTTAGTCTTTACGGTTTAATACGGTGATGTCGATGTCGATACCATAGTCGCCGTCTTTGCCTTTGGATACGGTGATTTTCCCGGTTGCTTCGTCCTTGGTTACGGTCTTGCATTTTCCGCCGGTGATTATACCGCAAATATCGAAGCTGTACTTATCCGTTTCCGAAAGATAGGGTTTCATTTCCTCGGCGAGGGCGTCGGGCAGATAGCCTACGTGGTGAAAGGTGTTGCCCGTCCAATCGAATACGAAAACTTTAACCTTGTCGCCGTCGAGCAGTAAGCCCGCTTTCTTGAATTCTTGATCGGCTATTTCGTAAATGGTGTCGTTCTCGTACTCTTCTTTAATTTCGGAAGATTTAAGTCCGTCGTATTTATCGAGGTAGCCGAGTTTAAGTCCTTCTTTGATTTCGGCGTCAAGTATGTTTTTAACTTTGATGCCCTCGTCGTTCTTCTTTCCGGCAACTTCTATCGAGCAGGAACTTTCGTAAAGAACTTCCTTGGGAGCGTAAATAAGCTTTCTTCCGCGCTTGGTCGCCATCTTAGGTAAAACCTCGGCGGCGTACGCAGGCGCCGTCAGTTTAAAGCCCTTTTCTTGAGCAATCGGCTCTTCGGCAGGGG